>JBJFEE010000081.1:0-134806 GCA_051890455.1 Muribaculaceae bacterium
GCTTAACATCGCAAAGCGATGTCCCTACATCATTAAATTCCCGCAATTTGACACATCCTCTTTGCAAAATAATCCGCCTCTCGTCTCATTTTTTGGCCGGCATCTTGTCGGGGGTGGCGGGTTTGGCAAAGTTTTTGTATCTTTGCAGTTCTGAGGATTAAACCAAGGTTTGATTGCCGTATCCAAAAGATACGGTGCATACGAGATACGCATACATACGAGATACGATAGATTAGACACATACATTGCATCAATAACATCAATAACATCAATAACATCCACAACATCCAATACAAGCAAATTTACGATATATGACTATAGAGGAGAAACTGGGCCGGGGTGTCATCCTGGCTGTCAAGGAGCTGTACGGCGTGGACACTCCCGCCGACAAGGTACAGCTGCAGGAGACGCGCAAGGAGTTTGCCGGTGACCTGACCGTTGTGGTCTTCCCCTGGGTAAAGGCCGCACGCAAGGCTCCGGCTGTCGTGGCCGCCGAGATAGGTAAGTGGCTGGAGGACAACGTCGACGAGGTAGAGGCCACCAATGCCGTCGGCGGCTTCCTCAACATCGTCATCAAGGCCGGCAACTGGAGCAAGCTCCTGGCTGACATAGCCGCCACACCCGACTACGGCATCACCACCGCCACCGCGGACTCTCCCCTGGTGATGGTGGAATACTCGTCGCCCAACACCAACAAGCCCCTGCACCTGGGGCATCTGCGCAACATTCTGCTCGGCTACTCGCTGTCGCAGATTCTGGCTGCCTGCGGCAACCGCGTGGTCAAGACCAACATCGTCAACGACCGCGGCATCCACATCTGCAAGTCCATGCTGGCCTGGCAGAAATGGGGCAACGGCGCCACCCCCGAGAGCACCGGCAAGAAGGGCGACCACCTCATCGGCGACTACTACGTCGAGTTCGACAAGCACTTCAAGGCCGAGGTCAAGGAGCTGATGGCCAAGGGTATGAGCGAGGACGAGGCCAAGGCAGCCTCGCCCCTGATGCTCGAGGCCCGCGAGATGCTGCGCAAATGGGAGGCCAGGGACCCCGAGGTGCGCAAGCTGTGGGAGACCATGAACCGGTGGGTCTACGACGGCTTTGACGAGACATACCGCCGCATGGGCGTCGACTTCGACAAGATATACTACGAGAGCAACACCTACCTCGAAGGCAAGTCCAAGGTCATGGAGGGTCTCGAGAAGGGCATCATGTACCGCAAGGAAGACGGTTCGGTATGGGCCGACCTCACCGGCGAGGGCCTCGACCACAAGCTGCTGCTCCGTGCCGACGGTACTTCGGTGTACATGACCCAGGACATCGGCACCGCCAAGCTGCGCTTCGCCGACTACCCCATCGACAAGATGATTTACGTTGTCGGCAACGAGCAGAACTACCACTTCCAGGTACTGTCGATACTCCTCGACAAGCTCGGCTTCAAGTGGGGCAAGGACCTCGTGCACTTCAGCTACGGCATGGTGGAGCTCCCCGAGGGCAAGATGAAGAGCCGCGAGGGCACCGTCGTCGACGCCGACGACCTCATGGAAGAGATGGTGAACACGGCCCGTCAGGTGGCCCAGGAGATGGGCAAGACCGACGGCCTCACCGACGCCGAAATCGACGATATAGCCGAGACGGTGGGCCTGGGCGCCCTCAAGTATTTCCTGCTCAAGGTGGACCCGCGCAAGAACATGACCTTCAACCCCAAGGAGTCAATCGATTTCAACGGCAACACCGGACCCTTCATCCAGTACACCTACGCCCGCATACGCTCCGTCATGCGCAAGAACGCCGACTTCACCCCCGTCGACTACAGCGGTGTACAGCCCGACGAAAAGGAGACGGCGCTGATACAGCAGCTCGCCGCCTTCCCCTCCGTTGTCAGCGAGGCCGGACGCAGCTACTCGCCCGCGATGATTGCCAACTACGCCTACGACCTGGTAAAGGGCTACAACGCCTTCTACCACGACCATCAGATTCTGCACGAGCCCGACGCCGCCGTGCGCAGCCTGCGCCTGGCGCTGAGCGAGCAGACGGCACGTGTTGTGCGCACCGCAATGTCGCTCCTCGGCATCAAGGTGCCCGAACGCATGTAACTTCTGATTGTTAATAGTTAAAGACAATACTCAATCCTCAAATTCTATGCAATACAACCAGTACAACAACCAACAGTACGGCCAGTACAACCAGCAGCCCCAGTATGTCACAGGCTCACTGGTAAGCAACGTGATGAAGCGCGTCTACCTGACCATGACCCTCGGTCTGCTCGTCACCGCCTTCACCTCGCTCTTCTGCGCAGGCAGCGACAGCGTAATCAACTTCTTCGCCGCCAACGGCTGGGCGATGTGGGTTCTCATTTTCGCCGAGCTCGGCATCGTTTTCGGCGTCAGCGCCGGCATCAACAAGCTCAGCACCCCCGCCGCAATGGCGCTGTTCCTGCTCTTCGCCGTCATCAACGGCCTGATGCTCTTCCCCATCTTCTGGGCATATACAAGCGAATCCATCGCCAAGACCTTCTTCATCACCGCCGGCACATTCGGTGCCATGAGCGTCTACGGCTACTGCACCAACAAAGACCTGTCGCGCTGGGGCAGCATCCTCATCATGTGCCTCTTCGGCCTCATCATCGCCTCGCTGGTGAACATCTTCGTCCACTCCGACACCATGGGCTGGATAATCTCCATCGCCGGCGTGCTCATCTTCGTAGGCCTCACCGCCTGGGACACCCAGCAGATCAAGACCATGGCCCTCACCGCTCCCGGCGAGGCAGTCGGCCGCCTTGCCGTCCTCGGCGCCCTGACCCTCTACCTTGATTTCATCAACATGTTCCTGTATCTGCTGCGCTTCTTCGGCGACAGCCGCGACTAAGGAGGGCGCGTCATAACGGCCCCTCCCCCACAACAAAAAACCAATAAATCCAGAGGTTGTGCAAGATTATGACACAACCTCTTTTTTGATATGACACGAAACCGCGAATACGGCACTATTCTACGGCTTGCAGGACCTATTCTGGCGGGACAGCTGGGCAGCATCGCAACGGGCTTCGCAGACAACATCATGGTGGGACGGTACAGTACCGAGGCACTGGCCTCGGCATCCTTCGTCAACAACCTATTCAACGTGGCCATCCTGGCCTGCATAGGCTTCACGATGGGTCTGACTCCCCTTGTCGGCGCACTCTTCGCCCGCGGCGAACACGACCGCTCGGGCGCCCTGGTGCGGTCGGCGGCCATCGTCAACACTGTCTTCGCCCTGCTGACAATGACGGTGATGGGCGTGCTGTATCTGTGCCTTGACAACCTCGGACAGCCCGTCGAGCTGCTGCCGCTCATACGCCCCTACTTCCTGCTGGCCCTGGCGGGCATGCTGCCGCTGACACTTTTCAACGTCTTCGAGCAATGGAGCTTCGGCATCGAAAGCACGCTCGCGCCAATGTGGATAATCCTCGGCGGCAACGTCCTCAACGTTCTGGGCAACTGGCTGCTCATCTATGGCGTGGGCGGCTGCCCGGAAATGGGTCTCACCGGCGCCGGCATCAGCACCCTGGCCTCGCGCGTGGTCATCTGCGTGGCCATGATATGGTACTTCGCCGCCTCGCGCCGCGGACGCCTCTACCGCCCCGGCTTCAGAAGGGCCCGGCTCACCTTCGCCGACGTGCGCCTCATCGTGGCTACATCGCTGCCCGTATCCATGCAGATGTGCTTCGAGACAGCCTCCTTCGGCATCGCCGCCATCTGGGTGGGCGAATTAGGCACCATTCCCCTCGCCGCCTATCAGATTGTGGTGATTACGGGCACTCTGGGCTTCTGCATCTACTACTCGGCCGGAGCGGCCATCTCGGTGCGCGTGGCCAATGCCGCAGGCGCCGGAAACCGCGCCGCCATGCGCAGCCGCGCCTGGGCGGGATACCACATCATCCTGGCCATAATGATACTGTCATCGCTGACCTTCATCTTCGGAGGGCGTGCCATCATGGGCGCCTTCACCGACGACCCGAAGGTGCTGGCACTGGCGCTGTCGCTGATTACGCCGCTGGTGCTCTACCAGTTCGGCGACGCCACCCAGGTGACCTTTGCCAACGCCTTGCGCGGCACGGCCCGGGTCAAGCCCATGCTGTGGATTTCGTTCTTCAGCTACGTCGTCGTCGGCCTGCCCGTCACATACATGTTCTGCTTCACCGCGGGATGGGGCGTCTACGGCATCGTGCTGAGCTTCTCGGTGAGCCTGCTGACGGCCGCGGCCCTCTTCCTGGCCTTTTTCCTGAGGGCGACGGGCCACAAATTTCGTCCGAAGGAGCCAAAAAATAAAAATTTGAACTAACTTTGCAGAGCGTGTGCGTTTACACGCTCTATTTTTTTTGCTTTTTACGCCCTGACATACCACTTTTACCGATAATTTTCACATCACGATAAATTGCCATGAGAAAAAAATTCATTACAACGACATTGAGTCTCGTTCTTGCCGCTGTAACCATGCTGGCGGCGTCGCCCAAGCGCGAATTCCGCTCGACATGGATAGCCGGCATGAACATCGACTTCCCCTACTACAATACCTCCAAAGGCACATCGGCCACGGCCGTCAAGAACGCCAAATCCGAGATTACCAACTACCTTGACAAGCTCCACAAGGCCCGCTTCACCGGCGTGTGCTTCCATGTGCGCGCTCTGGCCGACGCCTATTACAAGTCGAGCTACGAGCCCTGGGCGTCGGCGCTGACGGGCACCCGCGGCAAAGACCCCGGATGGGACCCCCTGGCCTTCGTCCTCGAGGAATGCCACAAACGCGGCATGGAATGCTACGCCTGGGTCAATCCCTTCCGCCTGTCCTCCAACGCCACAAATATCAAGCAGCTCACCACCGCGTGGGATAACAAATGGCGCAACGACGGCTGGTTACTGCAGGTCGGCAACTACACGGTCTTCAATCCCGCACATAAGGACGCCCGTCGCCACTGTCTGGACGTGATGAAGGAGATTTACACCAACTACGCCATCGACGGCATGCTCTTCGACGACTATTTCTATCCCGGCGGCGGCACGCCCGAGGACGCTACGGCCGGCGACTACGAGATGTGGCAGAACAGCAAAAGCGGCATGTCGATTGCCGACTGGCGCCGCAACAACGTAAACACCTTCGTCAAGGAACTTTACGACGAAATCCAGGCCGCGCGTCCCGATATGCGCTTCGGCATCGGCCCGGCCGGTGTCGCCGGCGCCTCGGGCGACAAATACGGCGTGGGCAAGCCCGCCATCATCTCCAATGACTGGATGTACGGCCAGATTTACTGCGACCCGCTGGCATGGCTCCACGACGGCACAATCGACTTCCTCTCGCCGCAGCAGTACTGGCAGACGACCCATGCCACGGCACCTTTCGGACCTCTCACCGAGTGGTACGACAAGGTGTGCACCAAGTTCAACCGTCATCTGTACGTTTCCGTCGCCAACTACCGCATGGGCGACCAGCCCGGATCGTCGACATACATCGGCGGCAACACCGAGACCGGCTGGAGCGAACTGGCAAAGCAGGTACAGATTACCCGCGAAAACACCGATAACGGTGGCTGCGGCGTCATCTGGTACAGCACCAAATGGATCAGCGGCCCCTACATGACCGGCCTGGGCGACTACCTCACCGAGCACACCTACACCAATCCCTCGCTCGTTCCCGCCGTGACATGGAAGGACGCCCCCGTCTACAGCGCTCCCGCAGGGCTGAAACTCAGCGGCAACACCCTCAGCTGGTCGGCCACCTCCCCTGCCCGACCGGGCGCCATCATCCGCTACAGCGTTTACGCCGTGCCCCAGGCCAAGTCGGTACAGCTGGCCTCGGGAGCCGACGGCCTTGACGGCGCCTACCTGCAGGGCGTGACCTACGGCACATCCTTCACCCTCGACCCGTCGGTGGTCGACACGAACAAATACTGGTACGCCGTTTGCGTCTATGACGGCTACGGCCTCGAGTCCAAGCCCGCCATCACCAACTACCTCGACAACGAGTCGGACGCCATCTCGCTGGTCGCTCCAGCCGACGGCAGCGCCGTGGAGGATTTCGACGTAACCTTCAGCTGGACAGCCGCCGCCGATGCCACCTATACCATAGACATCGCCACCGACGAGAATTTCTCGAAGGTCGTATACACCAAGGAAGGCCTCACCGGCACCAGCCACAGCGTCAACCTCAAGCCGCTGTACGTCCCCTCGGAGGCCAAGTGCTGGTGGCGCGTGTCAGCCCTGCAGTCCAAGCGCCGCCCCTACACCACCCCGGCGGCTACGTTCACCGCTCCCGCGCGCACGTCATCGGACTACGAGGAGGGCTACATCCCCGTCAAGGACCAGGCATCCTATGCCGAGAAAGACAACCTCAGCATCGAAAACCTGTGGCTGCGCTCGGCACATGCCCCCTACTCCAACTTCCCCGTCGAGTCCAAGGGCTCGTTCAACCGCGGCATGACGGCCAACAAGACCAACGTCTACATCAGCGGCCGCAAGTCAAACTCCTCATCCGCCGACATCTACCTGGCCGAATATGACGCCGCCACCGGCGCTCACATCCGCGACATCAGACTCGATGACTCGGGCAAGTGCAGCTACTACCCCTGCAACGACGTCTTCACGGACGAAAAAGGCAACGTCATCATCAGCAACCTCACCCTCAACGCCTCCAACAACCCCGTGCGCCTCTTCAAAGTCAACCTCGAGGACGGCTCGCTGAAGAGCCTGGGCGAGTTCTCCACCGAGGGCCGCATCGACCACGTCGGCGTATACGGTGACGTCGACTCGGACCGTTGGTACGTCTTCGCCGCCATCTCCAACGGCTCGTACATAGCCCGCTGGGCCGTCACAAACGGTAAGGTCGGCACCTGCGACCGCCGCGAGATTTCGGCCTACGCCACCGCCGACGCCTCTGTCTCGCACCTCGCCGTCGCCCCGCACGTACACGCCGTCAGCCCCCTGCAGGTGTATGTCGACGGCAGCTCGACAGCTTTCGCCCTCTACCGCATGGAAGGCCTGAAAATGAACATCGTCGGCCAGCTCGGCAACTCCGCTGACAAGGACGTCCTCCACACCGACTGCGTCAACAACGGCGGCTGTCGCTTCACTGTCGGCGGCAGCGAGATGCTGGCCTACAGCAGCGCCTCTGCCGGCAATAACACCAAATGGAAACTCGCCGTCCACGGCAACGCCGACATGAGCGACCTCAAATACGGCTGGACCATCCCCGCCGGCGGCCTCGGCAACACCGAGTCCAGCACCAGCGCCGCTCCCGCCGTAGCCGTGCCCATGGGCGATGGCGTCACCAACGTCTACGTCTACAGCCCCGGCAACGGCCTCGCCGCCTACGCCGTCACCGACAAGACCTCCGGCATCAGCGACATCACCGCCGACACCGCCGACGCCCCCGTTGAGTACTACACCCTCCAGGGCATCCGCGTCCCCGCCCCCACCGCCGGCGCCCCCCTCGCCCCCGGCCTCTACCTCCGCCGCCAGGGCAACAAGTCCGGCAAAATCCTCATCCGCTAAACCAAACCACCAGCCCACATAGCTCACGACGCCCGCCGAAATTCGGCGGGCGTCGTTGTATTGAAGGATTTTTATGGGAATTTGGCAATCGTTAGATATAGTAAAGTAGGCAATTCATAGCCCTGATAAAAGTTTGCCTGCTTTCATGTAACCGGCATTGACGGATTTGAAAGCCCAATATTTGGCGGCTTCAGGATTTTTCTCTACCAGGAACCCTTTGCTAAGCCATTTTGCCAAACGGTATTGAGATTTAGCATTGCCGGATTTTGCCTTTTCCAAAAGAATATCAAATCTATCTCTCAATAGTTTCATTTTGTATTTTGTATTTGAGTGTTAATAATTCTGCGAGTGCCTGTGTTGCCAGCTTGGTTTCATTATTGAAAAAATAGACCAAACGGTTATGGCTCAATTCATCTATTAATTTTTCCTGAGCGGCAACACTTGAACATTGTTCCGGATTATTTTTAAATTCGTCTATGTCTTTCTTCCAGTTTTCTTCAATATAAATGAGGATTGGTATTTTGCAATGTTCGGCTATTCTGTATTCTATCTCGGTCATAGACAGTCCCCAAATTGGCTCGACAAAACCATAATGAGAGCCCAATATGCCCACGAATATGTCGGAATCCATGACATGCTGACAACATTTGTCTCGGGGATAATCGTTGCCTTGACCCCAGCGTTCGTACATGTCAGCGTACATCTCGCAAGAATCGACTTGCTGTTTGATGACAAGACGATACGATTTCATATCAGAAGTAGAACTGATAAAAACCTTGAATATTTGATTTTTAGCCCTGTCCGTACGATTTAATATTTCTATACATTTGTCGCACATGTCCATGTCTCTCTCCTCATAAGAACCCGATTGCTTATATCTTTCTTTCGTGCTATTGAGTAGTGATATTAAACGTTGTTTAGACAAGTCAGAAACTTTTTCCCGGTCGAAGGCATTAAAGGATAAGTCGGCATGCTCAACCTTGCTACCGGCCTTTTCAACTATTTTTGTCTTGAACATGATGTCGCCCATCGGCATTTTATTGACTGCAATTTTAATCTTGCCTATAAACGACTCTTTTGTACATGCCTTAGAGACAGAAACGACAAACTCTACGCCAGCTGATTCACCGTTCCATACAAATCCTTTAATATCCTTTTCTATTTCAAAATCATCTGTTTCCTTAGGTATTTGCATCAACTGAAATTCAATTTTATCAGTTTCCCGCAACTGGAAAGACAAAGACTTACTGTTCCTTACCGTTGCATCTTCATCAATCAGATTAGCCGTAAAGGTCACCTCTTCAGTTTGCAAGTCAGCATGGATAAAAATCTGAACCAGAAAATCCTGTCCCTTGTTCACTTCGGCCGGGGCGAAAACAGTTGATTTCAGCCTTTCACTCCCTAATTTGACGTTATTAAGGTTCCTCGCAGAAGATTTCGCTTGGGTGGTGCCCTCTGTTGTATCTCTATCTGTAGGCTGAATCATGTCGTCCGACGAAAGCAAAACCTGATTGCCCGTGTTACCTGGATTAGCCTTTGCAATTTCGGACAAAGTCAGCGACAATGCATTCTTATAATCCTCTGCTCTTTTTGAAATAAGTTTTTGGATGGTCTCTTCTAAAAGAAACAGTCTGTAGTTTAGAGAAGTAGATGTTGCAATTCCGATAAATTTACAATCCGGATTGCGCAGTTTCAACTTTGGAATGAGATATGACGAGTAGCAGGACGTCAAATCAACGATACCCTTCATACCTGGCGGAAAGGCATTTACAAAAGCTTTGGTATCAACCAAGGTGCCATCTATTTCAATCTCATCGGACGAGTCCGAATGATGCGCTATCAGCACGATTATATCGAAACCGCATGCTTTATCTGCTATGTCTTGCAAAGACATGGAATAAACGACAGTCGCGCCCTTACCTTCAAGTCGTTGTAAGGTTTGAAGAATCATGGATGCGACCGGCTTATATTTATTCCATGCGCCATCAATATCGCCATCAGAATTAATATTTAACGACCTGATGAAGTCGGACGTGTCCGCAATAGAAAGCGCCTTAAACTGAGACTCTGTATACGGAATAGCATTCAATATCAATACGCGTTCATGCAGTTTTTTCTTCTTGAATATACCAAACATAGTTATCCAGTTTATATTTCTTATTATTTTTAGCAATACGCAGATAAGTACTTTCCTTGATATCCATGGGATCCAGACCACGCATCCTCATTCTTCTTTGCAGATGGAACTGGTTCCACCGTTCATTGATATTGCGAAGGTATTCCTTAATGACAGTCATAAACTCATTCAGACGGCTTTTAGGGACATTAAATACCACAGCACCCTCTTTAATCGTTAAGTTTTGCTGTACCTTAACGCCGTTATTCAAGGATTTGTCTGATACTTTAGAAGTCGTGAAATCAATTTTTCCAGACTTTATTGGTATTTTGATTATGGCTCGGTCTCCCTGGATTTCGGTTGTATAGTTTGCCATATCGAACTTAGACAACGGCATCTGATAACCGGCTCCACGAGGCATCTTGTATGATATTCCGTCAATCATCGCCTGTACTTCAACTCCGGCCTTGTTGAAATTAGTTGTCTCAATTTCAACAAAGGGCAAATCACCTTTCCCGTTTGTAATTCGCACTGACACTTCATCCAGTAAATCGGACCACGATAAAGTTTTTCCGTCAATTTCATAGCCTTTGGCTGTCGCATTTATTTTTAAATGCTCTTTTGATGCTCCACGCACGGCTCGTGCCGTGGTCGGTATCACACTTTTTCGCGCACGCACAACAGTCCCGACACCATCCAAAGAAGTATCTCCTAAACGCCCTACTCTGCGTAAGTAGGACTGAGACGTAACACCTGCACGTAAATCGGAAGGTGACACCTCATACAGGATTTTACCATTAATCTCAACCTCTCTTACCTCGCCTTTTTTTAGCGCCTTGTTAACCCTAAACGATGTAACTTTAGAGTTCAAATTATGACCACCCTCCGCATAAGTAGAATCACTCTCCTGCCAGGATTGGACGACAGTGGGACATTTCATCCATTGCCGGGACCTTCCCTTGTTAGCGTTGCAATATTGATCTCTGAAATATGATGTTCTCGACTTTGGATTTGAATAGCGGAAAAACTCTTTCAGATATGGGTTCATGATAAACCGGCTAAATTCCGAAATGGCAAATTCTACCTTATCACCTTTTGACAAAATCGGCAAATATCTTATTTTTCCACCGACTGAAATTGGTATGCTATCCCTGACCTGTGAAAACAAATCCTCTGTATATACCACACTATCAATATTGCCGTCAGCCAAATAATTAGAAAGTGATTTTATAAACGTTTCATCATTATCTACCGGAGAAAGAGCTCCGTTCAACGAATCAACAATCTCTAATGTCATATAAATGTCATTGTAATATCTCAATATGCTATCAGGAGTATTGCGAAAATAGTTTATTGAACTGATAAAATTATTAACGTTATCAGGGGTTAGATAATCATCTTTGTAATTACAAAGAGTCTTATAACTATTCGAAAAAGAAGAATATTTCTCATGATTCAAATTCACACCGTATTTTTCTCCGAAATGTTTAAGAAAAATCTTTGTGTATTTTTCCTTGTTGTAATATCTGATATTGTTGACAAATGCGGAAGTACTATTATACATCTCCTGTGTTACAACGGGGGACATGCCTTCCACATCCACTTCATTCGTTAGTGATATATCCATATTTTTGAATATCTGGTACATGGCGGCATATTGAACAACCCGAACCAAAGATGTATTGGATAGCGATGAGAAAAAGTCATAAGCCATTTCCTCGGCCTGATATACAGGGTCTCTTGCGCTGATACCTTTAGATTCGCCAGGTATATAACTGACTGGTAATGACCCAGTGCGATTTAATGCATATATTTCATACTTGCCATCATCCACCACATAACCTACGCCTTCGGTATTCCAGTTATAGGTAAGCTGATTTGTCCCGATATCTTTCAACGCACCATCTTTAAATGCCCAATATACCGGCTTAGGGTAGTCGAATCTTTCGTATTCTATATCACCGTTCTCGGACCATGATTTGAGCATCTGGTCCGTAGTGTTCAAAAGATTGCCATATTCGGTATGCCACAGCGCGTTGCTTAAAAGAATTGGAGCCCAGTCTTTTCCTCCGTCTTTTCCATTCATTTTTCCAGCCAAAAGCCTTGTACGCTCGTAACTTTGTTGCAGTTCGTCCTCTCCGGTCGATGCCAGTATGCTCAATGTCTCGCTTCGCATCGGCGGGAGATCCCACAAAGATTCTTGCCTTTCACGACCTATTATGGCCACCCTGCGGTTCTTTTTAATTGCACCGAGGACTAAATCTGAATCCAAAGCAAAGATTCTGGACTTGATTTTGAAATCAATTGAATCGTTCTGGCCATCAAGCAATATCCATACTACAAAGCCCGGATTTTTGCTATAATATACATCCGGAGCATCTGCGTTCATAAGTTCATCCAATGGGGCATAATCCGAACTGTTTGATGTAGCGAAAGTTTCTTCGCCTTCAAGTAGCCACGACCTCAGTTCCTCCTCGGTAACCTGTATATTCAAATCATTACGGGAATAAGCGGTAAATGTCGGGATTTCCGAAAAATTTAGCATCTCGGCTTTGTAATCTGTTCCATATAACAATTTGAACAAATCTTTTGTCATATCCGGGATTTTGGATTCTTCGATGTCATTGAATGAGATAACTGCGTCTTTCAGCCATCCGTCATATCCCGTAACGGCCTGATATGTCCGTAACTTTGAATTATATTTTTTAAATACTTTATTCAGGTCTTCTTCACTGACATCTTCGGATGGTTCCGAAACAAGAACGTTGTAGCTGCCGTCATCATACTTGTTGATGGCGGCTATCTGAAGATTTAAAGGATTCTTTTGTCTGAATTCAGTCCAGAACCTATAACTATCGGCATAAGCTTTCGATGCCAGAATATCCGGCGGAAGGGAATCTATATATAAACCGACAAGCAGAACGATTATACCGACAATTAGAGTGTAAGCGGCAGCTCTTACCCATTTCGAAGTTTTTCTCCAGGCATTGCGTGCCTGGATTAGTTTGTCTTCTTTTTTATTATATTCAAATCCGTCAGCTTCTCCCTTTATAAAGGTTGAAGTTTCAATCATGTAATCGCCATATTCGGACGTAACATAAGTTTCACCACATTTCTCACATCGAATTGCCTCTGGTCGTCCATCATAGGCAAATTCGTTACCGCATTTTTTACATTTATATTCCCGAAGCTTGTTCAAGGAAAAGTATCCATCTCCTTCATCAACTAAAAGTACGAGCCTATGACAGTTCGGGCAACGAGTCAAAACCTTTTGTTCGCTGATTTCATTTACTCCCAGGGCAGCGGAGCAATGAGGGCATTGTAATGTAATCATAGCCGGTTTTATTTAAGGGTTAATGCTTGTAATGGATGAATAATTTTTATTTATGCTTTTTTCAGTTATCAACAGATTATTCCCGTCAATTGGAATAAGGCCGTAGTCATGATGGCTGCCACGATACAATGAACTTATAATAAATATGTTGCCAGATAGCTTTTTGCAAAGAATGTGTGGGAAATATACACGCGCTTAAGTACTTATTGGTTTTTGGAGGTTGGAATAAAGTGCTTTATCTCGGATTCTAATATAAGGCGTGAGAGTCTGATTTTTCAGTGATATGATTGAGTTATAAAAGGTCACGTCAAATATAACAAATCTTTCCGGGATAAAAAAAATTTTGACATATAATTCCACATTTTGTCAGCCTAAAATCATCAATATGAAAATTCCTGGCAGGGGATGGTATTTTCTGCGGGAATTTGTCTAAATTTGTAGACTGATATTTTATACACTAATATTTTAATAGGATGAAATTCGCAGAGGAAGCGTACAGGATTTTTGAACGCGCTACTGATGACTATCACAAGACTGACTGCATAGACACTCCGTGCCCCAAGGCGTATGCCGAGGGGTCGATTGAGCAGACACTTTACCACAAGAACTGGATTGATGCCGCGCAGTGGCACATGGAGGACCTTATCCGTGACCCGCAGATTAACCCGGTGGCCGGTATGGAGCTGAAGCACCGCATCGACCGCAGCAATCAGGACCGCACGGACATGGTGGAAGAGCTGGACACGTACTTCCGCAACAAATACGCTGACGTGAAGGTGCTGGCCGACGCCACCATCAACACCGAGAGCCCGGCATGGGCCCTCGACCGCCTGTCTATCCTGGCGCTGAAGATTTACCACATGAAGGAGCAGACCGAGCGCAAGGACGCCGACAAGGCGCATCTGGACAAGTGCCGCGCCAAGCTCGACATCCTCGAGCAACAGTGCGCCGACCTCACCGAGGCCATCGACTCGCTCCTCGACGACATCGCCGCCGGCCGCAAGTACATGAAGGTCTACCGCCAGATGAAGATGTACAACGACGCCGACACCAATCCCGTCCTCTACGCCAGGAAATGACGGCTGAGACACGACACCCCGAAGCTGCCGTCGGCGCACCTCAGCGCCGCCGTGTGGCCGTGATGCGCCTGTCGGCCCTCGGTGACGTGGCGATGGCCCTGCCGTTGCTGTACGCCGCCTGCCGCGAGTATCCCGAGGTGAACTTCGTGCTCGTCACAAAGAAAGCCTTTACCGGTCTGGCCACGCAGAAGCCTCAGAACCTGACTCTGCTGGCCGCCGACACCAAGGGGCGGCACAAAGGGCCGACTGGGCTGCTGCAGCTTGCCCGCGACATCAACTGCGACGACTTCGTGGACCTGCACGACGTCCTGCGCTCGAAGGTCGTGCGCAACCTGCTGCGCATGGGCGGGGCACGTGTCACCGTCTTCGACAAGGCCCGCGCCGCCAAGCGGGCCCTCACGGCCAAAGGGGCGGCACGCGCAAAGGCTATAAGCCCGACCACCGAGCGTTACGCACGGGCCCTCGAGAAGGCCGGTTACAGGGTAGGGGAGCTGTCCCCGCTGCCGGTCGACCGGTCGCAGTACACACAGCACGACATCCCCGCCAAAAAAGAAGGCGAGAAATGGGTGGGCATAGCGCCCTCCGCCGCCCATGCCGCGAAGGTCTATCCAATCGGGCAGCTGCACCTGGCGGCAAAAAAACTGCATGATGCCAATCCGGGTCTCCGCATCTTCCTTTTCGGCGGACGGGACGAGGCTCCGGAGCTCGAAGTATTCGCCCACGACCTCGACCGCGCCACCGTGGTGGCCGGAAAAGGGCTCGGCTTTGCCGGAGAGATAGCGCTGATGGCCGACCTCGACGTCATGGTGAGCATGGACTCCGGCAACATGCACCTCGCCGCCGCCACGGGCGCGTCCTCCGTCAGCATCTGGGGCGCCACGCACCCTGCCGCCGGCTTCGGGCCGGTGACATGCCGTCCGGGGCAGCGCCATGTCTTCCTCCAGGACAACAGCCTCGACTGCCGCCCGTGCAGCATCTTCGGCAACAAGCCGTGCCGCAGGGTAGGGGAAGGCGAGGTTCCGCCCTGCATGCAGGCCGTGACGCCCGACATGATAGCCGGAGCGGTGACAGCCCTCCTTGCCGACTGACCGACAATGACAATCCGATAAAACTCAGCATATTGGACAACGAAGAATACGACATACGCAACGCCGCCGCCGAGAGCGACAAGGATTATGAGCGCGCCCTGCGTCCCAACCGGTTCGAGAGTTTCGCCGGCCAGGACAAGATAGTGTCCAACCTCAAAGTCTTCGTCCAGGCCGCCCGCATGCGCGGCGAGGCCCTCGACCATATCCTGCTCTACGGCCCTCCCGGCCTGGGCAAGACCACGCTCTCCGGCATCATCGCCAACGAGCTCGGCGTGGGCTTCAAGATTACCTCCGGACCCGTCCTTGACAAACCCGGCGACCTGGCCGGCATCCTGACCTCGCTCGAGCCCAACGATGTGCTCTTCATCGACGAGATACACCGCCTCAGCCCCGTGGTGGAGGAATACCTGTACTCGGCGATGGAGGACTACCGCATCGACATCATGATAGACAAGGGCCCCGGCGCCCGGTCGGTGCAGCTCACCCTCAACCCGTTCACCCTCATCGGCGCCACCACCCGCTCGGGCCTGCTGACGGCACCCCTGCGCGCACGTTTCGGCATCTCCAGCCACCTCGAATACTACAGCCATGAGGTCCTGGAGCGAATTATCCGCCGCTCGGCGCGCCTGCTCAACACCGCCATCAGCGACAGCGCCGCCCACGAGATAGCCCGCCGCAGCCGCGGCACGCCACGTATCGCCAACGCCCTGCTGCGCCGCGTGCGCGACTTCGCCCAGGTCAAAGGCTCCGGCGCCATCGACGAGGATATAGCACGCGTGGCCCTCGAAGCCCTCAATATCGACAGCTACGGACTCGACGAAATCGACAACAAGCTGCTCGGTATAATCATCCACAAGTTCAAGGGCGGCCCCGTGGGCATCAAGACCATCGCCACCGCCCTCGGCGAGGACCCCGGCACCGTCGAGGAGGTCTACGAGCCCTACCTGATTATGGAAGGCTTCATCAACCGCACGCCGCAGGGCCGTACCGCCACCGACCTGGCCTTCCGCCACCTCGGCGTCAACCGCACGGACGTCCAGGGGCTGTTCTCCTTCGAGGACGACTGACCCTGCCCCGGCAGCATACCGGTTGTAGGGATGCTCCCCGGAACATCCGCCAACCGACCGATAAATATTATCTGCGGATGCACCAGGGTGCATCCCTGCTTCAGAACAACAGGCAAAACATCATACACTTGCTTAAACTCTTACAATGGGTGCGATAAAATCACTGATGAAGGACACGGCCATCTATGGCGTGAGTTCGATAGTGGGGCGCTTTCTCAACTGGTGCCTGGTGCCGCTGTACACCATCTGCTTCCCCGTTGCCGAATACGGCGTGGTGACGTATGTCTACGCCGTCGTGGCCCTCGCCCTCATCATCCTCACCTACGGCCTCGAGACCGGCTTTTTCCGCTTCGCCAACCACGACAGGTGGAAGGACCCTATGCTGGTCTACTCGACGGCGCTGACGTCGCTGGCAGTGACCTCGACGCTGTTCGTCGTCCTCGTCTCCGTTTTCATACAGCCTGTCACGCACTGGATGGAGTGCGACGGCCATCCGTCCTACGTGATGATAATGGCCTTCTGCGTGGCCATCGACGCCTTCACCGCCCTGCCTTTCTCCTACCTGCGCTACCGCAAGCGCCCCGTGCGCTTCGCCACCCTGCGCATCGTCAACATCGCTGTCAACATCGGCCTCAACCTCTTCTTCATCCTGCTGTGCCCGGCGCTGATGAAGTCGCATCCCGCCGCCGTCGGCTGGTTCTACGACCCGTCCTTCGGCGTGGGCTACATCTTCCTGGCCAACCTCATAGCCTCGATAGTGACCCTGCTGATGCTGTGGCCCGAGCTGCACGGCTTTGCCTGGCGCTTCAACTCAAAGCTGCTGCGTCAGATGCTGAATTATTCGGCGCCGCTGTTAGTGCTGGGCGTGGCCGGCGTAATGAACCAGACCATCGACAAAATCCTCTATCCAGGCCTCGTCTCCGACCCCGCCGAGGCCATGGAAGGCCTGGGCATCTACGGCGCCAACTACAAGATTGCCATCGTCATGGTGATGTTCATCCAGGCCTTCCGCTTCGCCTACGAACCCTTCATCTTCGCCCAGGCCAAGGAGCGCGGCGAGCATAAACTGCAGGCCTACCGCGACGCCATGAAGATTTTCGTCATCTTCGGCCTGTTCATCTTCATGGGGGTAATCTTCTACCTCGACATCCTCAAATACTTCATCTCGCCACGCTATTTCAGCGGCCTGAAGGTTGTGCCGATAATCATGATGGCCGAACTCTTCTTCGGCATCTTCTTCAACCTGTCGCTGTGGTACAAGCTTACCGACAAGACAGTGTGGGGAATGTACTTCTCGCTCCTCGGCCTCGCCGTCACCATCGGACTCAACGCCCTGTTAGTGCCCCGCTACGGCTACATGGGCTGCGCCTGGGCGGCCTTCGCCTGCTACGCCACGATGATGGTGTCGAGCTACTTCGTCGGCCGCGCCAGATATCCCATAGGCTATCCCCTGAAGCGCATCTTCGCCTACTTCGCCGTCGCCGCCGTGCTGTACGTGCTGGGCATGTATGTGCTGGTCACGCCGTACCCGTGGGCCAACTGGGCCATCCGCGCCGTCATCCTGACAGTCTACGTGCTGACAGTGATGCGATTCGAAAAAATACGTCTGCCTCTCCGCCGCAGACACAAAACGGCCTGATAAACGGCCTGAATATATGAAACGAATAACGCTAATAAATCACAGCGACACCAAAGGGGGCGCGTCGGTGGTGAGCTACCGGCTGATGAAAGCCCTCTGCAACCTCGGCGTCGACGCCCGCATGGTGGTCGTCGACAAACAGACCGCCAACCCGCGTGTCGACACCGTAGGCAGTCCGATGGCCGTCCGCACGGCCTTCCTCGCCGAGCATGCCGACATCTGGCTGCACAACGGCTTCAACCGCGACACCGTCTTCAAAATCTCGATAGGGCGCTTCGGCATCCCCGTCGAGAAACATCCGTGGGTGCTCGACTCCGACGCCATCATCCTCAACTGGGTCAACCAGGGCATGATGAGCCTCGACAGCGTGGCCCGTCTGTGCGCACGCGACATCCCCGTGGCCTGGACCATGCACGACATGTGGAACATGACCGGCGTATGCCACCATGCCGGCACGTGCACGCGCTACATGGCCGGACAGCACTGCGGCAACTGCCCGCTCATCGACGGCGGCAAGCACCGCAAGGACCTCAGCAGTTCCATCGAGGACCGCAAGAAGAAGCTTTACGACGGCCCCGGCAGCAAAATCAAGTTCGTCGCCGTCAGCAACTGGCTGGCCGGATGCGCACGCCGGAGCATGCTTATGGAGGACAGCGACCTTACCGTCATCCCCAACGCCTTCCCCGTCGAAGATTTCACGCCGAAACCCAAGTATTCGCGCCGCGAGCTGCATCTGCCCGAAGGGCGCCTTATCGTCATGGGCGCGGCACGTCTCGACGACCCCATAAAGAACCTTCCGCTGGCCATCGAGACACTAAACCGCACGGCCGGGCGCGTCCCCGACGCCGTAGCCGTCCTCTTCGGCGAGATACGCGAGCCCGCGCTGCTGCAGGACTTGAAAATGCCGTACCGACATCTCGGCACCATAACCGACAAGGCCCGGCTGGCCTCAGTCTACGGCCACGCCTCGGCAGTGCTGTCGACATCGCGGTACGAGACCTTGCCCGGAACTCTCGTCGAGGGCATCAGCGCCGGAGCCATGGCCGTCACCACGGGCCACGGCGGACAGGCCGACATCGTCACCGACGGCGTCAACGGCTTTATCCGCGACAGCGACGCGCAGGCACTCTCAGATGCCCTCACCGAAGCCCTTGAAAACCCCGCCGACCGTCAGGCACAGCACGCCTCCATGGCCCGTAAATTCGCCGCGCCGGAGGTGGCCACGGCCTACCTGCGGCTCCTCTTCGGCGACAGGTTTCTGCGCTGACACCCAAAACATCCCGAACATCCAAAACATCCCATAAACGACACCCGTTTACTTTACAATGACCAAAATAGCCAAACTTCAATCCTCCCTCGCCGACTGGTTCAGCAAGCCCCAGGTGTGGGGATTCTTCGTCTCCATGGCGGTGATGGCACTGGTTTCGGTGCTCTTCTTCGTCCCCAACAACTTCAACGGCGACACGCTCCAGCAGCAGGACATGCAGCAGGGCGCCGCCAACGGCGAGGAAGCCCGCGCCTACGAGGAGCTGACGGGCGAGAAGGCACTGTGGACAAACTCGCTCTTCTCGGGTATGCCCACCTTCCAGATTTCGCCCTCATATCCCTCCAACTCGCTGTTCACATGGCTCAACAGCGTCTACGGCCTGGGCCTGCCCGCGCCGTCCAACCTGCTGTTCATGATGATGTTCGGCATGCTGATAATGTGTTACTGCCTACGCATGCGCTGGTGGTACGCCCTCATCGCCGCCGTAGGGTGGGGGCTCTCGTCCTACTTCATCATCATCATCGGCGCCGGCCATATCTGGAAATTCGTCACGCTGACATATGTGCCGCCTACAATAGGCGCGCTGATAATGGCCTACCGCGGCAAATACCTCAGCGGGGCGGCGCTGATGTCGCTCTTCGCCATGCTTCAGCTCAACGCCAACCACCCGCAGATAACCTACTACTCGGCCTTCATCATGGGCCTCCTGGCCCTGGCCTTCCTGGTGCAGGACATCCGCGAGAAACGCATCAAACGCTGGCTCGCCGCCACCGGCGTATGCCTGCTGTCGGGAGCCTTGGCCTTAGGCGCCAACGCCCCGTCGCTGTACAACACCTACGAATACTCCAAGGAGACCAAGCGCGCGCAGTCCGAGCTGACGCCCCTCAAGAGCGCCGACGCCGAGGCTGAGGCCCTGCCAGCCGAGCGTCCTACCGGAGGCCTGCCCAAGTCGGAAATCGGCGGCTGGAGCAACACTCCGTCCGAGTCGTTCTCGCTGCTCATCCCCAACATCAAGGGCGGCGCAAGCATAAAGCCCGAAAAAGGCAGTTTCAGCGGCCTATACATCGCCGACACGGATGAATTCAAAGACAATCCCGCCTACGGCGACACGGACGAATTCGGCATCTCCTCGCAACTGTCGCAGTACTTCGGCGGCAAGGGCATGACCAACGGCCCGTTCTATCTCGGCGCCCTGCTGTGCGCGATGTTCCTGCTTGGTCTGCTCATCGTCCGCGGCCCCGTCAAATGGGCGCTGCTGGCCGCCACCATCCTATCCGTCTGTCTGGCCATGGGCAACCACTTCGAGGCCCTTACGGACTTCATGATCTACAACTTCCCGCTGTATAACAAGTTCCGCGCCGCAGAGACAGCCCTGGTCATCGCGGCCCTGTGCGTGCCGCTGACGGGCGCGCTGGCCCTGCAGAAGCTGTTCGGCAAGGACGGCGGATGGGAGCGTTACCGCATCCAGGTTTACATCTCGTTCGGCATCTGCATCCTCGTCGCCCTCCTGGGCTGGGTGGCTCCGCAGATTTTCGGCGACCCCATCCGCCCCGAGGAGATGGAGGCCCTGAACGGCATGCGCGACCAGGTGGCCGCCCAATATCCCGACCACCTCGGCGCCTTTGAGGCCGCCGTCGACAACATCGCCGCCATACGCCTCAACCTGGTCAGCGCCGACGCCCTGCGCAGCCTGATTGTGCTGCTGCTCGGCCTGGGGGCCGTTGTGCTTACCGCCCGCCGCAAGCTCGCCGCGCCCGCAGGCGCCCTCGCCGTGGGCATGATTGTCCTGGTCGACCTCTTCACCGTCGACAAGCGTTATGTCAGTGCCGAGAGCTTCGCCGCCACCGAATTCGAGTTCTCCGACCCCCTCGCCGCCGACGCCATCGACAAGGCCATCAGCGAGGACAAGGGCTATTACCGCGTCATGGACATCCCCGGCTTCGGCAACGCCCGCCGCAGCTTCCACCACCACATGATAGGCGGCTACCACGCCGCCAAGCTCAACCGCTACAACGACCTCATCGAGCGCCGCATGAACTATGTCAACCGCTACGGCTATATGCCGCAGGCCCGTGTGGACTCACTGATTGAGCACTATGCCATGCCCGAGGACCGCGAGATGCTCAGGAACCTCGCCGCCGACTACCGCGTGCTGGACATGCTCAACGCCAAATACATCATCACCGGCGACAGCACCGTCGTGGTTGAGAACCCCTACGCCGCCGGCCCCGCCTGGATGGCACGCGAGCTCACCTACGTCAAGAACGCCGACGCCGAGATGGCCGCCCTCGGCACCATCGACCCCACCGCCGTCGCCGTCGCCGACGAGCGCTTCCGCGCCGCCCTGGGCGACAACGTCCCCTCGGTAGTCCCCGGCGACACCGTGGTGATGACCGGCTACACGCCCAACACCCTCACCTACGACGTCACCACCAAAAACGGCGGCGTATGCGTCTTCAGCGAGGTGTGGTTCCCGTGGGGATGGAAGGCCACCATCGACGGCAAACCCGCACAGCTGGGCCGCGTAAACTACGTCCTGCGCGCCCTCCGCGTCCCCGCCGGCAGCCACAAGGTGTCGATGACCTTCGACCCCGACAGCATCCACAACACCACTGCCGCCGCCTACATCTGCGTGACACTGATATACCTGCTGCTGCTCGCCGCCCTCTTCCGCTACTACATCGGCGAGACCACTCCCCGCGAGTGGCTCCGCGCCCGCTTCAAGCGCAAATAAAAATCCGACATGAGCAGGGTAGGGTATCTGCTGAATTTATACCGCCACAGCCGCGGCTTCGGGGTGCACTCGCCATGGGCCTATACCATAATACGCGAGGTGCTCCCCGAGCACGGGGCTTACTACATATACCCTGAAATAAACCGCATCTTCGGCCGCGACGCCCGCCTTGCCCGCAAAGTCTTCCGCCTGCTCGTACACCTCAACCCCTCCGGCATCCTCGTCACACGCGATGAGCGCTGGGCGTGGCTGGCCCGCCAGGCCGGCACCAACGGCAAAAGCGGCAAAACCGCCCTCATCACCGACCCGGCGTCCTTCACCGGCTGGCAGGACTGCGAAACGCTCATCTTCACCTGCCTCGACACCCCCGAAGGCCGCAAAGCCTGGCAGGCGGCCCTGGCCGAGTCCCCCGCCATGTCCGTTGACACCCGGCGCCGCCTCGGCATCACCTCCCGCCGCCACGGCCTCCCCGCCCAGACCATCCACCTCCGCACCCTCCGCAACGACCAATAAGGATATTAACGAGGCTGTGTAATATTTGGCGCCAAACTGTTTATATTCCCAAGAGCCGGTTTATGCCGAAACCTATCAATATGGCTATTGTAAAGCTGGCAAATGTACCGATGAGAACGTATTCGGTAATTTTTATATCTTTGGCTCTGTTCAGTTCTCCGAAACGGAAAACGGATTTTGCCGCCAGTAAGAAACCAATTCCTTCTATGGTGTTTGTGAATATGAATGTCAGAATTAATATTCTTTCAAGATAGCCTATCCATTTTCCGGCATTTGGCAAACCTTGTGACGCATCATCAGAGGGGAGCCACCTTTCATACTCGACAAAATACTTTATTAAAATTGAGGTCGGGGCAAGCACTGCAACGTATGCCGTCGCAATGAGCCAGAAGTTCATGCAAACGATTCCATTGGCCAAATCCGTTTGAGGTGCTTTTGCAAACATGAACCACGATAAACCTATTATTACACAATAATGTGCGGCCTGATCCCATAGAAAACCGACAAAATCGTTTCTCCCGGACAGTGTTTTTACAAAATCTATTATGAAATGACTTATTCCAATAACAACAGGGGTAAGCCAGCAATTCCAGTCCGCAACAAAAATATAAGCCAATGTCGCATGAACCAAAGCATGAAGAACAAGGGCTTTGTATTTTGCCGATGTATCGCTTGAAAATTTATCGACGCACATTTTATCGCTTTGGAGGACAAAATCTCCGATTAAATGCGCTGCTATCAGTTTAATGAGAATAATTGCGTTCATTTAATCCTTTCATTTATAAGTTCCTCAAATCTATTGATAAATAGGCTGATTAATTCTTCTTTGCCTGCTTTCAGCGTCTTGTCGACCATTTGCCGGGAAATGCCGAATTTATTTCCGATTTCAGCATGACTTATGTCAGTTGTAAGACATTGAAACATAACCTCGCTTTGTCTTTGGGTCCAACCGGATACAATATCATCCGCAAAAGCGGTGGATACACGAAGCTCCTCATTTACAGCTTTCCAAGGCGTCATTACAGACAGCCGTCCCCTGCCAATCGAATCCAATCCTCTGCCGGAAACTCTATAAGCCTCGCCGTCGCTTGTTGCAAGAGTGGCGTTTTCATATTCCATTGTGCCTATTCCTATAGATAATCTTGCATCCCATTGTTTGTTATAATAGACAAACTTAAAGGAACGAATACAGGCTCGTACAGCAAGAGCGACCCTTAATGATTCTTCGGGGTTTTCAACCTTTATCTGGAAGCTGTCACCACGAAAAATCTCAAGATTGATTTTTGTCAATGGAAAAATTAAATCAGGGAGAGATTGCAGTATACACAACATGGTATTGCGCTCATCTACATCCATTTTTGTAGAATCCACAATATCGCCGGTTATTATAGCTCCTATTTTCATTGTTAAATATTTTGCATGCAAATATAAGCATTATTCATAAAAATAGCAACCAAAATCCGTTGCATTTGCCTTTTGCAACCAATTTAGAATTGAAATAAGGGTTAATATTTTTAATAATTCTATCATTTTTTCCTGACTTCGTCAATGCGTACCCCAAAATTTTTCGGAGAATAGAGGGGCGATGCGCCGATGTCGCTTCATGAACATCGTTTTTGAAATAGTCGTCTTGTTTTGAGGCAGCGTAATCTGGATTGTCACTATCGTACGGACAAGCGCAAGGACTTTGTCGACGCTCATTTTGATTAGGCACAAAACGCACATTCAACAAGCCGATAAAAAAGACAAAACAGGGGTCGTGCGCTCCTGCTTTGTCTTTTTTATGTCTATGCTAAGTAAGTTGAAGAAATTAGCTTATAGATATTTGACGAGATTTTGAGATGATTTTTCGGGTTTGGATGAAGGAGTTTAGCGAGCTAAACGGCTGAGTGAAAACACGAAAAGCGCTCAAAAGTAATCGCTTCAGCGCTTGCGAAGCAATAATTCAAAATATCATACCAAACTTACTTAATGTTATAACTAATTTTTGAAACTTAGGAGGCTGTGTCAAAATAGCCTAAATGTAGGGACATGCCTTTGGTATGTTTATCCAAACCGTTGGTTTTCAGGCTTAACATCGCAAAGCGATGTCCCTACATCATTAAATTCCCGCAATTTGACACACCCTCCTTACTTGTTTGGCCGGATTTAACGGTCTTCGTTGGCTGAATGAGGGAATGACTTGCCTTTGGCTTCCCACTTCTTACGCAGGCTTTTCATCTTGGACTGCCAGTCTTTTATTTCGGAAACCGAGGCCTGGCGGTTGCCGGCAAAAACCTGCGACAGCATGCTGTCATAATTACTGTAGGTCGATTTGTCAGTGTTATAACTCTGATGTTCCGACATATCATTCTTTGCACCGGAGCTTTTGCCGCCCTTGGCACTGCCGTCACCGGCGTCGGACGAGTCGCCCTGTGCGGTGTTCTGAATGGTCTGGACAGTCTGAGCCGCATCCATCATGCCCTCGCCAAAGGAATTGAGAGCCTGTCCCAGTTCCCGTCTGCGGCGCTGAATATCGGCCTTAAGGTCATTGCTGTACTGCAGGGCTTCGGACATGTCCATTTCGGTTGTTCCTACCCATTTGCCCCACAGGCCGCTGTCGTTTATATCGAGCAAGTGGCTTTTTCTTGTAAAGCCGGTATATTTATTGGGCAGGATTTCTTTTCCCTTGACGTCCACAATGCCCCATAATGCATCGTCGCCGACTGCCTTAAGGGTAAAGATATCGAACTTGCCGTTGCCACGGCTTCCGAGCGAGAGGTAAATGTAATCACCTACAGGCAGCAGATTGCTGATTTTAGGACTGTCGGCATTGACCACAATGGCGCTGAATAAGCCGAGCATATCGTTTTCCTTCGAAAGCACCAGTCTGCCCCAGTCCTGCAAAAGCTGTGCGCAGGACGGTCTTGACATTTCACCTACGAGCAGAATGCCAAAATCCTTGCCGACGGGGATATTGCAGATGTTGCCTGAAAGAGGAGGCACGATAACCTCGCCGTTGAGTCCGACAAGGCCTCGCTTGCCCTCGCTGTCCTTCACAAAATAACACTGGAAAGGCACTCCCTTCATGTTGCACATCACTGCAACCTGGGCGTATTCCGAGACAAGACGGCGCTCAATCTCATTGAGGTCTTTCGTATCGTTGGTGAGGAATAACGTTTTGGACACATTGCCGTCCTGAAACGAGGCTCCGTTCATTATGGCCGTAATGTCATCCAGGCCTTTGAACATTTTCTCAATATCCTTGGCGTTGCGCTGCTGGCCGAAAGCGCCCAATGCCAGAATCAGAAAAAAAGAGATAATTTGAATTTTTTTCATTTCGATGTTAATTTTAAGGTTTCTATGCACAAAAGTAGCCAATATTTCTTAGTCGGCAAAAAGGCTTCGGGGGGTGTAGCTTTTTCTGAAAAAGATAATCTTATCGTAATCCCGAAATTTTTTTCGCATTTTTTTTGCAAAAAGCTTGGATGGTATTTGAAAATTGTATTACCTTTGCGGTGTATTAGTATGCTAATACACTAAATAAGTAGACAGACAACCATAAAACTGAAAGAAAAAACAATCAAAAATTTACCTACCTATGATTACTATTGAGAATTTAAGTTTCGCCTACAAGCGCCGCAGCCCGCTTGTGCTCGACGGCTTCTCGCTGAAGCTCGACCACGGCGGCATTTACGGCCTGTTGGGCCCTAACGGTGTGGGTAAGTCCACGCTGTTGTATCTGATGACAGGAATGTTGTTCCCCACCGCCGGAACGGTACGCTTCGAGGGCTACGACACCGGCCGACGCCTGCCCGGCGTGCTCGAGCGCATGGTGCTCGTGCCCGAGGAGCTGGAGCTGCCGCGCATGTCGGCCGAGAAATACGTCGATGTCTACGGCTGCATGTACCCCAACTTCAGCCGCGAGGTCTACGAGGCCTGCCTCAAAGAGTTCCTGATGCCCAAAATCGAGCGCCTCGACGCGCTGTCGATGGGCCAACGCAAAAAGGTGGCGATTTCGTTCGCCATCGCCGCCCGCACGCCTCTGCTGCTGATGGACGAGCCCACCAACGGCCTCGACATCCAGGGCAAGGCCGCCTTCCGCTCGCTGATTTCGCGCTACGTCGCCGACGACCAGATTGTCGTAATCTCCACCCACCAGGTGCGCGACCTCGACCAGCTGCTCGACCACATCCTCATCATCAACAACCAGAAGGTGCTGCTCGACAGCCCCGTCAGCAAAATCCAGGACAAGCTGTCGTTCTACGACAACGTCACCGGCGACATCGTTACACGCGCGATGATAGCCCTGCCGTCGCCCGGAGGCTTTGCCGTGATGGTGCCCAACACCGACGGCGACATGACCGCCATCAACCTCGAGCTGCTCTTCACCTACGTTCTTCAACACCCCGAAATTAAACTATTATGAGCCAGGATACACTAACACTCACCGGCCAGCGCTTCCAGAGCCGGCGCTTCGGCCACTACCTGCGCCAGTACTGCGCCACCAACAGCAGCGCGCTCATCAGCTACTACGTAATAATGGTGCTTGGCATGATACTTTGCCAGATGGGCTTGCCCTTGCTTACCCGTTTCAAAATTGGCGTCACGGAAACTATAGACGTGTATTGCAACGTCGGCACAGTGTTGTGCGCCATCTTCGGCTGCATAATGATGCTCGAGGCCGGACGCCGCATGTACAACCGTATGGCCCGGCGCGACATCAAAAACGACCTGATGGTGCCCGCCTCGCAGTTTGAGAAAGCCTGCACGTGGTTTGTTGTCTGGATACTGGGCAGCATCGTCGTGGCATCACTGTCGTTCATCCTCGCCGACGCCATCCGCGCCGCAGTGACCGGCATGATTGTTCCCGAAGGCCAAAAGGTTACGACCGTATGGCAGTGCAACTACGAGTTCAAAACAGTGTTTACGGTCTTCTCTGCCCTTGTCTGCTCACAGGCCCTGTTTGTCCTCGGCGGCGCGGTATGGTACCGCAACGTGTGGGTGAAGATGATCGGCGTCTCCTTTGCAATTCAGTGGATTGTGTCGTTCTGCATCATCACCGTCGGCATGGCATTGATTGACTTCCAGGACGGCATACTCTACATAGGCGACAGCATGTACCTTAACGGCAAAAACCAGGAAGTGGACCTTAACAACCTGTTTACAAACATTTTCATCGGCCTGTCGTGGTTGTACGCCGTCCTCGCCTACCTTACGGCATACTACCGCAACCGTCAGAACGGACTGAACTTCAGATGGTAACAACGCCAAGATTATGATTATAGACAACAACAAAGCCATATATCTGCAGATTGCCGACCGCATCTGCGACGACATCATGTCGGGAACCAGCGGCGCCGGCGAGCGTCTGCCGTCGGTGCGCGAATACGCCGCCCTGGTGCAGGTCAATCCCAACACCGTCATGCGGTCGTACGAGCTGCTGAGCCAGCAGGGCATAATCTACAACAAGCGCGGCATCGGATATTTTGTCGCCGACAACGCCCGTGCCGACATCTACGCCCGCCGCGAGGCCACCTTCCGCAACGAGACGCTCGAGAAGCTCTTCGCGCAATTGCGTCTGCTCGACATCACCCCCGAGAAACTCGCCGCCGACTATACCGCCTGGCTGAGCAAAAACCAGTAATCCACCTCATAATTCAGAAACAATGAAGAAATCAACATACGCACTCATCGGCTTTCTGGCATTCACCATGATTGCATCCATAGCCGCAGCCTGCATACTAATCCACATTTCGCTCTCCGGCGACAAAGTCGACCGCGTGGAGAAATCCACCGAGACCATCGGCCTCACCGGCAAAAACGTCGAATTCGGCACCGACAACTGCTCGGAAATAGACTTTGATGACAACTACTTCGACTACTACGGAAACGGCAAACTCACCATCGACGTTGTCTTCGATGCCGGCATTCAGACCCCCCGCATATATATGGACAGCCTGTGGGCTGAGGACGTCCGTCAGGAGGTCAGCGACGGCGAGCTCAAAATCAGCAACGGCTCCAATTTCGATGAGAGCGGTTCAGACCTGGACATTAAAATAGTCAAAGGCAAAAACGGTAAGGAAGAACGCGTGGGATACGTCACCGTTTACACACTCGACCCTGACGCCTACGTCTTCGCCACTGTCGTCCTCCCCGCCGAGCTTGGCACCCTGCGCCAGATAGACGCCAAAAATTTCGACATACGCGTCTACGGCAGCCTCCCCTCCGGCTTCAAAATCAACGGCTCCAACTTTGAGTTCTGCGGCAACTACAACCTCAGCACCCTCACAAAACACTAAGCCATGATCACCGCCCCCATCGTCATCGCCCTTACTGCCCTGACCGCCTTGATAGTCCGCATGCTGTAACCCACAGCACCGACGAATTTGGTTTCCAATATTAATTAAACATCCACCTCTCCCGGCAGGCCGACGGCAAAAAACCGTCGGCCTGCTTTTTTCTTTGGCGGACACGGCAATTTTTTATATCTTTGGCAAGTAAACAGCACTGCAGACAATTACAGCATAGCCAGAACACATAACACACCTGACCCTCCCTCCTTATCTAATCCCACTGAATTTTCATTTTTGCACTTTTCTATTTTCAATTTCATTATGAACAAGGCTTTACGTTTTGCCATTCTCGTCGCCGTCACATTGGCAGTGGCGCAGCCGTCCCAGGCACGTCAGCTCACCCCCGACGAGGCGTTGCAGCGCGCAACGTCGCAGCAGGCTCCCGGCATGCTGAAGACAAAGGGCGCCGCCGTGCGCTCCTACAACCTCGTTTACAAGGCTATGGCCACAAAGGCCGCCGACCCCATGGTGTATGTCTTTGCCGGCGCCGACGGCTTTGTCGTCGCTCCCGCCGACGATGAATTTGCTCCCGTGCTCGGCTACGGCGACAAGGGTGCCGTCAGCGGCGACGCCATCCCGCCTCAGATGAAATGGTGGCTCGGCGAATACGCCCGCGAGATGGAATACTGCCTGGCAAACCGTCCTGAGGTGGCCCCCTCCGCTCCCCGCGCAATCATCGTCGACAACAAGAGCGTAATCAGCCCGCTGGTAAAGACAAAATGGAACCAGGACACACCTTACAACAACCTCTGCCCGACCCTCGACATAACCTACAACGGCCAGTCGTCGTCCGAGCCTACGGTGACGGGCTGTGTGGCCACTGCGATGGCGCAAATTATGAAATACCACAACTGGCCCGATGTCGGTATCGGCAGCAACTCATACGACTGGCAGAAATATTCCAATTCGGCCAAGAAGACGCTGAGCTATAACTTTGCCGGAACGCATTTCGACTGGAGCAACATGCCCGACACCTACACCTCCGGCTCGTACAACAGCACCCAGGCCAACGCCGTAGCCCAGCTGATGTACGCCTGCGGCGTCTCGGTAAACATGAACTACGACGCAGCCCGCAACGGCGGCAGCGGAGCCGTAACAGCCAATGTGGCCACAGCATTGCAAAAATATTTCAAGTACAGCAGGTCGGCTCATGTCATCGAGCGTGACGGTATGAGCTACACCGAATGGGAAAACACCGTCTACGCCGAGCTTCAGGCCAAGCGACCCGTCCTGCTCTCGGGCCAGAGCAACGAGGGCGGCCACGCCTTTGTGTGCGACGGGTATGCCGGTGACCGCTACTACCACATCAACTGGGGCTGGGGCGGCATGTCCGACGGCAACTTCCTGCTCTGCCGTCTCAATCCCGACGACCAGGGCATCGGCAGCTCGGAAGGCGGCTATAACTCCGGTCAGAACATCGTCTGCGGCATCCAGCCCGTCCGCAACGGCAACGACACCGGCACCGCAGCTCCCGGCAGACCCGAATTCACTTTTAACTTAGGTTATACGGTCAGCAATGGTTCTTACAATTACATCGCATCACGCGTGCAGAACGGCAAAACCGAAGAAGGCTGGTTCCGCAACGGCGGAGGTGACAATTTCCAGGGCTATTTCGGCACGATTCTTACCGACCCCGTCACCGGAGCGACTGCGTTGGAAACCAAGATATACTGGGTAAATCTTCAGCCCCGCTATGGCTACAAGCAATATCCCATTCTGTCCGGTCAGACTCCCGCCGACGGCACATACTACGCATATCCGGCCTACTGGACCGGCAACGAGACCACGGCCCACAGGATGGACCACGCCGCCGGATATGTCGACCATGTCGTCATAAAAGTTCAGAACGGCGCGATAACCTCGGCTTCCGTCCCCGACATGTCCGATGACATGCCTGACCTTACCGCCCTCTACCTTGCCGTTCCGGACAAAATCAACCTGGGCACCGCCGCCACTTTCTCGACAAGCATCGCCAACAACTCGGACGAGACCGACTACTACGGCACAGTCAGCTTCTGCTACGCCGCCAAGGGCAACACGTCGGCGCTGAAAAGCGTCAAGGTCGACTTCGATGTCCCCGCCGGCCTGTCAATCCCCTATAGCTTCGCACACACCTTCAGCGGCATCTCCGCCGGGCAGTACGAAGGCTGGTTTACCGACAGCAACGACCGCGTCATCTCGAACCGCTTCCCCTTCACCGTCCAGGCAGCCCAGTCGGCACTGACGAGCAGCTACAGGCTGATTTCGTTCGCTCCCCTGAACTTTACACCCGGCGTCGACACAGAGACAACAGCCATCATCTGCCGAACCAATTCCTCTGACAATGATAAGGCACAATTCATTTACACCTTCACCGACCGCTCCAATGCCGCCAATGTCGTAAAGGTCAGCGACCCCACAAACAGCAATGCCTACTACAACCCCCTACTGGCTCAGACCAACTATCGCTTTACACCCAAAGTAAAGTTCGACAAGGCAGGCATATACAATCTCGTTGTCAAACGCCGCAAATACCCGAACAACACCGAAGAGACCATGTGCACCCCCATCCAGGTCACCGTCGGCAACAACGCACAGAGCGTAACGCTGAACGAAAACAGCGTAACCCTCAAAGTCAGCGGCACCAGACAGCTCACGGCCACCGTCCTCCCCGCCGACGCCCTTGACAAGACTGTAGCCTGGACCTCATCGCGTCCCGATGTCGTCTCCGTCACCAGCAACGGCAAAATCACCGGCCTCAAGGACGGCACAGCCAACGTCTACGCCGCCACCATGAACGGCAAAGTATCAGTCTGCGCCGTCACCGTAGGCACCGGCACCGGCGTCGACAACATCACCGTCGACACCGACGACCCCGTCACCGCCGTCTACACCCTCCAGGGCGTCCGCATCGCCGACTCCACCGACAACCTCCCCCGCGGCCTCTACATCGTCACCACCGCCCAGGGCCACACCCGCAAACTCGCCCTCTGACCCCCTACCGCCTAACCCCTGACATCCCATTCCCCCGGTGCCGACTCCTCTTCCAAGACTCGGCACCGGGTTTTTTAATATTCCAGTTGACGTATATTTTGCGACAACTGCCGCTTCATCATTATCTTCGAAGACAATTTATAACTGGAATTCGTCAAAACAACATAATATTGTTTACATAGCCCCCTGTATTTCAGAAATATTAGGTACTTTTGTGTATGGAAACTACGCAAAATACAATGTAGGGTAAAACGGGCAGAACATGGAACCGGTCGCAGATTGCGACCGGTTGCCGATGCCTATTGAAAACAGTATTCTTTGCGTCCAATCCTATAAAAATCTTTTTTAAGGTCACAAATTGTGACCTTAAACCAAGTTTAAACATAAGACAATTTCGACGATGGACGACAACAATCAGGTGATTATATATCAGGGCGAGGACGGCGAAACCCGTATTGACGTTAAATTTACAGGGGAAACCGTATGGCTCTCGCAGCAACAACTTTGCGAACTGTACAATACCAGCAAGGCTAATGTGAGCGAGCATATAAAAAACATATTTGAAGACGGAGAACTTGACGAAGATTCAGTTGTTCGGAAATTCCGAACAACTGCCGCCGATGGAAAATCATACAACGTCAGTTTTTATAATCTCGACATGATAATTTCATTGGGGTATAGGATTCGGTCGGTTATAGCAACGCATTTCAGGAAGTGGGCCACCGAACGACTTAAAGAGTATATTATCAAAGGGTTCACTATGGACGATGAGCGGCTGAAAGAAAACGGCGGCGCCTACTGGCGCGAGCTTCTTGACCGCATCCGGGATATACGTTCGTCCGAAAAAGTGATGTACAGGCAGGTGCTCGACCTATACGCCACAGCCATAGACTATGACCCTCGCTCTGAAATTTCGGTTGAGTTCTTCAAAATCGTACAGAATAAACTGCACTTCGCGGCACACGGCAATACTGCCTCCGAGGTGATTTACAAGCGGGCCGATGCAAATGCTCCCATGATGGGTCTGACTTCGTTCAAGGGAGACCATCCGACACTTCGTGACGCTCAGATTGCCAAGAATTACCTTAACGAGACTGAACTTAAGATTCTGAATAATCTCGTGTCCGGATATTTCGACTTTGCCGAGATACAGGCAATGAAGCGTAATCCGATGTATATGAGCGATTATGTACGGCAACTCGACACAATTTTATCCTCTACCGGCGAGGCATTGCTGGAAGGGCCGGGCACCGTCAGCCACCGGCAGGCGATGGACAAAGCCCGGGAAGAATATCGTAAATTCCAAGTCCGCGAACTCTCGCCAGTCGAACAAGCCTACCTCGCCACCATAAAAGACCTGAATGACAAAGCAAAATCAAAAGCGAAAGGCAACTGAACATCTCAGGCTCTTATTCAGGCTCTCTTTCTGGTTCTCATTCTGACTCAAACCAGCGTTTTTAGGCGTTGCTGTGTCGGTTTCCGAAATATTTCTTATATTTGCGGTATGCCAATTGCCTTTGGCACCGCGAGGTATTGCAGACTCGGAGTTATCCGGTTTATGTAGGGACATCGCTTTGCGATGTCCGTCTGGCAATCAGGTTATTATCCAAACGTGCCAAAAGCACGTCCCTACATTTCAGACTGTTTTGCAACACCGGCATATTGACATACACGCGAAAAATCACTATTTTTGCGAAAAACTAACTTAGAATACTGCTTAAGACTGATGACACAGAAGAAATATGGCAGGATACTGCTGAAACTCAGTGGCGAGAGCCTGGCCGGTGGGGCCGGGCATGGCATTGACACGGAACGGCTGATGAGCTATGCTTCGCAGATCAAGGAGGTGGCTGACAGCGGCGTGCAGGTGGCTATCGTTATCGGCGGCGGAAATATTTTCCGCGGCCTCAGCGGTACGCGGCGCGGCTTTGACCGTGTCACCGGCGACCAAATGGGTATGCTGGCCACCGTCATCAACTCGCTGGCCCTGCGCAGCGCCCTCGAGAGTCTGGGAAGCGCCGTCGAGGCTTTCACGGCCGTCAACATGTACCCCATCGGCAAATATTACAGCAGCCGCAGCGCCATCGAGGCTCTGCAGCAGGGCAAGGTGGCCATCCTCGCCGGCGGAACGGGCAATCCGTTCTTCACCACCGACACGGGCGCCAGCCTCCGCGCCGTCGAAATCGGCGCCGACGTGATGCTGAAGGGCACCCGCGTCGACGGCATCTACACCGCCGACCCGGAAAAGGACCCCACGGCAAAGAAATTCGACACGATAACCTTTGACGAGGTCTACAACCGCGGCCTCAAAGTGATGGACCTCACCGCCACCGCCATGTGCCGCGAAAACGACATGCCCGTCATCGTCTTCGACATGGACACCCCCGGCAACCTCGCCAAGGTTCTCAAGGGCGAGCCCATCGGCACGCTTGTGACAGTGTGAACCCCGGACGGCCGCCACAGGTTATAAAAAAGACATGACCGTAAACTGTCCCAAAGACATCAAACCCGACAACAACTATAATTTACATATCATGGCAAACATCGAACCCAAACCCATCCTCGACGCCGCTGAAGAAAAAATGGAGATGGCCCTCATCTATCTTGACGAGACCCTCTCGCACATCCGCGCAGGACGCGCCAGCACAAAGCTGCTGGACGGCATCCGTGTGGACTACTACGGCAGCACCGTTCCCGTCAGCAACGTCGCCAACATCAGCACCCCCGATGCCCGCACCATCGCCATCACTCCCTGGGAGAAGAGCATGTTCCGCGAAATCGAGCGTGCCATCATCAACAGCGAGCTCGGCATCACCCCCGAGAACAACGGCGAAGTCATCCGTCTGTGCATCCCGCCCCTCACCGAGGAGCGCCGCAAGCAGCTGGCCAAGCAGTGCAAGGCCGAGGCCGAGACTGCCCGCGTGAGCGTGCGCAACGCCCGCCGCGACGCCATCGAGACCCTCAAGAAGGCCATCAAGAACGGCATGCCCGAGGACATCGAAAAGGACGCCGAAGGTCAGGCTCAGAAAATCCACGACAAGTTCATGAAAAAGATTGACGACGCCTACGCCGCCAAGGAAAAAGAAATCATGGCCGTATAAAACGACAGACAGGCCGCCCGAACGGACGGCCCGGATAGAGGGGAATTCAAGAGCTCACCCCTTTGCCGAGAGGCTGTGCCGCCACAAGCGGCCGGCCTCTCATTTTTCGTGGTAGCGGGTGATGAGATGCTCGAGGTAGGGCGTGGGGGCGATGGAGTAGGCGCGGGTGAGCAGCGGAAGGGCATCGGCGCGGCGGCCGGTGGTCCAGTATAGGCTGCCGAGGTCGAGGAGGGTAGGGAGGTCGTCGGGATGGTCGGCAAGGATGCCTGACCACTCGCGGGCGGCGGCGGTGTCGTCACCCTGCAGCATGTAGCCCTCGGCGAGCAGACGGCGGTAGCGGACGTTGCCGGGGGTTGTGGTGAGCAGGCGCCGGGCGTATTCGACCATCATGGGGCCGTTGGTGCGGAACTGATAGTAGTCGGCCAGGCGGATGTTGAAAGCGCGGGCGAGGTAGGGGTAGGCGTCGCGGGCCTTTAAAAGCAGTTGCTCGTACATGTCGGGGCTGCCTGTTGACAGCGAGACCTCGCGCACATCGCTGAGCAGCGTGTCGAGGGGGACGGCATAGTTCATGGCCTCCTGTATCATCGTCACGGCGCGTGCGGTGTCGGCGGCCATGCACTGAGCCACAATGGCGTGTGCGTAGACGTCGGGCTGACGCGGGTTTTCGTGCAGCATGAGCGTGTACATGGCCGAGGCATTGAGCCACTCGCGGGCGGCGAAGGACGTCTCGGCCTTGCGGGCGTTACGCTCGTATTCGGCCAACTGCCCCTGCGCCGTCAGGGGCAGCAGCAGGAAGGCGGCAAGGAGTATTTTTATAATCCGTGACAAGGAACTTGAGGACATGAATGATGAATTACAGACTTTATCATAAAAACATGTCTGTGTGTCAAAATGTTGATTTTTTTTGATGATGTAGGGACATCGCTTTGCGATGTTAGTCCTGCCCGCCGGTCCCGCAGCCGGCTAAACATGCCAAAGGCATGTCCCTACATTCAGGCTATCTGGCACAGACCAAAATCGTATTTATAGTGTCGTTTACTGGAACTTGTCGCCATAGGCGACCTTGGCGTCGTTGACGATGTGGCGGATTTCCTGTTCGCGGCTCTTGGGACAGATGAGAAGGACGTCGCCGGCGTCGGCCACGATGTAGTCGTTGAGTCCGTCAACGGCCACCAGTTTGTCGCCGCTGACGCAGAAGATGTTGCCGGTGGAGTTGTAGGCCAGCACCTGGCAGTTCTGCGTGACGTTGCCGTCGCGGTTCTTGGGCGAGATGTCGTACAGCGAGCTCCAGGTGCCGAGGTCGTTCCAGCCGTACGAGACGGTCTCGACGCACGCGTTGGGGGCCTTTTCCATAACGGCGTAGTCGATGCTGATGGCAGGGCAGCCGGGGAAGATACGGGCAATGCACTCTTTTTCGGCGGGAGTGCCGAAGACCTCGCTGTTTTCGGCGAAGGGTGTGTTCACCTCAGGGGCGTAGGCGGCGAGGGCGTCGATGATTGCCGAGGCTTTCCAGAGGAAGATGCCCGAGTTCCAGAAAAATTCGCCGGTCGAGAGGAAAACCTCGGCCATCTCCTTCTTGGGTTTCTCGGTGAATGTCTTGACCTTGTAGAAGTCGTTACCGAAGGGCTTGCCGATCTGGATGTAGCCGTAACCTGTTTCGGGACGCGTGGGCTTGATGCCCATGGTGAGCAGTATATCATGCTCCTCTACAAAGTCGAAACCTGCCAGTACAGCCTTCTCGAACTCGCGCTCGCGTGTGACGAGATGGTCGGAGGGTGTCACGATAATCGAGGCCTCGGGGTCGGCGGCGGCGATGTGCCATGTCGCCCAGGCTATGCACGGCGCCGTCGAGCGGCGTGCCGGCTCAAGCAGGATGTTTGCCGCAGGCACCTCGGGCAGCTGCTCGCGGATGGTGTCGGCGTAACGGGCGTTGGTTACCACGATTATGCGCGACGGGTCCACCATCGGCGTCAGGCGGTCGTAGGTCATCTGCAGCAGCGAGCGGCCCGTGCCTAAGAAATCGATAAACTGTTTGGGACGGTCGGCGCGGCTGTAGGGCCAGAAGCGGCTTCCCACGCCACCGCACATTATAACGCACCAGCGATGCTGAGTTTTATCTGTCAGCGACATATACTATTACTAAGGTAATGAGGATTATAGGATAAAGAGTTTTTCATCAGGTATCGGCCGGCGGACTATTCCGCCGGTTTGTTTGAGGCCATAAAGTTACAATTTTTTTTTATCTTTGCAAACCAAAACCACAGGCTGTGTCATAATGTAGGGATGCACCGGGGTGCATCCGCAAAAACAGGCATTGACAGCCCGCTGAACGGCTGATACATTCCTACGGCCTTATCAGACAACGACAAAACTGTTATACCAATGATAAAGAACCTGCTTTTCGACCTCGGCGGCGTGATTATGAACATCAACCGCGACCGCTGTGTCGATGCCCTCAAAGCCCTCGGCCTCGCCGAGGCGGACGATATGCTCGGCATTGCCGCGCAAAAAGGCTCCTTCGGACAACTCGAGGCGGGCAAAATCAGCCCCGAGGAGTTCCGCGACGACATCCGCGTGCGCATCGGCCGTCCTGTCAGCGACGCCGAGATTGACAATGCTCTCAACCGCTTTCTGTTAGGCATTCCCGGACAGCGTCTGCAGGCGCTGCGCGAGCTGCGCAGGCACTATGGCGTGTACATGCTGTCAAACACCAACCCCATAATGTGGAACTCATTCATTGCCGGACAGTTTCGCCAGGAAGGGCTTGAAATCAACGACTACTTCGACGGCATCGTCACCAGTTTCGAGTCGAAGTGCATGAAGCCCTCGGCTCAGATTTTCGACCATGCGGCCGAGACGCTGAAGATAAAGCCCTCCGAGACCCTTTTCCTCGACGATGCCGAGGTCAACTGCCGCGCTGCCGAGGCACTGGGATGGCATGCCGCCCTTGTCGCTCCGGGGCATGAATTCATGGAGGTTCTTCACGAGCGCAAACTCGTATGATACAACACGCCGACACAACAATAGCAGCCGCCATAGGCGTCTTTGACGGCGTCCACCTCGGCCACCGACACCTGTTCAGAGCTGTACGGGAACAGGCCGACAGGGCAGGCGAGGGGAGCCGCACTCTGGCCGTGACATTCGACCGCCATCCCCTGCGCACCATCGCCCCCGACCGATGCCCGAAGATGCTGACGCTGCCCGAACGACGCCTGGAGCTGTTGGGCGAGCTGCCGGAGGTGGACGATGTCGTGGTGCTTCACTTCGACGATGACCTGCGGCGCCTCACCGCCACCGAATTCCTCGAGCGCCTGCACCGCCTCTACGGCGTCACCGACCTGGTGATGGGCTACGACCACAGCTTCGGCAGCGACTTCCGCGACCCGTCGCCCGACCACTACGCCCTCGCCGGCGAGCAAGCCGGGGTAATGGTGACACGCGCCACACCGTACAGCCTCGACGGCAAGCCCGTCTCGTCGTCACGCATACGCCGTGCCCTCGCCGAGGGCGACGTGGAGAGTGCCTACGCCATGCTGGGGAAGCCGCACCGCCTCGAAGGCAACGTCGTCACCGGCCGACAGCTCGGACGCACCATAGGCTTTCCCACCGCCAACCTCGACGTCCCCGCCGAACTGATGCTTCCGCGCCATGGCGTCTACGCCGGACGCTGTCTCGACCGTCCGTGCCTGGTAAACATCGGCACCGCCCCCACCGTCACCGACAGCGACCGTATCGCCCTCGAGGTACACATCCCCGGCTTCAGCGGCGACCTCTACGGCCAGCCCCTGAGCGTCGACCTCACCCGCCACATCCGCGACGAGCGTAAATTCCCCACCCTCGACGCCCTCCGCACCCAGCTCGAAGCCGACCTGAGCGCCATACAATAATAAAATCATATCGGCTCCGTAGAGCGTTTCGGTACCCTGATTTAAAAAACAGGGGTAAGTCTGACTGATTTTCAGCAGAATTTTCTAATTTTGCGGTTGAAAAACTGATCAGTATCATATTATGACACATAAATATGACTTTCTCGTGATCGGCGGAGGCATCGCCGGCATGAGTTTCGCTCTGAAAACCGCCCGCCACGGACGCGTGGCCCTGATATGCAAGACTACCCTTGAAGAAGCCAACACCGCCCTTGCCCAGGGTGGCGTGGCTTCCGTCACCAACCTCGAAGTAGATACCTTTGAGAAGCACATCCACGACACCATGGTCGCCGGAGACTGGCTCAGCGACCCCGCCGCCGTCGAAACGGTAGTGAAGGGCGCACCCCAGGGCATCGCCGACCTCGTGCAGTGGGGCGTACAATTCGACAAAAAGGAGGACGGCAAATACGACCTGCACCGCGAGGGCGGCCACAGCGACTTCCGCATCCTCCACCATGCCGACAACACCGGCTGGGAAATTCAGCGCGGTCTGCGCGAGGCCGTCAAGGCCGACCCCAACATCGACATCTTCGAGAACCATTTCGCCATCGAAATCATCACCCAGCACCATCTGGGCAAGATTGTCACCCGTCGCACACCGGACATCACCTGCTACGGCGCCTACATCCTTGACGAGGAGAGCGGCAGCGTCGACACCTTCCTGGCAAAAATCACCGTGATGGCCACCGGCGGCTGCGGAGCGGTATACCAGACCACCACCAACCCGCTCATCGCCACCGGCGACGGCATAGCGATGGTATATCGCGCAAAGGGCGACGTCAAGGACATGGAGTTTATCCAGTTCCACCCCACCGCCCTCTTCCACCCCGGCGACCGGCCCTCGTTCCTCATCACCGAGGCCATGCGCGGCTACGGCGCCGTCCTGCGCAATCTTGACGGCGAGGAGTTCATGCAGAAGTACGACCCGCGCCTCAGCCTTGCCCCGCGCGACATCGTGGCCCGTGCCATCGACTCGGAGATGAAGCTGCACGGCACCGACCACGTCTACCTCGACGTCACCCACAAGGACCCCGAAGAGACAAAGAAGCACTTTCCCAACATCTACGCCAAGTGCCTCAGCCTGGGCATCGACATAACAAAAGACTACATCCCCGTGGCTCCCGCCGCGCACTACCTCTGCGGCGGCATCAAGGTCAACACCAAGGGTGAGTCGTCGATTCAGCATCTCTATGCCTTGGGCGAATGCTCGTGCACAGGCCTCCACGGCGGCAACCGCCTGGCCTCCAACTCTCTCATCGAGGCCGTTGTCTACGCCAACGCCGCCGCCAAGGACGCCATCGAGCGCGTCGACGGCTATGATTTCCGCACGGACGTTCCCGAATGGAACGACGAGGGCACCACGCATCCCGAGGAAATGGTGCTGATTACGCAAAGCGCCAAAGAGGTCAACCAGATTATGGGCACCTACGTCGGCATCGTGCGCAGCAACCTGCGTCTCGACCGTGCCTGGAACCGCCTCGACATCCTTTACCAGGAGACTGAGAAACTGTTCAAGTGCTCGAAAGCCAGCCGTAAGATCTGTGAGCTCCGCAACATCATCAACGTCGGCTATCTGATCATGCGCCAGGCCAAGGAGCGCCACGAGAGCCGCGGCCTGCATTACACCATCGACTACCCTCCCAAGAAAGGCATATCGCACGAGCCCTCCGCCGAGGAGTGATAAAGTCCATAAAATTTTTTCACTCTTCAAACGTTATATATCCGGAGGGAAGCCGCTTTGGCATAACCATATACCTCCGTGATAAGGATTTGAAAGTTCTGATTAAAATATTGATGCTGGCGGCGCTGCTGTTTTGCGGCGCCCTGCCGGCACGTGCGCAGAGCAAAAACGACTATATACCGCCCGAATCGGAAAACAAGCCCTACCGTCTGGCCTACTATACCGATGCCCAGTGGGTGGAGTTTGAGGGCGACTCGCTGCCGATGTATACCCTGCGCCGCATCACCGTCTTCGCTCCTCTGAAGTTCAAGAACAAGAAAGAAGAGCAATTCTACTGGCGGACGGTGCGCAATGTGCGCATTATGCTCCCGTACGCCAAGATGATAAAGGAGACGCTGGTGGAGACGTATGAATATATAGAGACATTCCCCACTCAGAAAGAGCGCGAGGCCTACCTCAAGCAGATGGAGAAGGAACTGTTCAACCAATACAAGCCCGTTCTGCGCAAATTCTCGCGCAATCAGGCCAAGTTGCTCATCAAGCTCATCCAACGCGAGACCGACCAGACCAGCTACGACATTGTCAGGGCTTTTCTGGGTAGCACCCGCGCCCTTTTCTGGCAGGGTTTCGGCCGCTTTTTCGGCGTAAACCTCAAAGGCCGCTTCGAGCCCGATAAGAACCGCGAGGACGAGATAATAAACCGCATTGCCACACGGCTGGAAGAAGGAACGCTTTAGACATGAGCTGGCTTAAGAAATATGAAGGATGGCTGCGGCTGGAGCGCGGAGTGTCCGCGAATACGCGGCTGGCGTATGTAGCCGACGTGACTCGTCTGCTGACGGCGCTGGACTGTGCTGACGACGACGAGGCCGTCCGCCACATCTCCACCGCCGACATCCAGGCTTTTATGGCCAATCTGCATGACTTGGGCATAGGACCGACGTCGCAGGCCCGCATTCTGTCCGGCATAAAGTCGTTTTTCAGGTTTCTGATACTTGAACGGGCCGTCGATGTCGACCCTGCGGCATTGCTCGAGAGTCCCCGCACCGGTCTGCATCTGCCCGAAGTGCTGACTATTGACGAGGTGGACCGGATGACGGCCTCGACCGGCTACGACCCCGATGACAGCACCACCTTCACCGACGGCCGCAGCGGCGACATTGCACAGCGCAACCGCGCGATACTGGAGGTTCTATACGGATGCGGCCTGCGCGTGAGCGAGCTGTGCGAGCTGCAGCTGTCTCAGGTCAACTTTGACAACCGCTTCATGATAATCAACGGCAAAGGGTCGAAACAGCGCATGGTGCCCATGAGCGACTTCACCGCCAAGACCCTCGGCCAGTACATAGGCGGCGCACGCACGCGCATCATCCCGGCACACGGAGCCGAAGGCACGGTTTTCTTAAGCCATCGAGGCAAACCCATGAGCCGTGTGATGGTGTTCTACATCGTCCGCGATGCCGCCAAGGCCTGTGGTATTCGCAAAAACGTGTCGCCTCACACCCTGCGCCATTCCTTTGCCACGCATCTGCTCGAAGGCGGCGCCAATCTGCGCGCCATACAGATGATGCTCGGCCACGAGTCCATCGCCACGACCGAGATTTACCTGCACGTCGACTCCACCCGCCTCCGAGACGAAATTCTCCGCTGCCATCCCCGCAACAACCTTTAATGCCTGTGACATAATAATAAGAGGCTTTTCGCGTTATAGTAAAGATAAACCATGCATTGTCACAAAATAAGGTCATGAATAAGATAGTCTTTGCCACCAACAACGCGCACAAACTGGAAGAGCTGCGTGCCATCGCGGGCGGCAAACTTGAAGTTGTCAGCCTCGCCGACATAGGATGTCATGACGACATACCCGAGGATGCTCCGACGCTTGAGGGTAATGCCCTTGCCAAGGCTGAGTGGGTATGCGGACGATATGGCATACCCTGTTTTGCCGATGACACAGGTCTCGAGGTTGATGCACTGGACGGTGCTCCGGGAGTGCATTCGGCACGTTATGCCGGCGGTGCCGGACATGACTCGGCGGCAAACACCGCACTGTTGCTCAAAAACATGAAGGATGTGGCCATGCCTCAGCGTACCGCACGTTTCCGCACCATTATCGCCTTAGTATATCCCGGTGGCGAGAAACACTTGTTCGAGGGTAAGGTCGAAGGTCTAATTCTCACTGCTCCCGACGGAAACGGCGGCTTCGGATACGACCCTGTGTTCGCTCCCGTCGAGTGGGGCGGAAAACACAGTTTCGCCAGCGCCGGTGCCGATGAGAAAAACGCCATCAGCCACCGGGGCCGGGCAACACGCGCCCTCATGGATTTTCTCCTCGACCCATCCCGCACAGATGTTGTAAAACCGGAAAATTCAGTCGAATAAAAACTTTGCCATATATATGAAAACCAAATCAATAGTATTAAGCGCACTGGCCGCCCTCGCTATCATGGGCGGCGCTGCAGACAACACAGTTCAGGCACAGTCGTCAGTAGGTTACTGGACCCTTTATCCCCAGTACACCAACACCAGTGTCAGCAGCATCATCGACACCGGTGACAAATTGTTTTACCTGGCTATGAACCGTCTGCACTCGTACGACAAAGCCAACAACGAGTCTTACAGCTACAACACCAGCAACAAGCTAAATGACAATAAGATAATAAATATTTTCTATTTTCCTGAAATAGAAAGCCTGCTGATTGTCTACGAGACAGGCAATCTCGACCTGCTCGACATCAAAAACGACAAGGTGGCAAATTTAAGCGACATCGCCGACGCCAACATCAACTACAACAAGGAAATTACCAACGCATACTATCACGACGGCCGCATATTTGTGTCTACCGTCTACGGTCTCGTGGTATTCGATGCCAAACGCCACCATGTTATAGACAGCGGAATCTACGGCACAAAAATCACCTATGTAGCCGCTGCCGGCGACTACCTCTACATTCTCGACGACGCACAGCAGTTGTGGATGGCCTCACCAATTACCGACCGTCACAACTCGCTGTCTAAATTTAAAGCTACCTTGTGGGCGTTACCCAAGCAGGCTGTTTCCTTCGGAGACAAATGCTTTTTACAGCATTCCTTTGATAACAAAGTACATGTGATGAAGCAGAAGGAAAACTCACACGAACTGGATGAGATAATAGTGGATATCACTCCTGCACAGCCTATGGTGGCCAATGCCGACGGCACTGTCACAGTCGTTACCTCAAATGAGGTCGTCACCCTTAGCCCGGAGGCTGCCGACAACAACTACATACTTTCGCGCAAAAACATTCCCGCCAACTTCAGCGGTCTCAAGGTCGCCACCTGCGACGGCGGCAAGACAATGTGGGTATTCGCCAACGATGGCATCAGCAACTACACCGTAGCCGATGACGGCAGCCTGACTGTCAACATCGACAAAATGGTTCCAAACGCCCTGGTTGTCGACGAGATTGCCCGTATGGCAGGTACGCCCGACGGCAAAGACCTGTACATGATCAGCTATGGATACGGTACCGGCGGTGACTACGATCAGGGTAATAATGTAACCAAACCCGCATACATAGGCAAACTATCAAACGGTCAATTCTTCGATATCACTCCGTACAACGAAAACGGCACGGTAAAATTTACTTCTACTCAGGCTATCGTTGTAGATCCGAAAAAAAACAATCGCATTTATGTAGCCACGATAACAAGAGGTGTACTTGTGATTGAGGACGGTAAAGTCATAACCATTTTCGGTAATGACAACATGCCCACAAGCCGTTTTTATGGATGTGGAGTTCTCGACCTCAAATTCGACAGACAAGGAAACCTGTGGGTAGGTAGCTGGAACGACTTTAATAACGCGCAAAATCTCGGTGCCTATATAATGCTAACCCGAGAAAAACTCGACAGTGACCTCTCACAAATAAAAAAGGAAGACTGGTTATTGTCAGATTTTAAAGATAACTTTGCAGGAGGCGCTAATCTCAGTGCTATAATCAATAACAAACACGACATAATTATAGCCTGGAAAAATTATAGCGGAGAATTGCACTTAGTTGATATGAAAGGCAATCCCAAAGCTACTTCAAACCATGAGTATCGAAACATCAAAACATATACAGACCAAGATGGCAAAACATTCTCTCCAACCGGATTAGGTTGGATATGCGGCATTGAAGACAAGGAAGGTAACATTTGGCTGGGTACTGAAAGCAATGGAGTAGTAAGAATAACAAATCCTAAAAATCTCGGACTTGCCGGCTCTTATGTAGAAAGAGTAAAAGTGCCCCGCAACGACGGCACAAACTACGCAGACTATCTACTTGAATCCGAAAAAATTCTCTGTATAGCCGTCGACCACAGCAACCGCAAATGGATTGGCACCAAGAACTCAGGTGTGTATCTCGTCAGCCCTAATGGTGACAAGATTCTCGAACATTTCACCATGGACAATTCGGTGCTTCCTTCAAATAGCGTAATCTCCATTTACTGTGATCCGGCCACGAATAACGTTTACTTCGGCACTCGTTTAGGCTTGGCATCATACAGTTCAACCTCGGCTCCTGCTTCCGAAGACTACAGCGACGTATATGCATATCCCAACCCCGTCCGTCCCGAATACACAGGCTGGATTACTATAAAAGGCCTCAAGGAAAACTCACTGATTAAAATAGCCGATGCTTCTGGAAACGTATTCTATGAAGGCCGCTCGCAGGGTGGTATGGCAGTCTGGGACGGCTGTAATGCCAACGGCGACCGTGTACCCTCTGGCGTTTACTTTGTTTTTGCCTCAACAAGCGGAGAAAACGAAAACAGCGACGGCGCAGTCACCAAAATCATGATTATACGATAATTATGTAACAATGCTTATGAAAATAAGCAAAGACAATATTTTCAACCTCACAGGCGGAGCCTTTGGTATGGTGCTAGTCACCACCATAGGCTTCGCCTTTATGTTTGTGTTTTTTCCCCTGTATTCGGACGACTTCATGTATATGGAGCCCATGCTTGACTACATCGACCATGGCGAGTCACCATGGCAAGGACTATGGGAAAATTGGTCTTCACATTATTATCTTGACAACTTCCGACTTTCAAATATAGTATTCACGCTGTTTTTACTGCTGCCTAAATGGATAGGATGCACACTGTCAGGAATCGGTATTTTTCTTACTTTGCGCATAATGCTCCGTATAGCTTGCGGAAATGAAAACACCATATCTATATGGACAGCCATTTGGATGTGTATGCTCTTTACATTCGGATTGCCGTGGTTCGACCAGATTGTGATAATGTGTTTCCAGTTCAACTACGTTTGGCCCGGATTTTTGGCTTTACTTTGTCTTTCTATCTTTATCGGTAATACTCGATGTAACCCTTGGCTGGTATTCATTTTGGGTTTTATCACCGGCTGGTGGCATGAGGGCTTTTCAGTTCCGGAAATAGCAGGATTTGTTATCTTGATGCTGATATGGCACAAATGTTTTGTAACACGCACAAACATAATTTTATTTATTGGAATCATTGCCGGATTATCAGTATTAGTTCTGGCACCAAGCTTTATTTACAGAATAAACCAATCGCAGGCCAGTGATCTTACAAACAATTTTTTCCCTACTCTTCTTTACAGCCTGCGATATTACATTCCAGGAATTATCTTCGTTATACTTGGCATTTTGATGCTATTTTCAAAGCAAACAAGACACTTGATACTCTCTCCTCTGTGCGCTTTCATTATGATTTGTCTCATGATAAACTATGCAATTCATATTCGCACCTTTTTTGCCGCCCGTATAGGGTGGTGGGCAAACATATGCTCAATCTTAGGAATAGTTTATCTTACATATAATTATATCAAAATTAATAAATTATCAATTACAAAAATTAAAATTTTTAAAGTAGTATCGGTAATCGGTGCTGTGTTTATGACGGCACACCTTGTCTTCGCCGACGTTATGACGGTAAAAATGAAAAAGGATATGGACAGTATTCTTAACCGATATGCCGCCACACCCGATATTCCCGGCCAAGTTATTTTTGCCGATTTCACTGACCAGATTTCCGCTCCGTTTTTTGCCTTACAAAAACCTTATTATAACATTTTTAATTATAGCTGGAACAGTAATCAGTGTGTGAGGTGGCGTTATGAAAAAAAGTATCCTTTGTCCGTGGTTCCAACACAATTGGAATATGTCAACGGCACACAGGGTGATTTGTTACCCAGTGGGGTACGACGCATAGCAAAAAACATATATTACGTTTCATGTGATAAGACCTACGAAAGTATTACAGCCAGCGGAAAAATATTGCTACGCGGACACTATACACCATCCTTATTTTACTGCACTTCTTTCATATCAAAAGCAGACGGAAAACGTTATTTGTACATCTATCCTTCTAACATGTCATTACGTTCGTTAGGCACATCCATCGACGACATTGTTTTGGAGAAATTTATGATTTAGAATATAACTAAAGAATTTACATGTTTTTCCTCTTTAGCTCCAAAATTCGTAATTTTGCAAAAAAGTTGGGCCCGCAACAAAAACGGATGAAATGACGTTTTATGAGGAGGGCTACTAATATCTAAAACGATGCAGAATTCAGTACTGAAATATAAGGATGAGAACGACCGGTCGATGGGACTGGCCGGGTCGGCTATTGCTCTGGTGATATGGGACGGCGAGGACAAGCTTGCCGCTATCAATCTCGACAGCCTTCCCGGCGAGGGTTTGGAGATGACTCCCGACTTCGGCTTTGCCGGTAACCCGCGCCTGTCGGCGCGACTGGCATGGCAGATGATGCTGAAGGAGCTTGAACTGACATCGGCGATGGTTATGGGCAATGTTATGTGCCGCAGCTACGTCGGCCAGGGTCGCCAGCCATCTTCATCGGCACGTGCAGCCCTACGTGCTATCCTGCGCGACGAGGCCATCTCTGCGTGCTCGCTCGAAGATGACGAGTTCGACCACATGTACAACCGTCTGCTCGACATACAGAGTCAGGTATTCGCTCACAGCGAAGTCGCTTCCATGGCACGCTCCCTTGCCGACGACATTCTTTCGCACCGCCGCCTGTCCGCTGCCGAAGTACTGGACCGCCTCGACCGGCTGGGCAAACTTTGAAAAGCTAAAATATAAACTAAAAAGCCGAGCTAAGCCTCGGCTTTTTTCTTCTTTTACCCTACAAAATCCCATGTTGAAAAGCTGTTGAAAATGTAGAAACAAGTTATTTAAAAGTCATGGGTATTTTATTTGGTTTTACGGATTTATTTTTTCACACGGCATTGGTCGGGACTTATCCAAATTCCCGGCTACTTTTTTATCACAAAGTTTTAACGCCATTATCCACAAAATGGAGCACGTTTTCAATAGTTTCAAAGGGTAAAATACAACAAAAGTTACTAACTTTGCAAGTTGTCAACAGATGTGGATAAAGTTTGTAAATATCTGTAAATTATATTCCGCTACTGTTAATAGACTATTGATAACAGGTCCATATTCTGCAATAACTCATATTTGCAAGAATACCGGCAAAAAGTTATCACCACTTTCAACAGCCACTATATAAACTCTTAGGTGGTTTTGGATTTTAAATTTTTAAAATTAATCTTCAACATAAAATAAAAAATAAATATGAATGTTGAAAAAGGGTATGTCGAGGCCGAAATCCCGGCCGGGACAGATCTCAAAAAGGAAATAGAGCGTCTCAAAAAAGAGCAGGACGCCGTGGTGCTGGCCCATTACTATCAGAAAGGTGAAATCCAGGATGTGGCCGACTACATCGGCGACTCGCTGGCTCTGGCACGCATTGCGGCCGGTTTGCCCAATAAGGTGATTGTGCTGTGCGGCGTGCACTTCATGGGTGAGACGGCAAAGATACTTTGCCCCGAGAAGGTGGTGATTGTTCCCGATGTCAATGCCGGCTGCTCGCTGGCCGACAGCTGTCCCGCCGACGAGTTTGAAAAGTTTGTCAGGGAGCATCCCGACCATACCGTCATCAGCTATGTCAACACATCGGCTGCCGTGAAGGCCCTCACCGATATCGTCGTCACCTCGGGCAACGCCCGCAAGATTGTGGAGTCGCTGCCCAAGGACGAAAAGATAATCTTTGGTCCCGACCGCAACCTCGGCAACTACATAAACGCGGAAACCGGCCGCGACATGGTGCTGTGGAACGGCGCCTGCCATGTGCACGAACTGTTCTCGCCTGCCAAGATTGCCCAGCTGAAGAAACAGTATACCGGAGCTAAGGTTCTCGTCCATCCCGAGTGCCCCGCTCCCGTCCGCATCCTCGCCGATAAGATAGGTTCGACGGCCGTGCTGCTCAAATATGCCACCGAAAGCGACGCAAAGGAATTCATCGTCGCCACCGAGAGCGGTATCCTGCATCAGATGCAGAAGGACTGCCCCGAAAAGACTTTTATCCCCGCTCCTCCCGACGACAGCACCTGCGCCTGCAACGACTGCGCTTTCATGAAGCTCAACACACTGGAGAAGCTTTACAACTCGCTGCGTTTCCTGGCACCGCAGATTCACGTTGACTCCGAAATAGCCGAGCGTGCCCGCCGCCCCATCGAGCGCATGCTGCAGCTCAGCTGACAATCATCAGAAATAAAATAACACAATAATATGGAATACAATCATAAAGCAATAGAAGCGAAATGGCAGAAAGAGTGGGCCGACAAGGGCGTGTACCATGTTGAGGCCGATTCTTCGCGTCCCAAGTACTATGTTCTTGACATGTTCCCTTACCCCTCGGGAGCAGGTCTGCATGTGGGTCATCCCCTGGGATACATCGCCAGCGACATCTTCACGCGCTACAAGCGTCTGCAGGGCTTCAACGTCCTCCATCCCATGGGCTACGACGCCTACGGCCTGCCCGCCGAGCAGTATGCCATCCAGACCGGCCAGCACCCCGAGAAGACAACGACTGTAAACATCGCCCGCTATCGCAGCCAGCTCGACAAGATTGGCATGAGCTACGACTGGGACCGCCAGATACGCACCTGCGACCCCGAATACTATAAGTGGACGCAGTGGGCCTTCAAGCGCATGTTCCTGTCGTACTACGACACTGAGAAGGACAAGGCCATGCCCATAGCCGACCTCGAGAAGCATTTCGAGGAAAAAGGCACCGAAGGCATCCATGCCGACGGCACGAAGAAACTTCATTTCACCGCCGACGAGTGGAAGGCCATGTCGCATAAGGAAAAGAGCGACGTGCTGATGAACTACCGCATCGCCTACCTCGGCAACACCCTTGTCAACTGGTGCCCCAAACTCGGCACTGTCCTTGCCAACGATGAGGTCAGCGAGGGCGTGAGCGTACGTGGCGGATATCCTGTCGAGCAGAAGGTGATGTACCAGTGGTGCCTTCGCGTGTCGGCATACGCCGAGCGCCTTCTCAAAGGCCTTGAGAAGATAGACTGGACCGACAGCCTCAAGGAGACACAGCGCAACTGGATTGGCCGCAGCGAGGGCGCCGAGATGCTTTTCCATGTAGCTGACACCGATATAGACCTGCAGATTTTCACCACCCGCGCCGACACTGTCTTCGGCGTAACATTCATGGTTCTCGCCCCCGAGAGCAAATACGTGGATATGGTAACCACGCCTGAGCAGAAGGAGGCCGTTGCCGAGTACATAAAGGCTACAAAGAGCAAGACCGAGCGCGAGCGCATGATGGACAAGAAGGTTACCGGTGTCTTTACCGGAGCATACGCTGTCAATCCCCTTACCGGTAAGAACATCCCCATCTGGGTCAGCGACTACGTCCTTGCCGGATACGGTACCGGCGCCATCATGGCTGTTCCGGCTCACGACAGCCGCGACTATGCTTTTGCCCGTAAGTTTGACCTCCCCGTAATTCCCCTTATCGAGGGCGCCGACGTCAGCGAATCGAGTTTCGACGCCAAAGAAGGCATAATGATGAACTCATGCGGTCCCGACCTCGACCTCAACGGCCTCACCGTAAAGGAGGCTATCGCCAAGACAAAGAAATTCATAAAGGAAAAAGGCATCGGCGACGTCAAGGTCAATTACCGCCTGCGCGACGCCATCTTCAGCCGTCAGCGCTACTGGGGCGAGCCATTCCCCGTATTTTACGACAAGGAAGGTGTCCCTGATGTCCTCGATGATGACAAGCTGCCGCTGCTGCTGCCCGAAATCGACAAATATCTTCCTACCGAAACAGGCGAACCCCCTCTGGGACGCGCCAAGAACTGGCAGACCGAGGACGGATGCCGTCTCGAACTTAACACCATGCCCGGCTTCGCAGGCTCCAGCGCCTACTTCCTGCGCTATATGGACCCGCGCAACAACGAGGCTCTCGTGTCGAAGGAAGCCAACGAATACTGGCGCAATGTTGACCTCTACCTCGGAGGTTCGGAGCACGCCACCGGCCATCTTATATACAGCCGTTTTTGGAACAAGTTCCTCTATGACCTCGGCCTCATCGTCGAGGACGAGCCCTTCAGAAAACTCATCAACCAGGGTATGATTCAGGGCCGCTCAAACTTCGTCTACCGCATCAAAGACACCAATACTTTTGTGTCGGCAGACCTCAAGGACAACTACGACACGACGCAGATTCACGTAGACGTCAACATCGTCCATAACGACATCCTCGACACCGAGGCCTTCCGCAAATGGCGTCCCGAATATGCCGACGCGCAGTTCATCCTCAACGATGCAGGCGAGTACAAGTGTGGCTGGGCCGTAGAGAAGATGTCCAAGACATATTACAATGTGGTAAACCCCGACGACATCGTAGAGCGCTACGGCGCCGACACACTGCGCCTGTACGAGATGTTCCTCGGCCCGCTTGACCAGTCCAAACCCTGGGACACCAACGGCATTGACGGCGTACACCGCTTCATCAGGAAGCTCTGGAGTCTCTTCTACAAAGGCGACCAGTGTCTCGTAGACGATTCGGAGCCTACTGCCGACAATATGCGCAGTCTGCATAAGCTTATCAAGAAAGTCACCGGCGATATCGAAGGTTTCTCCTTCAACACATCCGTGGCCGCCTTCATGATATGCGTCAACGAGCTATCGCAGCAGAAGTGCCACAGCCGCTTCGTCCTCGAACAGCTGCTGATAATCCTTGTGCCCTTCGCTCCCCATGTAACCGAAGAATTGTGGCATACCGCCCTTGGCCATGACACCACCATTCTTGACAGTCAGTGGCCTGCATACGACGACAAATACATCAAGGAAGACACCGTCAACTACGCTGTCTCCTTCAACGGCAAGGCCCGCTTCACCATCACCGTAGCCGCCGGCACCGACCGCGCCGACGTCGAGGGCCTCGCCCTTGGCGACCCCCAGGCCGCCAAATGGATTGAAGGCAAAACCATTGTCAAAGTCATAGTCGTTCCCAACAAAATCGTCAACGTAGTAGTCAAGTAAGACAGCTCATCTTATAAAAAACCGCAAGCGGTTTTCATAGTATCAAAAAAGCAATTTGAACTATGAAAACCGCTTGCGGTTTTAGCCGCCCGTGGCGGCCTTACTTATCCAGAGTGTAGCCGCCGGCGGTTACCCTTCTATACGGGGTAAAGGCCGGGTTTAGTATGTCGCGTTTTGGCTGGTAGTAGCGGGTTTTTGTTTCGGTGAGGCCTATAACCATCTGGCCGAGATTGTCGATGGACCACTTACAGTTGACAGCGTTGCGGATGGCCGCGGCTTTCTGCGGATATATTTTCATAAATGACGGAGACATCCATACCATGAAGGGTATATCGAACTGGCGTTCGAGCCACTCGGCATTTTCTGGCTGCTGGATATTACGCGCCTTTAAGGGTGCCAGCTCCGGGTTATCCTCGCCATGGTCGGAGAAATAGATTACCACGGCGTTTTTGTCGCGAAATCTGTATATGATGCGTCCTACTATGGAATCGTTGTACAGGGTGGCGTTGTTATAGTCCGCAATCTTCTGTTTTTCGGCCTGACCAATCCAGGGTTTGCTTGTCTTTATGTCCGAAGGCTGGAAGTGTGCCTTGCCCTCGTATCTGTCTTTGCAATCAAAATGTTGACCCATAAGGTGATAAATAACAAACTGCTTGCCCGGTTTTTCATCTTTGGCCAATCTTTTGTCAACATAGTCTACGTATGGACCGTCATATTTAAAAAGTCGGTCGCTTTTTGCGTCAAGGACATTCCGGTCTATCACATCCGCATAGAACACACGGCTGATACCTACATCTGTATTTTTGCCAATCGTCTGGTTGTCATAGTGATAGACATTCCATCCAGCCTGTTTCATCAGCAAAGGCAGATAGGGATATTGCCACCAGTTTTCGCCGGAAGACAAATCGTTAAGGTTAAGGACATTTATCAGCGAAGTGGTGGTGAAATTGGAGGGAGAGGTGACATCGGTGAATACATAAAGTAGGCCGCTGTCCGCTTCGGCTCCAAGACGCGGGTTAGTATTCAGGTAATAGCCGTACAGAGAGCTTTGGGAGCGGATGAACGACTCGCCAATAATTATAACGATGTCAAAATTGTTGTCGGCGGAATTGGCAGGAAACACTTGACGGTGCTCCACAAGTTTTGTCTGCAGAGCGGTCCATTCCTTCATCTGCCTCGATTCAAAACTGAAATATTTGATGAAATATGTACCTGCCAGCGGCAGGCTGCCGTTTTGTACATAGTTCATGTTGATAAGTTCCGGATTTTCATTTCCGGTCCCGCTCCAGCTTAGAAACTCCTGTTGATTTTCAGTATATAGGAAACCGCTGAGACGGTAAAACTCTCTTATACCGAAAATCAGACATATTAAGACAGTAACAGCAGTCAAAATCCTGCACCACCTTTTGTTTGCCGTTTTTTTCATCAGCAAAGCAAACACCAGGTTTAGAACGATAACCGCGATGACACACGACACTATTCTGCCTATGGCATGCCATGTCAGGAACTGGCTGAAAAATCCTGCCGCCTCCGATGTGTTGGTCTCGAACATGACGGTAGCCGAGTCGGTGCTGACAACTGCCCCCGTTGTGGCTATTGAGCCCGTTTCAATAAGCATCCAGAGAGCAAAAGGCAGTCCCGTCAGCGCCATCATCAGCCGCCGCCATATTCCGGCGGGAATGAGTAGCGCGACACAGCAAAGAATATACGCAATGGTCACACCCTGGAGACCGACTGAGAGTACAAAACGCAAACACAGCGACTTTGACGGTCCGAAGTCGGACAACGGCGTTGCTATAACGCAAAAAACGATGAAAAAGAAGAACAGCGGCGACACGACAACCGGTTTGGCGATGTATCCGGTCACCCGTGTAAATAAAGAGCCGTCTTTATCCTTTTTATTTACAATGTTTTCAGTTTTCATTCTTATTTCTTTGGACTGTGAAAACCGCTTGCGGTTTTAGCCGCCCGTGGCGGCTTACTTGCGTTCGGCGGTGGCTTTGATGGGGGCGGACATGGGGGAGGCGTAGCTGCGGGCGTAGTAGTCGCGGAGGACTTTTTCGAGGCGGCGCACTACGGGGGCGTAGGCGGGGTCACCCGCTACGTTGCGGGTCTCGCCGGGGTCTTTCTCGTAGTCGAAGAGCTCGACGGCGATGACTTTGGAGGGGTCGAATTTGTCGTAGGTCTTGAAGCCTTTGGTCCACTGGACAAGGCGGTAGCGCTTGTCGCGGACGGCGTAGCCCATGATGTCGCCGGCGAGGTATTCGGCTTTGCCCTCCAGGTCGGTGTCAGTGTTGATGGTGTAGTCCTCGGTGGTGGTGCGGCTGTACTGGCTGAAGGTGTAGTCCTTGACCTTTTTGCCGGAGTTTTTCAGCACGGGTACGAGGCTTGTGCCGTCAAGCTGCTGGGGGTGCGGCGTGTCGGTGAGCTCGGCGACGGTGGGGAAAATGTCAAGGAACTCAACCAAGGCATCGGACTTGACGCCTTTCTTCATGCCCGGGGCGGCGATGATGAGAGGGACGTGCGTGGCCTGCTCGAAGTTGGTCATCTTGTTCCACAGGCCGTGGTCGCCGAGGTGATAGCCGTGGTCGCCGAAGAATACTATGACAGTGTTGTCGGCCAGGCCGCTGGCGTCGAGGGCGTCAAGTACCTTGCCCACCTGGGCGTCGGTGTACGATATGCAGGCGTAGTAGGCGTGCAGCAGGCGGCGCTGCGTGTCCTCGTCGAGATGCTTTGTGTCGACGTAGCTCTCAAAGGGAGGAATGTCCGAGTAGCCCTTTACTTCAAGCGAATTGTGATAGGCGTATTCGCAGCCGTCGGCGGCCATGTCCTGGAACTCGGCCACAGGCATATTGTCGCGGTCGTACATGTCCCAGTATTTCTTTGGGGCGCAGAAGGGCAGATGGGGTTTCTTGAAGCCTACGGCAAGGAAGAAAGGCTTGTCGCTGTCCTTGAGCTTCTCCAGCGTCTTTACGGCCTGCTCGGCTATCACGCCGTCCTGATAGGCTATGTCGGGCACGTCGGCGCACTCCGTGGCCACACGGCCGTTGGCGAGGGCATAGGTGGCGCCGGGAGTCTTGACGTACGGCATACTCCACGACTCCGGGTCGTTCTTGACGTCCTTGCCGCGCAGGGGATGGTATACCTTGCCCACGCCGACAGTCTCGTATCCGTTGTCCTTGAGGGCCTGCGGCATGGTGACGATGTCGGGATTGTTGTGGCGGAACGACCCCATCAGCCACCAAACGCCCGTATGGTCGGGATTAAGGCCGGTGAGGAGGCTCGAGCGTGTGGGTCCGCTGAGGGCAATCTGGCAGTAGGCGTTGTTGAACACCGTGCCACGGTCGGCGAGGCGGCTTATGTTTGGCGTGCGTGCCAGTGTGTCGCCGTACGCCGACAGCCATGGCTTAAGGTCGTCTACGGCGATGAAGAGCACGTTTGGGCGTTTGTCATCGCGGGGCTTGTCGGCCGCGTATGAGTTAAATGACGATACCAGGGCAAGTGCGTTGACACCCCAGAACACTTTATGGAGATTTTTTTCAGTTTTCACAGAGATTTTAAGGATAATTCCTAACTTTGTCCAAAGTTAATAAAAATTAAAAAAATAAATCGCCACCTATGAAAAATTTAATATACGTTGCCGCTTTTATTTTGATTTCGGCTTTCGCCCGCGTTTCGGCCCAGACCCTCGATGTCGCCGCTCTGGAGGGCTTCAGTCCGTCCACCGTAGTGCGCGTATACGATGTCAGCCGCTATGTCAAACTTGACGCCGGTCAGCAGAAAGCCCTTGCCGCCGCCATAGAGAAGGCTGATGCAAAAGAGGTGGCGATGATAAAGGCTGCGGACGGCGTGCTCACCACCGCCGACAGCCGCAAGGTGGAGAAGCAGCGCCATAAGATGCTTGCCGGCATCCTCAGTACCGAGCAGATGGAGCAGTACTACCGCGGGGTCTTCGACAGCGAGGCCGACGCCGAGGGTATTGCCATCGCCAACCGCCTGCAGAAGAAATACAACCTCACCGACCAGAACTGGAAATTCATCCGCATAGCCTTCTACAAGATAGCCCTCGACTCGCGTGTCATCAACGCCATGATGGCCGACCAGCCCGCCAAGGCTAAGAAAAATATTGAGAAACTGCGCGAGGAACAGCTTGCCACAATCGAGGCCAAGGGCGGTATCCGCGTCAATCCGGCCGGAACCACCGTAACCGTCATCAAGCCCTTTGACCCAAACACCCTGCACAAAGATTGATGACCCCCGAACCTTATTCGCAGTCTCTTTATGTCATGACCAAGGCGGCCGGAAGCGCCTGCAACCTCCGGTGCCGCTACTGCTATTACCTGGAGAAGTCTAAGCTCTATCCCGGCGGCAACATGATGTCGGAGGAGATGCTCGACCGCTTCATTAAGCAGTACATCGAGGCGCAGCCCGTTCCGCAGGTGCTCTTCACATGGCACGGCGGCGAGCCGCTTCTGCGCGGTCTCGATTTTTACAAAAAAGCGCTGCAGTTGCAGCGCTACCATAGCCTCGGGATGCGTGTCGACAACTGCATACAGACAAACGGCATGCTCCTCACCGACGAGTGGTGCAGGTTTTTCCGCGACAACGGCTGGCTCGTGGGCTTGTCGATAGACGGTCCGCGCGAGCTGCACGACGCATACCGCCACAAGGGCGACGGAAAGGGCTCGTTTGACGACGTCATGCGGGGCATAGAGCTGCTGAACCGCCACGGGGTGGAGTGGAACGCCATGGCCGTCGTAAACGACGTTGTGGCGGCTCATCCGGACGAATTTTATGACTTTTTCAAGGCGATAGACTGCCGTTACATCCAGTTTACGCCTATCGTCGAACGCCTGACCGGCGACGGACTCGCCACTGTCGGCGACGAGGCTCAGCTTGCGCCGTTCTCGGTCTCGCCGGACGCCTGGGGCGAGTTTCTGTGCCGTGTCTTCGACCGCTGGGTTGTCACCGATGTCGGCAAGGTCTTCGTGCAGCTTTTCGACGCCACGCTGGCCAACCACCTGGGTGTGACGCCCGGACTATGCTCGATGGCGCGCACATGCGGACATGCCGTCGTGCTTGAGCATAACGGCGACCTGTATTCGTGCGACCATTTCGTTTTTCCGCAATACCGCCTCGGCAACATCCGCAGCAAAACCATCTTCGAGATGCTCAACAGCGACCGTCAGTTGCGTTTCGGTCAGGACAAGCACGACCGCCTGCCCCGCCGGTGTCTCACCTGTCAGTACCTCAGCCTCTGCAACGGCGAATGTCCCAAAAACCGGTTCGCCTACACCGTTGACGGCGAACCCGGCCAAAACTACCTGTGCCGGGGCTACAGCCGTTTCTTCGCCCACTCCCACCGGGCCATGACCTTCATGGCCGCCGAGCTCCGTGCCGGCCGCGCCCCAGCCAACGTGATGGGTCTCAGCCGCCGATAACCTTCTTCAGCTCGTCTTTGATTGAGCCGGTTTTGGTGCTCTGAATAAGTTTGCCCTCGCCCGGGGTGAATACGTGGCCGAGTACGCCGATTGAGATGAGGTGCTTGTCGCCGTCGGCGTTCTCCAGACGTCCTATCGAGAACACACCGTAGCTCTGCACATCCAGCTTCTCGTTGGTGATGATGCTGACAACCTTGTTGCGCACGGCCTCCTTGAGGCGCCCGATGCCCTCCTCCTTCGGCCCGTCCGTGGCCTGCTCGATGACAGAGGTAATGGCAGCCTTATGCTGCTGTTCATCAGGGTTTGACACCCAGAATACCAGAATGACGGCACCTAAAACAGCCAGTTTTATAATCCACTTGATCATAATATCAACTCAAAAAATTAAACATCCGGAGGCCGGCCATACACCGCCTCCATCCGACCCGCAAAATTACCAAAAATTCCCCAACCGCCCAACGGCAAAGGGTGTATGGAATTGCAAGCAATTCCCACAGTGACAAATAAGAATACAATTATGTCGGTAAGTAAGTTGAAGAAATTAGCTTATGGATATTTTGAAGAGATTTTGAGATGATTTTCGGGTTTGAGTGAAGGAGTTTAGCGAGCTAAACGACTGAGTGAAAACTCGAAAAGCACTCAAAAGAATTCAAAATATCATAAGCAACAAACTTACTTAATGTTATAAATAATTTTTGAAACTTACTTAGTATCAAATTTTGTGGTGGAATTTTGATTGATGTGCCGGGGAATATGTGTAATTTTGCAGAGGAAAACCGTCTGACAGGATGTCGGCGGTTTGCAATGGTAAAAATTTGGCCACAAGGGTCGGGGCCGGTTCCTGCTGGAGACGGCGCGGAAGGCGTGGCTTGGTCTAACCCTGTTTTATGGATTACTCTATTCTTGACCTTTTAGGATTATTAGGTGCCGTAGGTCTTTTCCTGTTCGGCATGAAGGTGATGAGCGAGGGCCTGCAGAAAGTTGCGGGTGACCGCCTGCGCAATGTACTGTCGGCAATGACGCGCAACCGTTTTACGGGCGTCGTTACCGGCATTTTTATTACGGCGTTCATCCAGAGCTCGTCGGCCTCAATCGTTCTCGTCGTCAGCTTCGTCAACGCCGGCATGATGACCCTCAGCCAGTCGCTGGCGGTAATCTTCGGAGCCAACTTAGGCACGACGTTTACCACGTGGATTATCTCGTTGTTAGGCTTCAAGGTTGAAATCTCGGCCTTCGCCGTCCCGCTGATGGCGCTGGCTACACCGCTGCTGTTCAGTAAGAAAGGCCGGCGCAAGAGCTTCGGCGAGTTCATCTTCGGTTTCGCCATCCTCTTCCTGGGCCTGAGCATGATTAGCCAGTATGTGCCCGACCTACAGAAGAACCCCGAGATGTTCGCCTCTCTACAGCAGTACGCCTCGATGGGCTTCGGCTCCATCCTCGTGTTCTGGCTGGTGGGCCTGCTCGTCACCTGCGTCATCCAGAGCTCCGACGCCACCTTCGCCATCTGCCTGGTGATGTTCGCCAAGGGCTGGATTGACTTCGACCTGGCCTGTGCCATCGTCCTGGGCGCCTCGCTCGGCACTACCATCACACCTATGCTGGCTTCACTCTCCGGTAATGTCGCCGCTAAGCGCGCCGCCATGGGCCACCTGCTCTTCAACGTCATGGGCTGCATCTGGTGTCTGGTTCTCTTCTACCCCTTCATGAGCCTTATCACCAAGCTCTGCGTGCTCTTCGGCGAGGGCGACCCCAACACCCTCTACAACTTTGTCACCCATCTCCAGCACACCGACCCGCTCATATACAACAACCTCTTCGACAACACGCTGCCTATTGACCATCCCATGTACGAGAAGGTCAGCACGACTGCCTCCAGCATGGCCTCGATGCAGGCTGCCGCTTCAATTTGTCTGGCCATATTCTACAGCTCGTACAAGTTCCTCAACCTCCTCATCATGGTATGGTTTACCCCGCTGTATGTCAAGGCAGTCGAATGGGTTATTCCCACCCGCAAGAAGAGCGACGACGATTTCGGCATCAAATACATCCAGGGCGGTCTCTTAAGCTCGGCCGAGCTCAACATCGCACAGGCTGAAAAAGAGGTTGCCGTTTACGCCGAGCGTGTAGGCCGCATGATAGGCATGGCGCATACGCTGATAAGCACACCTCCCGGTACCGAAGACTTCAACAAACAGCTCTCGCGTATCGAGAAATACGAGGACATCAGCGACCGCATGGAAATCGAAATAGCCGATTACCTCAACAAAACCGCCCAGGGACGCCTCTCCAACGAAGGTAAGCTAAAAATCGCGGGCATGCTCAATATCATCTCCGAAATCGAGAGCATAGCCGACTGCTGCTACGGCATAGGCAAAATCATGCTACGCAAAAACGACAGCCACGCCGAGTTCACCGACGACATTAACCACAACATAGATACCATCTACGGCTACCTCGACGAGGCCATGCGCTATATGGTGGAAAACCTCAACAACATCGACAACGTCAACGAGGCCCAGCTGATGCGCTGCTACAATAAGGAGCGCGAAATCAACAACATGCGCAACCAGCTGCGCTCGGTCAATGTATCCAACATCAACGAGGGCAAGTACACCTACCAGGCCGGCATCTACTACATGGACGTCATCTCCGACCTCGAGCGCACCGGCGACTACATCATCAACGTCGCCGACGCCATCAAAGACATGTTCCGCCGCCAGTAATCAAAAAAGCCTGGTCAAAAACAAATATGGCCGGTCGTTGCCTCAGAGCATGACCGGCCATATTTGTGTCTATAAGGTGGGTTAAAGGCGTTATAATGGTTGGGCTGTGGTGAGGAGGGAGGTGTCGGGGAGGATGGTGTGGGCCAGGGTAAAGGATGTGTCGGCGACGGTGGCGTGGAGGGGGAGATTGTCGGGGCCGGGGGTAAGGGTGACGGCGGTGATGACGGTGACGGGGCAGGAGGGACCCTGGAGGCTGTGGATGGCTTTGTAGGCGGCTTCTTTGGAGGTCCAGGCGGCCAGGAGTTGTTCGGGGGTGTGGAAGTGGGTTAGTTCGGCGGGGGTGAGGATGCGGGGGACGATTTGGGTAAGACGGGGGCGGGGGTATTCGAGGTCGATGCCGATGGGGGCGTCGCTGACGGCTACTACGGCGGTTGTGCGGCTGTGGGTGATGGAGATGTAGGCGCCTTGTAGCCAGGGGAGGCCGGACTCGTGGCGGCCGTAGGGTATACCGGGGTATTCGCGGGCGAGGATGCGCGCCACGGCCTCTTTTTCGGCCTGTCGGCGCGGGATGCCGGTCGCTATTTCTTCGTAGAATATGCCCGTTTTCATGATTGATTTATTTTCCGGTTACGGGCACCGCCAGATTTTCGGCCAGATGGCGGAGGTCGGTGGCCAGGGACTCTATGGCGGAGGTGATGGAGTCGAGGGAGGCAGGGCTGACTTTGGTATGGAGGAAGGCGGTGGCGCTGACGATGATGCCGTGGCGGCGCGAGGCGGCGAGGAGCTGGACGGGTGTCTGGGTGGCCGATTTGGCCACGACGAGGGCGGAGATGAAGGTCGAGTCGGATTGGGAGTGTATCTCCAGAGCCGTGGTGGGGATGTCGCCGAGGTTGTTGTCGATGCGGGCGCGGCGGGCGTTCCAGATCTGGTCGAAATCGGCGAAAGCATCCGGGATGATTGTGAGGTAGACGGTAGCGTTGTAGCGCGGGTAAGGGATGTCGAGCCCCGGCGTGCGGCCGGGCTTCAGAACAGGCGTCAGTGCGCTGTTGACGCTCACGGTTACCGGGAGGGAGTCGTAGGACTTGTATTCGGCCGGATAGACGTCAATGCGGGGATAGGCTTCGGGCAAGGGTACGGCGCCGTCGGCATTGCCGTGTTCGCCGCCCGTGCACGAGCAAAGCATTGTTGCCGCAGCAAATATGACTGTCAGCCGCCTCATCTTACATTTTCTGAATGTCGGGCATTACTTTGACGCGGACCGAGGTTATGCGGTGGTCGGCAATGTCGAGGACGAGGAAACGGCAGCGGCCATAGACAAGCGGTTCCTTGTCCTTGGGAAAGTCTCCCTTGATGGCCAGAAGCATTCCGGCAAGGGTCTCTGCGTCGGCAGTAACGGGAGCGTATTCCTCCTCGTTGAGGTCGGTGACGCGGAAGAAATCGGTGAGCAGCGTCTTGCCCTCGAAGATGAAAGTGTTGTCGGGCAGGCGTTTCCACGTCTCCGGCTCGTCGTCGTATTCGTCGTTGATGTCGCCGACAATCTCCTCGAGCACGTCCTCCATCGTCACCAGGCCCTGCGTGCCGCCGTATTCGTCGACAACGATGGCCAGGTGCTGGTGGCGGCGGCGGAAGTCCTCGAGCAGGTCGTCGATGCGTCGGCTCTCGGGCACGAAATAAGGCTCGCGAAGCAGTGTGCGCCAGTCGAAGTCGTCGCTGCGGTGGCTGACGTATGGGAGCAGGTCGCGCGAGTAGAGGATGCCCACGATGGTGTCCTCGGTGTCCTTGTACACCGGTATGCGGGCGTAGCCGCTGTCGTTGACTATCGTCATCACCTCGTCGAAGGTGAGGGTGTCGGCGATGTCGGTCATGTCGATGCGCGGCGTCATAATCTCCGATGCCGACGTGTCGCCGAACTCAAGAATGCCTTGCAGTATCTGCTTGTCGTCGCCCTGGGCGACGTCGGTAATCTCGAGGGCCGTGGACAGGTCGTCGGTGGTGATGGCGCGAGGCTGCTCGGTGACGACGCGCTTGACGATGGAGGTCGAGCTGACAAGCAGACGCGACAGCGGCGACAGCACCGTGCTGATAAGGACGACGCCGGGGGTGGCGAAGCGCACCCACTTTTCGGGATAGTTGCTGGCGTAGAGCTTGGGCAGAATTTCGCCGAAAAGCAGAATGAGGAACGTCAGAATTATCGTCTGCAGTATAAAGCTCAGGATGGGCGACATACCCTCGAAAATGGGTCCGAGGGCAAAGTTGGTGAGCACGACGATGGTCACGTTCACCAGATTGTTGGCTATGAGGATTGTGGCTAACAGGCGCTCGGGCTTCTGCAGCAGCTTCAGGGCTTTATCGCCCGCGGACGAGTCCTCCATATCGTCAATCTGGCTCTTGTCGAGCGAGAAAAAAGCAATTTCGCTGCCCGAGACAAAGCCCGAGATGAGCAGGCAGGCGCAGGCGACGACCAGCGCGACAATCTGCGACACGCTGAAGCCGCCTGTCACCGCAGCCGGAATAAAATCAAGAATAACAGATGGTAAAGGGTCGGGAGACATTATTAATGTTTGAGTTTTTCGAGTTCTTTGGCGAGTTCCACCACGCCCTTGGTGGCCGGCTCCTTGATGACGTGCACGGATGCGGGCACCTGGGCCGGGTTGGGGTCGATGTAGTAGACGGGGACGCCGGGACGCACGTACTGGATGAGGGCGGCGGCGGGGTAGACAACGAGACTTGTACCTATCACCACAAAAACATCGGCCTGGCGTGCCAGCTCGGTGGCCGGTTCGAAGTTGGGCACGGCCTCCTGAAAGAAGACGATGTGCGGGCGCACATGGTGTCCCTTGATGACAGTGTCGACCGAGGTGTCGATGCTTCCGCCGTTGTCATCGGGGAGGATGAAGACCAGATTGGGGTTGTCCGTGGCTTCCACCTTCATCAGCTCGCCGTGCAGGTGCAGTACCTTGGTTGAGCCGGCGCGCTCGTGCAGGTTGTCGACGTTCTGCGTGATGACGTATACGTCGTAGTCCTTCTCGAGTTCGGCCAGCGCCAGGTGTGCGGCGTTGGGCTTTGCGTCCACAAGCTGGTGGCGCCGTTCGTTGTAGAAACGGTGTACGAGGCCCGGGTCGGCCACGTAACCGTCGTGCGATGCCACCTGCATCACGGGATAGTTGTCCCACAGCCCTCCGGCGTCGCGGAAGGTGGAGATGCCCGACTCGGCCGAAACGCCGGCGCCGGTGGATATCACAAGTTTGGGCTTGTTCATAGTCGTAAGAGGATGAGAGTGTTATGAATTTTATGACAGCACGTCGAAGTTGAATACCGACTGGACGATGAAGAGGGCGCGGATGAGCGAGCGATCTATTTCCATGTCGTCGTATTCGGTGTTGATGCTGTGCAGCGTCACCATCGACGGGTCGGGGTTGCGGCGCACCACCTTGACCATGCGGAAATCGTCGAGGACGATGACATATGTGGCGCCCCAGTAGAGCGGGCTGTCGAGGGATACGGGCCGTATCTGGATAAAGCTGCCGTTCTGGATGCGCGGGGCCATCGAGTCGCCGGAGACGCGCACTACGGGCGTGGCCGCCGTCAGATTGGGCATGTTAAGCCAGCCGATGATGCGGTCGCTGGTAAATTCGCGTGCCAGCGGCTCGGCTCCCGCCGTGACGTCGATGTCGTAGACGGGAGCGCCTGAACGCACGTCAGGCACGCATTTGGCATTCTCGGCGCCGACGCCTTCGATTACGGAGATTTTCTCCGTCTCGCGGGGGAAGGGTACGTCCGTGCCGTACATCAGCCACCGGAGGGAGCAGCCCGTGTTAGAGGCGATGCGGTCGAGCATTTTTGACGACAGCCGGGTGCGTCCCGTCAGCATTTTCGACAGGTTGCCCGGGTCGACGCTGATGAGCTTGGCAAACTCGGCCTGCGACTTGCGCATGGTCACTATAAGCAGGCGCAGACGTTCGGCAATCGTAGACTGTGTGTTTTCGCTGTTGTTGGTCTCAGTCATGATATCGTGATATTTCATTGGTTTAGCGTACGACAACCTTTATGGGTCGCTTCTGCTGGTCGCTTGCTATGAGGTATACGCCGAGGGGCAGACTGATGACGGTGCCGTCGGTGACGGTGTCGAGCTGCTGATGCAGACGTCCCTGGGTGTCGAAGATGCAGACGTTGGTGTGACCGACGGTGGTGTCGAAGCGGATGGCACCCTCGAAGACGGATATTGCGAGAGGACGCTCGTCAACGGTGACGTCGCTGACGCCGGCGTGGCCGACGGTGATGACGTTGCTCATGGGGCTGCGGTAGCCGAGGCGTACCGACTGAACCGAATAGGTCTCATAGTCGGACAGATTGAAGTCGGTGACGGTAAATCCGGGCTCCTCGGCCAGCACCTCCTCGGTGCGCGAGCTGCCGCCCGAGTAGATGGTGCGGGTGATGATCCAGTAGTCGACAACCTCGCTCTGGGGATAGGTCCAGTTGGCGACGTAGCTGTTGTCGGTGATGTCGGTGGGCTCGGTAGCCGTGCAGGCCGTCAGGGTGGGCTTGGGCAGGCACGAGCCGCGCAGCTGTACGCCGCGCGAGCCTTCTATACCGCCGCCGGTGATGAGCAGGCGCGATGTGTGCTCGCCCAGGGCCGTGGGCTTATAGGTCACGGTGAGCCAGTAGCCGTCCTTGCTGTTGACAAGGTTCTGGGCGATGCTGGAAGTTGGAATGCTGAACATGGCTGCGTCGTTGCGGTAAACGCGCACGCTGAGGGGATTGGTCAGGTACTGGCCGTTGAACCACAGGCGTGCCGTGGCGGTCTGGCCTTCGGCTATCTCGCCGAAGTCGAGGGCCATGTCCTGTACGGGAGTAATCAGCTCGGGGTCGCCGACGGGCAGCTCCGCCGAGCTCTCGTTAAAGGCCTCGCCCATGCGGTTGCCCCAGATGTACTCGGCCAGCGAGGGGTAGTCGATGAACGGGTTGCGGTTGTTCTGGAAGCGGTAGACCTGCTCGTTGCGCAGGGTCTCTTTCTCGGACACGGGGTCGCTGCGGTGCCATTTCAGCAGCAGGTCCACCGACCAGCGGTTGAGGGTGGGGTAGGTGTTCTGCGACACCATGTACAGGCGGCTCCAGTGCAGGTCCTGGTAGCAGGTGGCCATGTAGAAGTAGGTGCGGGCAAAGTCGCCCTTGTACTCGTCGGCGGGCTCGAAGACGTACTGGGCGCCGCCGCCCTGGCCGCTCACGGGATAGCCGACCTTGCAGCAGCCGTTATCAAATTGGGGCGACTGCGAGTCGGACACCTCGCCGAGGGGATAGTTCGATTTGGCGGTGTTGGCGCGCATCTCGCTGGGGTAAAGGTGGTTGAGGTCGACGTAGGCGCTGACGGTCGTCAGTCCGCCCCACCAGCTCTTGGGGAACGAGTGCTCGCGGTTGAGGCCCGAGAAGGAGGGAGCGTAGAAGGGGATGTTGGAGTACATGTCCCACCAGCGGTTGCTCTCGGGATATGTGTCGGTGTATCTGAAATACTGCGGCAGTGCCTGATAAGAGGAAATCAGGGTAAAGTTGCGCACGAGGTTGTGGACTGCGGTCTTGAGGTTGGCGTCCTTGAGACCGTTGAGGCTGCGGTAGTAACCGGCCGGAATTTCGGCATTAGACGCAAGGGGCGAAAGGGCGGCCAGCAGCGCCACGGCTGCCAGACGGCTTGCCCACTTGCCTAAGGTATTGGCGGTAAAGAACTTCATAGTGTAAAATTTGCGTTTTATGTATGAGGTAGAGAGGTAAAAATTGTTTTCAGGTCTTATGTCGGGGGTAGTAGGTTGTATTCAGAGTGGCCGCGCCGCGGCGCGGCCCGGGGTCAGCGGATGTTCTTGCCCCAGGCGCGGCGGCGGCGGTGCTGGCGGCGCTCAAAGTATTCCCACTGCTTCTGCACGTTTTCGTTGCCCTCGAGCTCGACGTTGCTCTCGGCAAATTTGTAGCCGTTGGCGATGTAGTTGGGCAGGAGTTTCGAGAACAGCAGGGCGTTGACGCCCTTGCCCTGGTATTCGGGCTTTATGGCCACCAGCATCAGGTCCACCACGTCGCTGTGGCCGCGGATTGCCCTGAGCAGATGGTACCAGCCGGTGGGAAACAGCTTGCCGTCGCAGGCGCGCAGAGCCTTGGACAGCGAGGGGATGGAGATGCCGAAGCCTACGAGCTCCTTGTTCTTGTCGGTGATGACGCAGACGTCCTCGAGGCGCAGCAGGTCCAGGTACATGTTAACGTAGTAGTCAATCTGCTTCGGGGTCAGCTCCACGAAGCCGTAGAGGTTGGCGTATGCCTCGTTGATGAGGTGGAAGATGGCGTGGCCGTAGTCCTCCTTGAGTTTCTTGCGCGAGGTGTAGACCGGCGTCTCCAGCTCGAAGCGGCGCCGTACTATGTCGGCCACGCGCATATATTTGTCGGGCACCTTGTCGGGCACCGTCATGCGGTACTCCACCCAGTCGGCCTCCTTTTTGAAGCCCAGGCGCTCCATGTGGTCCTTGTAGTAGGCGTAGTTGTAGATGGTGGCCATAGTGCCCATCTCGTTGAAGCCTTCGATGAGCATGCCCTCGGGGTCCATGTCGCTGAAGCCCATGGGGCCGACGATGCGCGTCATGCCCTGGCGGCGTCCCCATACCTCGACGGCCTTGAACAGGGCGTTGACGACATCCTTGTCATCGATGAAGTCCACCCAGCCGAAGCGCACGTCCTTCTTGCCGAATTTCTTGTTGGCGGCGGTGTTGACGATGGCGGTGATGCGGCCTACGGGCACGCCGTCGCGGTAAGCCATGAACGACTGCGAGCGGCAGTATTCGAAAGCCGGGTTCTTGTCGGGCATGAAGGTGTTGATTTCGTCAAACACCAGCGGCGGCACAAAACAGTCGTTTCCGGCATAGAGGTCGATGCCGAACTGCACGTATTTCCTCAGCTCGCTCTTCAAGGGAGCTACGGGACGTATTTCTATATTGGATTTTTTTGCCAAAGCGTGAGAGTTAATTTAAGTTTTTGTTTTTAGCGAAATTAGCTATTTTAGCCCGTGGTGGTAGATGACGTAACCGGCCAGGACTGCTATGGCCAGCACCACTGCCGCGGCCACTATGGCGAGGCGCAGGCCGCTGTTGCCGCCTATAGCCATCTCCAGCTGGGGGACGTCGTGGAACTTTCCGGCGGCGGCCCGGCGTGCTATCGAGGCGATGTGGCTGTCCTTGCGTCCGGTGCGCTCAAGCACCTCGGTCATAATCTCGCCGTAGGCCCGCAGGTCGCTGTCGGTGTCGCTGCGGCTCAGCGACTCGCGCTGGTCAAAGCCTACGTCGATGAGCTTGAGGTTGCCTATGTCCTGAGTGAAGATTATCCCCTCGGGACGCAGGGGGCGGTGGGCGATGTGGTTCTGCTGGATATATTCAAGTGCCATCGGCAGGCGGGTGACCAGCTGCTCGTACTGGTGGTCAGTGAGCTCGTTCTTGTCCAGCAGGGTGCGCAGCGAGGTGCCGTAGACATCGTCGCAGATGATGCTGAGGCCTACACCGGGAACATCCTCAAAGTCATTAATCATAACAATGTTCGGATGTGACAAGTTGTAGCGGGCGTCAAATTCCTTGTTGAGCATGTCCACCATACGCGGGTCGTCGCGATACTGTTTTTTCAAAGTTTTCAGCATCACCCACTTGCCAAGTTTCTTGGCAGTGTATACGTCGTAGAAATCCTCATCCCATGCGGGGAGGTACTCAATCTCGGTCCAGCGCGGCGAGTCGTCCATGGATATATGCTAAGTTAAATGTTTAAAAATCACCAAAAGAAATGGAGCCGATAATTCCGTTGTCATCGGGTTTGTCCGATGATGGCTTCTTGGCTTCGGGTTTGGGCTCTTCCTTGACTTCGGGAGCCGGTGCGGGCGTTACGGGTGCGGCGGAACGGACATTTCGGGTGCCTACCTGTCCGTGGCGGGGGATGCGGTCGACTGTGGGCACCTCGGAGGCTGCGATGGCCTCCTCGTTGTCATAGTCCTCGGGCTTCATCACGGGTACGCGCAGGGCCGGATGACGCGGCTTGTCGTAGACCTTGTCAAGGTCGGCGGCCTGCTTTTCGCGTAAGGGTTTGGTGGGGTGGTTGGTGTTGTCGCGGATGCGCGAGGGGTCGTCGTCCATGACCTCCGAGTCGAAGCCCGAAGCCAGGATGGTGATTTTCACTTTGTCCTCAAGCGACTCGTCGCGGTACAGACCCCACATCACCTCGACCTCGTCATCAATGTCATTGACGAAGTCGGTGAGTTGGTCGGTCTCGGACATCTTGAAGGGGAATTTCTCGTCATCCTTGTTGACGTACAGCACAATCAGCAGCTTTTTGGAGCGCATGATGTCGGTATTGCACAGCAGGGGCGAGTTCAGCGCCTCGTTGATGGCGTCGCGCACGCGGTTCTCGCCTTTGCCGTAGCCGGTGGAGATGATGGCCGTGCCGCCCTCGCGGAGGGTGGTGTCCACGTCGTTGAAGTCTCGGTTGATATCACCGCGGATGGTGATGATGTCGGTGATGCCCTGGGCGGCGTTGAGCAGCGTGTCGTCGGCTTTCTGGAACGCGTTGAAAATCGACAGCTCGGGATAAATCTGCGTCAGACGCTCGTTGCGGATGGTGAGCAGGGCGTCGACGTTCTCGCTCATCTCGCGTGCGCCCTCAAGGGCCTTGAGTATCTTCTTGCGGCCTTCGAACCTGAAGGGGATGGTGACGATGCCGACGGTGAGGATGCCTTTCTGCTTGGCTATGCGGGCAACGACGGGGCCGGCGCCGGTGCCCGTGCCTCCGCCCAGACCGGCGGTGACGAAGACCATGTCGGTGTGGTCGTTGAACAGCTCGGCGATTTTCTCGGCGTCTTTCTCGGCGTAGTCGCGGGCGCGTTCGGGTATGCCTCCGGCTCCGCGGCCGGGACCGATGGTGAGTTTGGTGGGCACGGGGCTCTCGTCGAGCACCTGTTTGTCGGTGTTGATGAGCACGAAATCGACATCGCGGATGCCGCACTTGTACATGTGGTCGACGGCGTTGTTGCCGCCGCCGCCGACACCGATTACCTTTATGTTCTGCGTCTTATGTTCGTTGACAGGACGTGTGAAGTCGTTGTTGAGTATCTCGTTGGGTGACATTTCGGACTTTTTATATATGTGGGAGAGGTTATGCGTGTTGCTTGTTTTCAGTCGTGTGGTAAATCATTATGTGGTAAATCATTATATGTCGTTGCCTTCGCCGTCATCGTTGCCGCCTCCGGATAATGCGGAGCCAATACGGTTGATGAAACGACCCCATTTGCGTGTTTTCTCGGCGGCCTTCTGCTCTTTGTCTTTCTTGTGAGCCTCCCGGAGCCGTTCGTCGGCCAGTCTGCGGCGTTCTTTGGCGCGGCGGGCCTCAATCTCATCGTCGTTGAGCAGTACCTCATCGTCGTTGTAGGACTTTTCGTTGACGGGGACGTCTTCTTCCTCGTCATCGTCGTAGGTCACTTCCACCTTTTTGTGGGGACCGTAGTATGTGTCGGGAGTATCCTCATCTTCGTCCTCGTACTCTAACTCCACCTTTTCCTCGATGGTTTCTTTATCTTCGGCAGACTTTTCCTCCTCGGCAGGTTTCTCTTCCGCGACAGGATAGCTTACGCATGGGCAGCCCTCGGCGTCGTTCTCGGCATAGCGGCGAGCCGCCAGCGACAGTGCGATGATGTCGATGTTGGCCGAGGTGTTGTCGGCGGGGTCGCAGATATGTACCGTCGGGGGCAGGGTAGCCACGCGCACGTTGAGCCCGCTGAGGACATTGAGCAGGTGGTTGAGGCCGTAGAGGCGCGAGCCGCCGCCGGTAACAATGATGCCGCCGCGCATGTCGGCCTCGGTGTAGCCGGCAAAGCCAATCTGGGCTATGACGTTCTGCAGTATTTCGTAGGCGCGGGCCTGGACGATGTTGTCGACCTGAACCTCTTCGGCGGGAGCGGTGCCGTTCTCGTTGATGGCCTTGCCGACGCTGATTTTAATCTGCTCGGCGCGCTGTTCGGTGACGCCGAGGCCAAGGGCGAGGTCGTGTGTGATGTTGCGGCCGCCCATGGGAATTGTGGCGACGTACTGGAGCACGCCGGAGGCGTAGATGGAGCAGGTAGTGGTTTCGGCGCCCATGTCCACCAGTATGCAGCCGGCGTTGCGGTCGTCGGCGGTGAGGACGGCGTCGGCGATGACGATGGGACGCACCAGGTAGCCCAGAATGTCGCAGCTGAGCCGTTGGTTGACGACGCGCTCGATGTTGCGGGAGTTCAGCTTGTCGGCGTAGATGACGGTGAAGTCGGCCGACAGGGCCGTGCCATACGAGCCGATGGGCCGGTCGGCGCGCAGTCCGTTGACGCGGTAGCCGAGGGGCACTATTTCGAGCGGTTCCTTGTCCTTGGGCACCTTGGCCAGGGCCTCGCAGTCAAGACGGTCGATGAGGTCTTCGGTGATGAGGCGTTCCTCGGGGATGCGCAGCGACTCCTGGTCGCGCAGCGATGCCAGCGAGCGGCCTCCGACGCTGACGTAGACACCGGTAATCTTTCCGTTTTTGAGGGCCGGGTTGTCGCTCAGGCGCGCCAGTGCCATGGCGGTGGCCGCGGTCACGTCTTCGACGTTGAGGATGCGGCCGTACCGCACGCTGTTTTCAAGGGGTACGGTGGCTACCTGGAGCAGCGACAGCGGCGAGCCGGGGGTGCGCTCGTCGTATTCGGTGAGTCCGGCCTTGACAGCCGAGCTGCCTATTTCAAGCGAAATCAGTTTCATTTGGGCTTCAGAGTGAGAGTTGCTTTATTTAGACTTTATTTTATTCGGAGATTGTTTGCCGGCGGGTCCGTCGGCCGTTTCATACTTTTGTCGCCTTTGCCTTGCGGCGCTGTTCCTCGGCGTCGACGGTGATTTTGCCTTCAATGTCGTCCGAGCCGCCCTGGAAGGCGTCGTCGGGAGCATTGTCGGCCACCGAGTCGGCCAGCGCGGTCAGGGCTATGGGAGCCTCGCGTTTGGCGGCGCGGGTGCCGATGACGCGTCCGCTGTATTTCACTGACAGCGTATCGAAGTATTCCCAGCCCTTGACGGGCATGACCTCGCTGTAGAAGCGGTTGAGGCGTTTGAACTTATCCTCTATCCTGGACGTGTCGCCCATGTTGATGACATGTCCGGTGACGGCGGGGACGATGATGATGTCGCCGCGGGGCGACACGGACACCGACGACACCAGGGCGTCGTACTCGGGGTGCCTGTGGATGTACGAGAACATCGGCACAAGGCGTGCCACCTCCTTGCCCGACTTGAAATGGCCCACGATGACGGGGACATCGACGAAGTTGCCCTGGTCGGACGAGATGGTCTTGCCGGCGGCGTTGATGTAGTAGGAGCTGTTGCCGTCCATGACACGCAGCACGGGCACGAGCGGCTTAACGCGCAGGCGCAGGCGTCCGTTGTTGAGCTCGGTCACCGAGGCGCTCTCCACCGACGGCATGGCCTGCAGGCGGCGCTCCAGAGCGAGGGTGTTGATTTTGCCGCGCGGGTCGCGGGCGCAGATTGCACGTAGCCCGCCCAGAGTGCGGTCGATGTCGGCCGCGGTGACAAATCCCGTGCCGGCGCTGTCGGCGACCTCGATGTCGACGCCCTCGTACAGCGACATGCGCTTTTCGGCGCGTGTCAGCGCGACGGCAAAGACGGTGTAGAGCAGCAGCACGGCTGTTCCGCAGAGGTAGAGTATGTCTCGTTTGGTCATCTTCATCGGAGGTGGCAGGTGGTTCTTGGCGGAATTGACTGTCGGGGGCGATTAGTTGATTTCTTTGGGCTCGACGGCGCGCAGAGCGCGTACGACGGCGGGGAGCTGGAGGTTGATGTCTCCGGCTCCTACCGTCAGCAGGATGTCAAAGTTAAGACTTTTTACCGTTTCGGGCAACTTTTCCTTGCTGATCATCATCTTTCTGTCACATTTTATGTCATCGAAGATGATTTTTGACGTTACGCCGGGGATGGGAAGCTCGCGGGCGGGGTAGATGTCGATGAGCAGAACCTCGTCGGCGGCGCTGAGGGCCTCGGCGAACTGCGGGGCGAAGTCGCGCGTACGCGAGTAGAGGTGGGGCTGGAAGGCCACCAGAAGCTTCCGGCCGGGGTAGAGCGATTTGACGGAGGCTATGCTTTGGCGCAGCTCGTCGGGATGGTGGGCGTAGTCGTCGATGACGACGTGGCCGCCGGGGAGCTTCTCCTTGAGCCAGAACTGGAAGCGGCGTTCGGCGCCCTGGAAGGAGGCCATGGCCTTGCGCACGCTCTCGGGGCTGACCTCGCCGGTGAGCATGACGGCGGCGATGGCGGCTACGGCGTTTTCGATATTTATCTCGACGGGCACGCCGAGCTCGATGTCCCTGATGAGCAGTCCGTCCGGGCCGACGAAGTCGAAGACTATCGAACCGTCGCCGCGGCGGATGTTGGCGGCGTGGAAATCGCCTCCGTCACGCGAGTAGGTATAGGTCTTGACGCCTTCGGCGGGGCGGGGCTTGACTTTGAGCCCGGTATGTATCAGCAGCTTGCCGTCGGGCTGAATCAGCTCGGTGAAGTGGGCGAAGCTCTCGAGGTAGGCCTCTTCGGTACCGTAGATGTCGAGGTGGTCCGGGTCGGTGGCCGTGATGACGGCGATGTAGGGACGCAGGGTGTGGAACGACCGGTCGTACTCGTCAGCCTCCACGACGGCGTATGGCGAGGTGGCGCTGAGCAGCAGGTTGCTGTTGTAGTTGCGCAGGATTCCGCCTAAGAAAGCCGTGCAGCCCGTCGGGTCGGTGTTCATGATGTGCGCGGCCATGGACGATGTGGTGGTCTTGCCGTGTGTGCCGGCGAAGCAGATGCTCTTCATGCCGGAGGTGATGTGGCCAAGGGCCTGCGAGCGCTTCACGACCTCGAAACCGCCCTCGCGGAAAAAGCTCAGGGGGATGTTTTCGGCGGGGATGGCCGGGGTGTATATCACCAGTGTGTCGGCCGGGTCGCGGAAGTCGGCGGGGACGGCGTCCATGCTGTCCAGAAAACTTATTGCGGCGCCCTCGCGGATGAGGGCGTTGGTGAGCTCGGAGGGAGTGCGGTCGTATCCGGCCACCCTGATGCCGCGGCTGAGGCACCAGCGCACCAGGGCGGCCATGCCTATGCCGCCGGCTCCGACGAAGTATGCTTTGGGTTTCATCTTGTTCATGTTCTCAACTCTTTTTCTCAGTGCTTATTCTTGTTTTCGGCCACGATTTGCTCGAGGCGGTCTACGATGTCGGCGGCGGCGTCGGGACGTGCCAGGGCCTTTATGGCCTGCGACATCGAACGGCGCGCGTCGGCGTCGGCGAGCAGTCGCTCCAGTTCGGCGCCGAGTCTGTTCTTTGCCACGGCGTCCTCAATCATCACCGCGGCGCCTTTGGCCACGAGGGCCATGGCGTTTTTGCGCTGATGGTCCTCGGCGACGTTGGGCGACGGAATCAGGATGACGGGTGCGCCTACAAGCTCGAGCTCGCTGATGGTGCCGGCACCGGCGCGGCTCACTACCAGGTCGGCGGCGCGGTAGGCCATAGCCATGTCGTCGATGAAGGCCGAGGCGTGGACGTCGGGATGTCCCTGTGCCTTGGCGGCGCAGTCATCGGCGTAGAGCTTGCCGGTCTGCCACAGCAGCTGCGCTCCGGATTTCTCGATATAGGGTATGGCGGCCTCGATGGCCTCGTTGACGGTGCGGGCCCCCAGGCTGCCGCCCACGCTGAGCACGAGGGGCCGCTCGGGGTCGAAGCCCAGGGCCTTCTTGGCCTCGGCGGGCGTTGCCGTGACGGCGGTGATGGCGGCGCGGACGGGGTTGCCGGTCATGACGATACGGTCGGCGGGAAACCACCGCTCCATATTGTCGTAGGCCACGCAGATGGCGTCGGCCTTCTTGGCAAGCAGTTTGTTGGTGACGCCGGGGTAGCCGTTCTGCTCCTGCAGGAGGGTGGGGATGCCGTGGCGCTGTGCGGCCTTGAGCATTGGACCGCTGGCGTATCCGCCGACGCCGACGGCGATGTCGGGGCGGAAGTCGCGCAGGATGCCGTTTGCCATGCGGAGGCTGCGCCAGAGCTTGCCCAGGACGGCGAAGTTGCGCCACAGGCGCTTGCGGTCGAAGCCTGCGACGGGGAGTCCCTTGATGTCGTAGCCCGCGGCAGGCACACGCTGCATTTCCATGCGTCCCTCGGCGCCGACAAAGAGTATCTCGGCGTCGGGATGGCGCCGGCGCACCTCGTTGGCGATGGAAACGGCCGGGAAGATGTGGCCTCCCGTTCCGCCGCCGCTGACGAGGACGCGCAGCGGCCTGACAAGTGTGTTTTTATCTGGTTTTGTCATATTTGTGCAAAATTACAAAAAATTGGTGGATGCCACAGCATTAACACCGATTTTTAACAATGCCGCATCAGATTTGCGTCGGGTTGTCGGGCATGGCGTCGTCGTCGGAGAGGCGGGCGATGCGGTCGTTGGCTTCCTGGCGCTGACCTTTGCGGAGGGCGAAGCGGCTGACGGACAGCATCATGCCGAGGGCTATCGACGTCACGATTACGGACGAGCCGCCCTTGGATATCAGTGGCAGTGGCTGGCCCGAGACGGGCAGGCAGCCCGTGACGATGCCCATGTGCACGAGGGCCTGGCAGACGATGAATACCGCCATGCCTATGACCAGCAGGGCCGGGAAGGCCTTTTTACACTGCGAGGCTATGTAACCGGCTCGCCACAGCAGGCAAAGGTAGGCGAACAGCAGGAAGGCGCCGCCGATGAGGCCGGTGTCCTCGATGATGATGGCGTAGATGTAGTCGGAGAAAGCCAGAGGCAGACGGGCGGTCTCGCGCGAGTTGCCGGGGAAGCGGCCTACCACGCCGCCGTTGGCCTGGGCTATGAACGAGTACATCTCCTGGGCGTTGTCGCTGGTAATCTTGTCCTTGTATTTGTCGGGACGCAGGAAGTTGGAGATGCGGTTTTTGTGGGTGGCCTGGCGGTCGAATTCCCGGCCGCTGGCTATGGCTTCGGCGTCGCTCATGCCCTCGGCCTGCTCGGTGCCGAACATCTTTTCGCCGACATCGCTGTATTTGACGAAGTAGTATCCGCCGGCAATGACGGCATATACGCCCCAGACGCAGAAAAGCTCTTTCCAGCGCACGCCGCCGATAATCATCATGGCGGTTGAAATCACCATCATCAGCAGGGTGTTGGTCATGCCCTGCTTGATGAGCAGGGCGCCGAAGAAGAGGACTATGCCGGCGACGACGGCCACCAGGCGGTGGTTGTAGCGCTTGTATTCCTCAATAAGGCCTTTCTTGTAGTGCACGCGGTAGTTGCACAGCAGACGTGCTATTATCAGCGCCGCCGAGAACTTTATCAGCTCGGACGGCTGCACGGTACACAGCCCGAACAGCGAGAAGGCGCGGCGCGCGCCGTTGATTACCACGCCGAAGAACATGGTGTAGAATACCGACAGCACGCTCAGGCCCACGATGACGTAGGTCCAGCGGTAGAAGTGGCGGTAGTGTATGCGCTGCAGGCATATCATGATGATGAAGCCGATGAAAAGCAGGAAGGCGTGGCGCGAGATGGGGCCGAGGATGTTGCCGCCGACAATCTCGCGCGACGAGGCGCTGAACAGCTCCACGATGGAGACGAAGATAAGAAAGGCGTAGATGCCCCAGATAGCAGGGTCGCGGCGCGGACGCGGACGCACGGCGGCAATCTCGTCCTGCACGGCCTGTTTGCGCGTGCGGGTGCGGGGCGCGGCGGCCGAGGCGCCGGGAGTGATGATTTGAGTTTCTCCGGTCATGGTTTTTAAAGGTTGTGAGGTGTCTTTAAGGACTTTAAGGGCCCTAAGGACTCTATAAATTACAGTTTGTTTACTGCGTCTTTGAACTTGCGGCCGCGGTCCTCGTAGCTTTTGAAGAGGTCGAAGCTTGCGCAGCAGGGCGACAGCAGCACGGTGTCGCCCTCGGCGGCGGCGGCGCGGCAGGCGGCGACGGCATCGTCGAGGGTATGGGTGTCGTCGACGGGAACGATGCCGCTGAAGAAGTCGACGATTTTCTCGTTGTGCAGGCCCATTGCCACGATGTGCTTCACTTTCCTGCGCACGAGGTCGAGAATTTCGGAGTAGTCGTTGCCCTTGTCCTTGCCGCCGAGGATGAGCACCGTGGGCCGGGTCATCGACTCCAGGGCGTAGTATGCCGAGGCCACGTTGGTGGCCTTGGAGTCGTTTATCCAGCGCACGCCGTCGAGGTCGCGGACGAATTCGAGGCGGTGCTCCACGCCGGGGAAGTCGCTCAGCGACTTGCGCAGGCTTTCGGCGCTGACTCCGCACAGACGGGCGGCGAGGGCCGCCGCCATGGAGTTGTAGAGGTTGTGCAGGCCGGGAAGGCTCAGCTCGGCGCGGGGCATGGTGAACAGTCCCTGCGGCGTGCGCACGTTGAGGATGCCGTTGTCGTCAACCCAGGCGGCGGCGTCCTTGTCATCACCCTTGTCGGCCTCGGCAAAGGGATAGCGCGCGGCGGTGACTTTGGCGGTACGCAGCTTTTCAGCGGTGACGGGGTCGTCCTTCCAGTATATGAAGGCGTCCTGGGGACGCTGGTTCTGCAGGATGCGCAGCTTGGCGTCGGCGTACTTGTCCATGCTGTGCTCGTAGCGGTCGAGGTGGTCGGGGGTGATGTTGAGGAGGACGGCGATGTCGGCGCGGAAGTCGTACATGTTGTCGAGCTGGAACGAGCTGAGTTCGATGACATATACTGGATGCGGGTCGCGGGTCACCTGGAGAGCCAGGCTGACGCCGACGTTGCCGGCCAGGCCGGCGTCGATGCCGGCGGCGTTGAGGATATGGTGGGTGAGCAGCGTGGTGGTGGTCTTGCCGTTGGAGCCGGTGATGCATATCATCTTCGAGTCGGTGTAGCGTCCGGCAAACTCAATCTCGCTGACCACGGGGATGCCCTTCTGCATCACGGCCTGCATCACGGGGGTCTCCTTGGCGATGCCGGGGCTCTTGACAATCAGGCCGGCGTCGAGGATGCGGTCCATGGTGTGGCCGCCCTGTTCCCAGGCAATGCCCTCCCGGTCGAGGAGGGCGCGGTATTTTTCGGGAATGGTGCCGAAGTCGCTGACAAAGACGTCGAAGCCCTTGTCCTTGGCCAGCACGGCGGCTCCGGCTCCGCTCTCGCCGCCGCCCAGTATGACTACTCTGTTATTCATTGGTTTATCGTATTTTCAGTGTTACAAAAGTGAGGGCGGCGAGGATGATGCCGATAATCCAGAAACGGACGACAATCTTGCCCTCGTGGATGGGCATCCTGGGCTTCTGTATCAGCGCGTCCACGCTTCCGGCCTCTTTCTGGAAGTGGTGGTGCAGCGGCGTCATCTTGAAGACGCGCTTGCCGTGGGTGAGCTTGAAATAGGCCACCTGTACCATCACCGACAGGTCCTCGATGTAGAACAGGGCGCAGAGGACGGGTAGCAGCAGCTCCTTGTGGATGAGGACGGCGAAGACGGCGATGATGCCGCCGAGGGTCAGCGACCCGGTGTCGCCCATGAAGACCTGCGCCGGGTAGGCGTTGTACCACAGGAAGCCCACCAGGGCGCCCATGAAGGCCGACATGTACACCACCAGCTCCTCGGATCCGGGGATGTACATTATATTAAGGTATGACGAGTAGATGACGTTGGACCCGAGGTAGGCCATTATCGCCAGCGCCACGCCTATTATCGCCGAGCAGCCCGTGGCAAGTCCGTCCAGGCCGTCGGTGAGGTTGGCGCCGTTGCTGGTGGCGGCGACGAAGAAGATGGTGATGAGCAGGAAGGCTATCCATCCGCCCGTCTCGGCGTGGTCGCCCATCCAGCGCGTCAGCGACGTGTAGTCGAAGTTGTGGTTCTTGATGAAGGGAATGGTGGTGACGGGAGCCTTTTCGGGCGTGCCCTCGTAGATGACAACGGTCTCTTCGCCGGGGGCCTGGCTCGATACCTCGACATTGGCGACGGTGGTGATGCCGGGGGTGAAGTACATGGCTCCGGCGACGATGATGCCGATGCCGACCTGACCCACAATCTTGTATTTGCCCTTGAGGCCGTCCTTGTTGTGGTACTCGAGTTTCTTGTAGTCGTCGAGGAAGCCGATGGCGCCCAGCCACAGTGTCGACAGCAGCATCAGCAGCATGTACGGGTTGGAGAGGTTGGCCACCAGCAGGCAGGGGACGATGATGGAGAGGATGATGATGATGCCGCCCATGGTGGGTGTGCCTTTCTTCTTTTCCTGGTCCTTGAGACCGAGGTTGCGCACAATCTCGCCCACCTGATGCTTCTGCAGCATGTCGATGATACGGCGGCCGAAGATGATGGCGATGAGCATGGCCAGCACGAATGCGGCGCCCGAGCGCACGGTCACGTATTCCATGAGGCGGCTTCCGGGCACGCCCTCGCCGAGGAGGTAATGAAAGAGGTAGTAAAACACTTTGAACTGTTTTTTATACTGTGATTTTGGTTGTCGTTATCTGTCGCCGGCCTGTTCGGCCAGCTCGGTGTTGCGGGCGGCGATGGCGCTGCGGGCCTGCTCGCGGTCGTCGAAGTGTATGCGCCTGTGCGCGGCAAATTCCTGGTAGTCCTCGTGGCCTTTTCCGGCGATGAGGATGATGTCGCCGGCATTGGCCTCCATGACGGCGGCGTGGATGGCGGCGGCGCGGTCGAGGATGATGTCGGTCTGCACGTCGCGGTCGACAGGGACGCCTCCCTTGATGTCCTCGGCGATGTCGGCGGGGTCCTCGTCGCGGGGGTTGTCGGAGGTGATGATGAGCCGGTCGGAGCGCAGAGCCGCCTCGCGTCCCATCTGGGGGCGCTTGCCGTGGTCGCGGTTGCCTCCCGCGCCGGTGACGGTGACTACCGCGGCGCCGCGGCTGCGGACGGCGCGGATGGTGTCGAGGACGTTGGCCAGGGCGTCGGGGGTGTGGGCATAGTCCACAACCACCGTCACGCCGTCGTCCGAGCGGAACCACTGGAAGCGGCCGGCGACGGGCACGAGACGGCTCAGCGTCAGCGCGGCCTCGTCGGGGGTCTCGCCCATCAGGCAGAGGGCGCCGTAGACGGCCAGGAGGTTGTAGCAGTTGAACTTTCCGGCGAAGTGCGTCTCCACCTCGGTGCCGTTGACGCTCATGAGGGTGCCGTCGATGCGGTTCTCGATGTCGCGGCCGCGGAAGTCGGCGTCAGCGCGCATCGAGTAGGTGTGGCGGGCGGCGCGGGTGTTCTGCAGCATCACCGTGCCGTGCGGGTCGTCGGCGTTGACCAGGGCCCAGGCGGTGTCGGGGAGGTCGTCGAAGAGGCTCTTCTTGGCGGCGAGGTAGGCGTCGAAGGTCTTGTGGTAGTCGAGGTGGTCGCGGGTGAGGTTGGTGAAGACGGCTCCGGCGAAATGGAGGCCTGCCGTGCGCTTCTGCACCTGTCCGTGGCTGGAGCATTCCATGGCGGCGAAGGTGCAGCCTTTCTCCACCATCATCGCCAGCAGGCGGTTTATCTCGAGGGGCGACGGGGTGGTGTTGGTGGTGGCGAAGCGCTCGTCGGCGACTCGGTTCTCGACGGTGCTGAGCAGTCCGGCCTCGTGTCCGGCCATGCGCGCGGCCTCGTAGAGGAGCGTGGCGACGGTGGTCTTGCCGTTGGTGCCGGTGACGCCCACAAGGGTGAGCTTGCGCGACGGGTTGCCGTACCATTCGGAGGCGAGGTAGCCCAGGGCCTCGGCGGCGTCGGGAACCTGGACCCAGACGACGTCCGAGGCGGCGTCGGCGGGGATGTGCTCGCACACGACGGCGGTGGCGCCGGCCTCTATGGCCCGGGGGATGAACCTGTGGCCGTCAAGGGCGGGACCGCTGACGGCGACAAAGACGTTGGCGGGACGCACCTGCCGCGAGTCGCTCTGCACGCCGGTGACGGCTATGTCGGTGTCACCGGCGATGCGTTCGCAAATTATGTTGTCAAGGAGTTGGCTTAGTTTCATTTTCTTTCTTCATGGCCGGTTGGGGCTCTTCTTTTTTTATCGCCTTGGGCTGCTCTTTCTTTGCTGCCCGGGCGTATGTATGGGTTTTCAACGTGAGGCTGACGCACGAGCCCGCGGGGGCGGCGGTGCCGGGGAGAGGGGTCTGCACGGCCACGTACCCCGAGCCGCCTGCGGTGGCTTTGTATCCGGCTCCGGAGAGGATGCGCAGGGCGTCGCGCACGCTGAGGCCGCGTACATCGGGGACTTTGCCCTTGGCGGCTGCCGCGGGGGTCTTGAAGGCGCTGACGTCGGGGGCCGAGATGAATTTCTTGACTTTCTGACGCCGTCCGCTGTCCATGCCGCCGTAGAGGACGGGTGTCGTACCCTTGGCGGTGACGGCTGAGCCGTTGGCTTCGGCGTGGTAGTTGGACGAGTTGCCCAGCATGCCGCGCGAGTACATCTTTTCGGCGATGTTGCGGAAGACGGTGGCGCTGGTGAGCTCGGCCGAGCGGGTGAAGGGGGGCACCTTGGGGTCGGAGATGAGTACCATGCAGGTGTATTTGGGCTTGTCGTAGGGGAACATGCCGCAGAAGGCCAGGCGGTAGTGGCCCTGGCGGTAGCCGGGAGGTACGACGGGCTTGGCGGCGATGCTGTCCTCACGGGTCTTGGCCGTCTTGAGGGCTTCGAGCCAGGCCTTGCGCTGTTCGCGCGTGATTTCGTATGTCAGCTGGGCCGTGCCAGTCTTACCGCACATCTCCACCAGGTCGCTCTTGATGCGCTTGGCGGTGCCTCCGGGTTTGTAGATGACGCCGTGCATCATCTCGCGCAGGATGCGGGCGTTCTCCTCGCTGCAGATGCGGTCGCGGACGTAGGTGACGGGGAGCAGCGAGTCGGTGCCGTCCTGACGGCGTATTGCCGACACGATGCGCGGGCGCACGAAGCGGCCGTTGTTGGCGATGGCGTTGTAGAAGGCGCAGGTGTACAGCGGCGGGATGCGGCTGCCGTAGCCGTAGGTCTGGTCGGCCATGGTGCGCTTGCCGCCGGCCCTGGGGTCGAGGGGCGGGAAGTAGGCGGGCTGCTCGCCGGAGATACCGGTGTTGAAGGGCTCGAGCAGGCCCAGTTTGCGTATGCGCTCGCGGAAGCTGTTGATGTCTTTCTCGTAGTGCGGGGCCATGAGCTTTGTCATGCCCACATTGGAGGAGTATTCGAGGAAGCGGCTCACGGGCTTCATCACCGGGCCGTGGGTGTCGCGTATGGGCTTGGGGTTGCCGTAGCGGTACGGGGCGGTGTTGTACTCCATGTCGAGGTTGGGGGCGAAGCCGTCCTCGAGGGCGATGGTCATGGAGATGACTTTCATCACCGAGCCTGGCTCGTAGCCCTGCAGGATGTAGTACATGGCCTCCTGATACCGGCCGGTCACGGAGTCGCGCTCGAGGTTGGAGATGGCCTTGATGTCGCCGGTGGAGGCCTCCATGAGGATGGCGGCGCCCCAGTCGGCCTGGCAGTCGAGGAGCATCTTGTTGAGTTCGTTGTCGACTATGTCCTGCATGCCCACGTTGATGGTGGTGCGCAGGGTGGCGCCGTTGACGGCGGGCTTGTCGGTCCAGTTGACGAAGTTATGTGTCAGGGGCACCTTGCGGGCTACGCCGGGCTTGCCGAAGAGCTGGCCGTCGAGGGCTTTCTCGAGGCCGGAGATGCCGTGCACCTCGGGGTTCTCGGCGGTCTGGCCCACGCGGCCTATCGAGCGCTTGGCCATCTCGCCGTAGGGGTACGAGCGCATCTGGCGCGAGTCGACGGTGAGGCCGGTCTTGTTGGGGTTGGACCAGATGTGGAAGAAGGGCCAGGTGGTGCGCACGCGCTCTTTGTCGGCATACGAGAGGTTGCGCAGCAGGGTGAGGCTGCGGGCGCGCTCTTCTTTTTTCTTGGCCAGCTCGCGGTTGAAGCGCTTGTGCCACGTGTCGCTGTCGGTGCCGGTCATCATCTCCAGGGAGTCGCACAGCGAGTCGAGGGCGGCCACGAACTGTTTCTCCTTGAACGAGGCGGCGCGCATGTCCATGCGCAGTGTATAATATGTGAGGTTGGTGGCGAGCACCGAGCCGTCGTCGGCCAGGATTTCGCCGCGCAGGGGCGGTATCACTATCTCTTTCTGCAGCTCTTCGTTGGCTTTGTCCATCCACTCCTGGCGGTGGATGACGGTGGTGGAGTAGGCGTTGATGACGATGTAAAGCGCCATGCCCATCACGAATGCGGCAAAGAACCAGTAGCGCAGGTAGATGAGCATGCTCGACTTGATGTAGCGGCGCAGGCCCGTGCCGGCAAGCTCGTTGCCTTTGCCGTCGGTGCCGATGCGGGCGCGGGATACGGTGTCGCTCCCGCTGTCGCCGCCGTGCCGGGTGGTGCGGTCGATGTTTTCGTCTTCGTCGTAGGTTTTCATAGGATGTGGAAGGAATTTAGGGCTTGACACTCAATACATAAGGCGGTTGCTCCTGTACCGTAAGGCCGGGGCGGATGGAGTCGGCCAGGCGCTGCATCGAGCTCTCGCGGATGCGGCTCATGTAGTTGCTGCGCTCGCGCACGCGCTCGGTGCGCATTATCATCAGCTCGTTCTCGAGGCGCTTTATCTCTTCCATCTTGGTCATGCGCTGGTATTTGGTGGTGATGAACACCATCACCAGCACCAGGATGATGAGCAGCTGCAGCCAATAGCGCAGGAAGAAGTCGACACGGATTGTGCTGCCCTGCCGGACTGTGTCGGTGTATTTCCAGGCTTTACGGAAAGGATTCACGATTTTTTTCGGTTTATTTGGCTTGTTTCTTTTTTCCTATTGAGCCGTTCAGGCGGCTCTTTCTATCGTTTGGCGGGTGCTTTTTTCAGGAGTCGGCGTTGTCGGTTTTCTCGGCGCACCGCATTTTGGCGCTGCGGCTGCGGGGGTTGGCCTCGATTTCGGCCTCGTCGGGGACGACGGGGCGCGGGGTAAGGATTTTCAGCGGCGACGACGAGCGGCCGAAGAAGTCTTTCTCTTCGCGTCCGTCGGTGTTGCCGGTGCGCATGAAGTTCTTTACCAGCCGGTCCTCGAGCGAGTGGTAGGTGATGACGCAGAGGCGTCCCTCGGGACGGAGCACGCGTACGGCGGCGCCCAACAGCTCGCGCAGGGCGGAGATTTCGTCGTTGACTTCGATGCGCAGAGCCTGGAACACCTGTGCCAGCTCTTTCTTGGTCTGGCGCGGGTTGAGGGCGGGGGTGACGGCCTCGACAAGCTGCTGTGCCGTGGCGAGGGGACGCGCCCTGGCTATCGCCGCAGCCATGCGCCGGGCCTGTGACAGCTCGCCGTAGAGGCGTAGGATTTCAGTCAGCCGTTCGGGGGTGTATGTGTTGACCACGTCGGCGGCGGTGAGGCGTCCCTCGCGGTTCATGCGCATGTCCAGCGGGCCTTCGGGGAAGCGGAACGAGAAGCCGCGGCCGGGGTCGTCGAAGTGGTGGAACGACACGCCCAGGTCGGCCAGCACGCCGTCTACACGGCCGTCGACGCCGTAGAAGCGGGCGAAGTTGCGCAGGTAGCGGAAGTTGGAGTGCACAAGTTGCACGGCGCCGTCCTCACGTCCGCCCAAGGCCGGGTCGACGACGGCGCGCTCAAGGGCGTCGGTGTCCTGGTCGAAGGCCAAAAGCCGTCCGCCGGCGGTCAGCGCCGACGCTATGGCGCGGCTGTGTCCGCCGCCGCCGAGCGTGCAGTCGATATACACGCCGTCAGCGCGCACCTGTAGCGCCTCCATGCACTGCGGCAGCAACGCCGGAATATGGTACGGCATTGTCCCGCCCGTTATTTCAGTTTCATCGCTCATATTTCGCTCGTCTCTCGTAAGCTTTTATAATCAAAAGACATCGGCTCGCAAAATGCAGGTATTCAACGCATTGATAGAATCTAAAGCCGTCTTTGTCCTCGCATCAGGCACCGCCTTCCGGCACCCGCCTATTTGGGCATGTAAAGTTACTGCTTTTCGTTGAAAAATTTGCAAATGCAAACAGCAAATTTCACCCAAAATCTTTCAACAATATTTGACGTATCCAATAGTGTTGCAGTGCTATGGGGAGATGATGTATGTTTTATATTGTCTGATGTATGTATCGGCGATTCGTTTATAGCGGCGTAATTTGGTTATTATCAGATAAAACATTATTTTTGCACTGACAAAACGGTCGCATGTGTAACCTTTTTGTCAGCGTATTGATTTTGAATAAGTATATGATTATAGAAAGAAACGAATATCTCGACCAGCTGCTTGCAAAAAAATGGAATGGCAAGGTGAAGATTATTACGGGCATTCGGCGCTCGGGGAAATCTTTTTTGCTATCGACTCTTTTCAAGAATAAAATGATAAAGGAAGGTGTGGCCGCCGATGACTTTATCAATATTGACCTTGATCGTAAGTCAAATATAAAATTTCGTAATCCGAACGTATTGTATGATTATATCATAGAGCGTACAAAAGATTTTACCCGAAAGTTTTATGTGCTCATTGATGAGATACAGCTGTCATATAAAGTGAAGAACTCTGACATAGACGAATCTTTAGTAGCGGAAGAAGACAGGGATATGCTTTATACGACGTTCTATGACGTTCTGAATGACCTGATGTCTCGTCCGAATCTTGACATATATGTTACCGGTTCCAACTCAAAGATGCTGTCTAAGGATATTGTGACTAATTTTAGGGATCGTGGAACTGAAATAAAGGTATATCCGCTATCATTTGCCGAGTATCTTACGGTATCAAATAAAGAGAAAGCGGACGCGTTTGAAGATTACATGATGTACGGAGGCATGCCGTTGGCTGTACTCGAGCCGGATGATAAGGAAAAGCGTAAATACCTGCAGGGACTGTTCACAAATGTATATATAAAGGATATCGTTGAACGATATAAGCTGAAAGATGACAGTATATTAAGTCCGCTTGTAGACACGCTTTGTTCGTCCATCGGGTCGCTTACCAATTCTGCCAGACTTGCAAATACGGCGGATTCGGTATTAGGAAAAAAACCTTCACACAATACTATTAAGAATTATCTTGGATATGTGGAGGATGCATATCTTTTTCAGTGTGCGAAAAGATGGAACGTAAAAGGCAGAAAATATTTCGAAACAATACAGAAATATTATGCGATGGATCTCGGACTAAGAAACGCACGGCTGAATTTCAGACAGCAAGAGCGCTCCCATCTCATGGAAAACATGATATACAATGAACTTGTGAGGAGAGGATATTCTGTCGATGTCGGTATCGTGGAATTGAGTCCGGTTATTGATGGTAGGCGCAGAATGTCTCAGTACGAAATTGATTTTGTTGTCAACATCGGCAACAACAAGATTTATATCCAGTCAGCGCTGAATGTGGATACTCCTGAGAAGAAAGCACAGGAGACTTTTTCGCTAAAAAATACAGGAGACTTTTTCCGAAAAATTGTAGTCCTCGACGGGAACAGCAAACAGTGGACCGATGAAGACGGAATAATGTATATAGGAGTTATTCCGTTTCTCCTTGAAGATATATTATCAGAAACGAAAGAGCCCTGAATTAATATAAGTCGAAAACGATACAGACTCGAAAGGGCAGAAAAAAGCGCGGGCAGCCGGGAGGGCTGCCCGCGCGGGGTTTTAGGGATTGGGAGTTGTCAGGTTAACTTTTTCAGGGGGGAGGTCGTTAGGTTAGTTGACCGCGATTTTCTTGACGGTGCGACCCTGGCGGACGATGTAGATGCCGGGGGCGAGGGTGGTGTTGTCGGGCATGCGTACGCCGTTGAGGTTGTAGTAGACCTTGGGCTCGTTGCTCTCCTGGTCGGCGACGATGTTGTCGACGCCGGAGCCGGTGCCCTTGACGGTCATCGCAGCCTTGGCGGGAACGGTAACGACGGGAGTCTCCTGGGCGAGGGCGTAGCAGTGCAGGCCGCCCTTGTCATGCGAGTAGAGCATCAGGTTGCCAGCGTAGTCGAAGCGGGCGGTGGCCCATACCGATGCGCCGATGGGGAAGCGGTAGCGGTAGGTGAGGGTGGGCTTGCTGCCGTCCCATGCCACGTCGTAGACGAAGATGCTCGAACCGGCGCCGTCGGCGCAGGCAAGGGTCTTGCCGTCCTTGGTGATGGCGACTGCGCTGTTGCAGCCGGTGAGGGGCACGGTCTGGGTTTCGGCGTCGTTGAGGACGCCCGAGCTGTACTGCAGGCTGTTGTCGCTGGCGTCGACATAGATGAAGCCGGGAGTGCCGACGGCATTGTTGCCGGCGCCGCGTACCTGGCTTGCGAAGAAGCCATTGCCGTAGCTGATGAGGTCGACGTTGGTGTTGGCGAGAGTGCCGCCGAAGCCTACGTTGACGGGAGCCTTGGTAATCTGCCAGCCCGAGCCGAGCTCGTAGCGTACGATGTTGTTGGTGGCGCTGATGGAAGCGGGATGGTCCTCGGAGAACGAGTACATGCGGGTGTCGTCGCCTTCGCCGACGAAGCAGATGCCTGACGTGCCGCCGCCGAGGCTGACGCCCTCGTATACGAAGTTACCCGAATTTTCCTTGGTGCCGGCGAAGAGGGTCGCGGGCTCCTGTGCGGGGTCAAGGGGATTGATGCGTACGGCGCCGTAGCCGGTGTCGCCCCATGTGGCCAGGACGGCCTCACCGCGCAGCTCGTCGCCGCGGATGGGGTTGGACTTGTTGGTGGTGACGCCGCCGAGGGCGGTGTTGTTCTTGAAGATGCGGTCCTGAGTCTTGGTCAGGGCGGGGTCGTAGACGTCGATGCCGGCGTTCTTGCCGTGGCCGGTGAGGATGTAGCCGAACGAGTCATACTCGGGGTCGGTGAAGGGGATGACCGAGCCGCGTACGCTGAGGCCGTTGTTGTCGGCGAAGTATTCGCCTGAGGTGGCGACGGTGGCCGAGGTGGTGCGGACGGCCCAGCTGTACTCGACATTGCTGTCGAGGTTGCCGAGGTCGACGGAGGCGGTGTTGGCACCGGCCTTGAGGGCACCCAGCGGAATTACGACGGGCTCGCTGTTGCCATCGGCGGGAGTGAAGACGAGTTCGGCGTCACGTACGTCGCCGGTGAGGCTGAAGCTTACGTTGTACTTGCCGTCAGCGGTCTCGCCCTTGAGGGCGTAGGCGTATTCGGCCTTGTGGCTGGCCTGTGCGGCGCCGCGGGTGGTGAACTTCGAAACCTTGCCGTCGCTGACGGCGTAGAGGTTCATGTAGGCAGCGGTGACGGCCTCGGTGGAGGCGTCGACGTCGACCTCGGGTTCGCCTGCGGTGGCGACATTCTCGGTGGCGGCGATGGCGGTGCCGTCAACGGTCACTGCTGTGGCGTCGGTGAGGGCCTTGAGGTCGGTCAGGGCTACACGGTCGGCGGCGGGACTGACCATGAAGCTGTGTCCGGCATAGCGGTAGAAGCCTACTGCGGGAGCGGGAGCGGCGACGTCGGCGACGGAGGTGGTGCCGAGGACGTTGTTGAAGCCGACCTTATAGGCGGGGAGCTTCTCCGAGGAGATGATGAACGAGTCGGAATCGTCGGGAGCGGTGGTGTAGGTGAATTCGCCGAGGTCCTCGGCGTTGTTGTTGCTCTGGTTGATGATGCCGGCGTTGACCATCTCGCCGTCTACGATGGCAAAGATGTTGTAGAAAATCTTATGGGTGGTGACGTTCGAGGCGTTGACGGCCGACATGATCAGCTGGCCGTCGGCGGTGGTGCCGCTGTAAGCCATGCTGTGACCGGCGTTGGCGCGGTAGAAATTACCGGAGAGCTTGCTGGAGAACCATACTGCGGGGTCGCCCTGGGGCAGGCCGGCCTCGTCGTTGGCCCAGCGGTAGACGTTGACGCTACCGCGGGTCTCTCCGGCGGCAACCTGGTTGTCGTCGAAGTGGTTGAGGTTCTCGCTGCAGGCGACGAGGACGCCGTCGGCGGTGAGCTGGATGTCGGCGATGTCACGGACGGTACCCTTGGCGCCGTTGGTCGAAACCTGGGCCAGGACGGCCTTCTCCTTGGCGTCGTAGACAACTACGGTGGGCACGGGCTTGGCGTCCTTGCTCTCTGCCAGGATGTAGAGTTTGCCGTCGCGGGCGATGACGCGGCGGACGGTCTTGCCGGCGAGGGCCTCGACGGGCTCGTCGGCGTAGCTGGTCTCGAACTTGTATTCGTCAGCGGCGAGGATGCCCTTGTTGGTGGCGACGGGGTCGGGATAGTTCTCGTAGACTATGGTGGGAGCCACCCAGTTGTCGTTGCGGATGGAGACGGCGGGATAGGCCACGGCGGCTTCCTTGACCTCCACCTCGACGGGCTCGGTGTACTTGGTGTATTCGGCGCCGTTGAACTCGAGGGTGTACTTGCCGGGCTCTACCTCAAAGACGAAGGCGCCGTTGTAGTAGTTGTCGGTGGTGTAGGTGGCCACTTCCTTACCGTCCTTCTTGAGGGTGACTTTGATGCCGTTGAGGGGCAGGTATGCGTCAGGGCTGGTGGGGTCGGGAGTGTAGGCCTTGTCCTTGAACTTGGTGTCGAGGTCGCGCACGATGCCGTAGATCATGCCGGTCTTCTCCTTCTTCAGGCCGAAGTAGTCGGCGATGCCGTGGGCGTAGGCGGTGCCTTCAACCTTGTCGACGTCCCAGTTCATGGCGCGGTGGCGTGCGGGCTGGTAGGTGTGGAAATAACCTTCTACCAGGAAGCCGGGGGTGCCGTGCTTGAGCGCGCCCAGGTAGCCCTTGTAGCCCAGCGACGAGGTTGAACTGCTGCCGTAGAAGTTGATGTCGCCGCGGAGGTTCTTGTTGGTCAGCGAGTAGTACGACCAGTTCATGTGCTCGTTGCTGAAGGCGTAGGCCCAGCACTTGTCGGCCATGTCCTTCGAGGTGTTCTGATGTGCGGCGGTTACGCCGGCGTCCTCGTGCAGGTCGTCATAGCCGCGGTAGATGAACAGCGGGTAGTTGGCGGTGCTGCCCTCGGTGGCTGCGTTTGAGTGGATGGAGATGAACATGTCGAAGTTGTTGGCCTCGACCTCGGCGCAGATTTCCGACAGGTTGCGGTTGTAATAATATATGTCGGCGGGGGTGGCGTCGCCGAGCTGGTTCTCTGTGCCGTTGTCGTCGTGGTAGGGGCCGCATTTTACGTGGCTCATGACGATGTTGTTGGACATGTCGCGCGCGGCGCCGATCTGCCAGCGCTCTCCGGTCTGGTTGAGGGTGCGGTCGAACTTGAGGCCGTAGCTGATGAGGCGGTTCATGACTGCGAAGCCCTTCTGGAGGTTGGTGTTGCTCTCGAAGAAGCCGAGGGTGTCGGTGTTGGTGCGCGAGTATGCTCCGTGGCCCACGAGGGTGCAGGGACGGTCGTTGGGTGTCCAGCTGCCGTGGCCGGGGTTGATGTAAACGCGCAGTCCGTCGGCGGTCTTTGCGCCGGCGGCGAGGGTTGCCAGAGCCATTACTGAGGCGATGATAGTCTTTTTCATAACTCAGGGAGGCTTAACGGGCTAATGAAACGGTGTAGATACCTCCGTCACCGGTGGTGAAGGCCACTGTGGCGCCGTCGGCAGTGCACGAGGGCGAGGTGGCGATCATGTCGGCGGGAGTGATGTTGCTGGCATTGCCGTCAGCGAGGTTGACGGCGACGAGGGTCGAGGCCACGAGCTGCTGGCTGTCGCCTTCCACCTCGCGTACGCCTATGACGGCGTCGTTGCCGGCCCAAACGGGGAACATGTAGTTGCCCACGGGACGGACGTTGCTGCCGTCAAGGTTGCAGGTGAATGTACCCACGCCGGAGAGGCGGTAGAGGACACGTGTGCCGTCGGGGCTGACTGACGGCCAGAGGTACGAAGCGCGGCCCTGGGGGTCGATGGTGACGGTCTTGCCGTCGGTGCCGGTTACCTGCAGGTGTCCGTAGCTGATGGATGCCACGGGAGCTTTGGCGGCCTTTGTGCCGTCGAGGCTCTTTACGCGCGCTTTGCCGCCTGCCACAGCGTTGACGGTGTTGCCGCTGAGGGCGACGCCGGCGTTGAGCTTACGGGTGGGCTTTACAAGGACGGTTGTCTTGCCGGTGCCCAGGTCGACGCTCTCCAGGCTGTTGAAGCGCAGGTGCTTGTCATTGAAAGAGGGACGGGTGTATACCACGTGACGGCCATCGGCGGAGATGGCGATGTCGTAGAGGTTTGCGCCCTTGGCAACTACAGTGTTTTCGCCGGTGGTCAGGTCGGTCTTCTGCAGACCCTGTGCGGACTGCGAGATCACGAACGAACCATCGGGACTGATGACGGCTCTGCCTCCGGCGGTGCCTACGCGGTGCATCGAACCGGGCACCGCGGTCTGGGCTCCTGCCGTCATGGCAGCAAACATCATCACTCCGATAAAGAAAAGTTTTTTCATGGACTGAATGAATTTGATTGGTGAATATTGGGGTTTTTATGGTATCAAAGCAATGTCGTTCCGGGGAGCGGCTAAGGTCTCCAGTGATCTTAGGGACCTTAAGGTCTTTAAGGACTTTAGGGACTTGCCGCGCAAAGGCCGTTTTAGAACATTCAAAATTATGAATAAAATTCGACAGGGTTCATCTCTTTTTATGTTATTTAATATTAAAACCGCCAAAGACATAAAAATTTTGGAGCTTTCAAAAAATTCGGTTACTTTTGTCAAAAATGGAGCCGGAGTAGTCCGACCCGAATAGGTAACTAAAGGTAAAATTATGATTGAAAGGTTTTTGGGCCGTACGACCTTTGAGTCGTACGACGATTTCATGCAGAATTTCCGCGTGAAGGTTCCTGAGAATTTCAACTTCGGATACGACGTTGTCGACGCCTGGGCCGACGAGGACCCCGACAAGGTTGCCATGCTCTGGACCGACGACCATGGCCGCGAGCGCCGCTTCACCTTTGCCGACATGCGGCGCGAGAGCGACCGCACGGCCTCGTTCTTTCAGTCGCTGGGCATAGGCCGCGGCGACATGGTGATGCTCATTCTCAAGCGTCATTACGAATTCTGGTTTTCGATAATCGCCCTGCACAAGCTCGGCGCCGTGGCCATCCCCGCCACGCACATGCTGACGGCAAAGGACATCGTCTACCGCTGCTCGCGCGCCGAAATAAAGGCCATCGTCTGCGCCGGTGACGAGGTGATAACGGGGCACATCGAAAAGGCCCTGCCCGACTGCCCGTCGGTTAAGGTGATCGTGTCCACGGGACCTTCCGTTCCCGCGGGCTGGCACCATTTCGGTACGGGCATTGAGATGGCACCGCCTTTCGTACGTCCCGCCGCGCCCGTCAACAGCAACTCCGACATCATGCTGATGTATTTTACCTCGGGCACCACCGGCGAGCCCAAGATGGTGGCCCACGACTTCACATATCCCCTGGGTCACATCGTCACCGCCCGCTGCTGGCAGAACCTCGACGGTACGAGCCGCCATCTCACCCTGGCCGATACGGGCTGGGGCAAGGCCGTATGGGGCAAGCTCTACGGCCAGTGGATCTGCGGCGCCGAGGTCTTTGTATATGATTACGAAAAATTCCATGCCGCCGACCTGCTCGAGCACATGGAGCGCTACCATATCACATCATTCTGCGCCCCTCCCACTGTCTTCCGCTTCATGATACTGGAGGACATTGCCCGCTACGACCTGTCGTCCCTGCGCTACTGCACCATCGCCGGCGAGGCCCTCAACCCCGTCATCTTTGACGAGTGGAAGCGCCTGACGGGCATAAGCCTCATGGAGGGCTTCGGACAGACGGAGACCACCCTCACCGTCGCCAACTACGTCGGCATGACGCCAAAGCCCGGCTCGATGGGCAAGCCCGGACCGCAGTATAAGATTATGGTGATGGACGCCGACGGCAACGAGACCGCCGATGACGAGGAGGGCGAGATTGTCATCTCGCTGGCCGAAGGCCGTCCCTTAGGCCTCTTCCGCGAATACCTGCACGACGCGCAGGCCACCGCCGACGCCATGGCGGGCGGCTGCTACCACACCGGCGACGTCGCCCGCCGCGACAAGGACGGCTATCTGTGGTTCGTGGGCCGCATCGACGACGTCATCAAGTCATCGGGCTACCGCATCGGCCCGTTTGAAGTCGAGTCGGCGCTGATGACACACCCCGCCGTCGTCGAATGCGCCGTCACCGGCGTTCCCGACCCCATCCGCGGCCAGGTCATCAAGGCCAGCGTAGTCCTCGCCGAAGGCTGGCGCGACAAAGCCGGCGATGACCTCGTCCGCGACATCCAGAACCACGTCAAGGAGGCCACCGCACCTTACAAATACCCCCGCATCGTTGAGTTCGTCGACTCCCTCCCCAAGACCATCAGCGGCAAAATCCGCCACGCCGCCATCCGCGCCGAGTACCTCAGCCGCAACAACCCCGAAGCCACCCGCTAACCCCCAAAAAGTATGAGGGTGTGTCAAATTGCGGGAATTTAATGATGTAGGGACATCGCTTTGCGATGTTAAGCCTGAAAACCAACGGTTTGGATAAACATGCCAAAGGCATGTCCCTACATTTAGGCTATTTTGACACAGCCTCCTTTGGACTGCGGGAAAAGCTTGCTTTTCCACGTTCGCCCTCCCCTCACGCTACTGAGACGGGGATGCCGGTGGCGGCGGTGATTCGGGCGGCGAAGGACTCCAGGTCTTCGCGGGGAACTTTTTCAAGGGACTGCTCGGGGGTGCGTCGGTCGATGCTGTAGAGCATGACGGAGGCGGGGCGGATGCGGACGTAGGCGTCAATGAGGGCGCGGCGCTCGGCTTCGGTGGTGTTGTCGACGGTGCGGCCGCCGTGGGTGCCGCGGGTCTGCATGGTCTGGATGATGAGCTTGCCGGGGAAGGCGGCGAGCTGGTCAAGGACTTTGGCGACGGTGAAGGCGGGGGAGGCGGGGCGGTCGAGGGCGCGCATGGTGTCCTCGACGGCGCTGTCGAGTTTGAGAATGTTGTTGTCGACGCGGCAGAGGGCCTCCACGACGTCGGGGCGGTGCAGTTGGGTGGAGTTGGCCAGGACGGAGATTTTCACCCCGGGGAAATATCTGTCGCGGAGGGCGATGGTGTCGTCTATGACGCCGGCGAACTGCGGGTGCGCCGTGGGCTCGCCGTTGCCTGAGAAGGTGATGACGTCGAGGCGGTCGCCATTGGCGTGCATCTCTTTCAGTCGGTGCTCGAGCTGTTCGCGCACTTGCTCGCGCGAGGGCAGACCTGTCGTGCCTGGTCCCTGGGCGTTGTAGCCGGCCTCGCAGTAGAGGCAGTCGAAGGTGCATACTTTGCCGTCGGTGGGCGAGAGGTTGACGCCGAGGCTGGTGCCAAGGCGCCGCGAGTGTATGGGGCCGAAGATGGTCTCGTGAAAAAGAACAGTCTGCATTTTTCAAAGTTTTTTGGTGAGGAGGCGGACGACGGCGGCGGTGACGAGGCCGGTGGCCATGACGGCGGCGAAGGTGACTAGGAGGTCGAGGCCGTCGAGGCGGACGGGGTAGCTCTCGATGCTGAGGGCGTCGGCGTCACCGGCGAGTTTGATGAACTTGCCGTACTGCTGCGCCAGGGTCAGGCCCACGCCGAGGATGAGGCCGGCGATGCCTCCGACGAGGGTTATCAGCCACGCCTCGCAGGCGAAGACGGCGCGGACGGTGCCGCGGCGGGCGCCTAAGGCGCGCAGGATGCGCATGTCGTTACGCTTCTCGATAATCAGCAGCGACAGGGTGCTGACTATGTTGAACAGGGCGATGACAAGTACGAAGACGAGCATCATGAAGGTCACCCATTTCTCTATCGAAATCATGCGGAAGGCCTCGGTGCGCTGCTGCAGGCGGTCGAGGACGAGCATGTCCGGGCCGCAGAGGGCGGCGATTTTCTTCTGCATCTCCTTGATGTCGGCGCCGGGGGCGAGGGCAATCTCCACCGCCGACGCCTCGGTGTCGTAGGCCAGCAGGTCGCGGGCGACGTCGAGGGGTATGATGATGTGGTCGGCGTCCTCGTCGGGCTGGTCGATGCGGTAGACGCCGCTGACCACCAGCTCGCTGCCGCGAAAGGCTGCGCCGGGGTTGGCGGGGTTGATGCGGCCCTGGCGGCGCGGGACGTACAGGCGCAGGGGCGCCTCGGCGTCGGGACGTGCCAGCAGGGCGTTTGAGACGCCCACGGAGAGCTGGGCGGCGGGGATGCCGTTGTCGTTGCGTGCGGCGTAACAGCCGTCAAGCATTGCCGAGTCGATGTCGGCGACGCGGGTATAGCTGTCGGGAACGCCCTTGAAGACCACGGCGGTCTGCGCCGTTTCAGTCACCGCCAGTGCGCGCTCGCCGAGGACGGGGACGGCTGCGGCGACACCGGGGGCGGCCTTCAGCGCCGCCGCCAGCGAGTCGCCGTCGGCGATGACGCGTCCGTCGGCACGCTCGATGCGCAGCTGCGGGTCAAGGCGCGACAGGTTGCGTGCGGCAAGGTCCGAGAAACCGTTGAACACGCTCAGCACCACCACCATGGCGGCAGTGGCGATGGCGACGCCAACCACCGCTATTATGGCGATGACGTTGACGGCGTTATGGCTTTTCGGCGCCACAAGGTAGCGCGCGGCGATTTTTAAGGCGAACACCGGTAGGGCGGAGTTTGGGGTGCGTTATTTATCGGCGGTCCCGGCGGGAGTCTCGGCGGGAGCGTCCTTTGCGAGAAGGTGGTCGATGTTGTCGATGTAGTCGAGCGAGTCGTCGAGGTGGAAGTGCAGCTCGGGGGTCTTGCGCAGCTGATGGCGCACGCGCTGGGCCAGCTCGTAGCGGATGGTCCTGGACTGACGCTCAAGGTTTTCGAGCACGGCCTGCGAGCGGTCGCTCGGGAAAATGGACAGGTAGACGCGTGCCACCGAAAGGTCGGGGGATACGCGCACCTGGCTGACGGACACGAGGGTGCCGCGCATCTGTGCGGTTTCGAGGCGGAATATCTCGCTGAGTTCTTTCTGGATGAGGCGCGAGATTTTGGCTTGTCTTGTAGTTTCCATAATGGTGTGTGTTAGAGGGGAGGGTAAAGGGACTTTAAGGACCTTAAGGTCTTTAGGGACTTTAACGACCTTAAAACTTATGCTTTTTTGCGGATTATCGTCAGGCCGTCGCGGACGGGGAGGATGACTTTTTCGAGGGCGGGGTCGGCGGCGACGCGGTCGTTGAAGGCGGCGATGGCGCGGCTCTGGGCGTCGCGGCAGGTCTCCTCGCTGAGGATGTGGCCGTCCCACAGCGTGTTGTCGGCCAAAATCCAGCCGCCGGGGTAGACGCGGGGGAGGACCATGTCGAGGTAGTCGGTGTAGTTGCGCTTGTTGGCGTCGATGAAGACCATGTCCCAGCTGCCTTCGAGGCGCGGGACGATGTCGAGGGCGTCGCCGATGTGCAGGCGTATGTCGGCGCCGCGCGGGTCGGCGGCGAAGGTGTCGCGCAGCTCGTCCTCACTTTCGTCGTTGATTTCGACAGTGTCTATGGTGCATCCGCGCGGCATGCCCTCGGCCATGCAGAGGGTGGAGTAGCCGGTGAAGGCGCCCAGTTCGAGTATGCGCATGGGGCGTATCATCTCGGTAAGCATCTTCAGCAGTCGTCCCTGGGCGTGGTCGGTGCACATGCGCGGGTAAAGGTGGTAGAGGTGGGTGTGCCTGTACAGACGCTCAAGCGTTTCGGGCTCGGGCGAGATGTGCGCCTCGATGTAACTGTCGATATCCATTTACGTTATTTCTTTTCGGACGGCTTGACGCCGACGATTTCGATGGTGAAGTCGAGGGCGGCGTTGCCGGGGATGGCTCCTTCGATACCCTCGGGGCCGTAGGCCTGGTCGGCGGGGATGATGAAGCGGTATGTGCCGCCGGGACGGGTGTGTCGCAGGGCTTCGCCGAAACCGGGGACGACACCCGAGACGGGCAGGTCGACGGGGTTTTCGCCGTCGGTAGTGTCAAAGACCTGGCCGTCGGACAGGCGTCCGGTGTAGCGCGCCGTGACGGTCTCGCCGTCCTTGGGCATCGGACCCTCGCCTTCGGTGATGACCATGAAGACGGTGCCGCCGGGGAGGGTGACTGCGCCGTCGGTCTTTGCCATCTTTTCGACAAAGGCTTTCTGCGAGGCCACTGAGACGGTGTCGGCGGGACGCGGATGGAGGGCGCGGACACGGCGCTCGATGTATGCGTCGCCGGTGCGGTCGTCAAAGCCGATGTTGCCGCCGTTGAGATATGTGTCGAGGGCGCGGATAAAAGTCGCGCGGTCGATTTCGACGCCGAGGCCCTGAATTTGCGAGAGGTTGCGGTTGATGAGCGGCCCCATGACGGCGGCGGCGGCATGGGCCGCCGAGTCGGCGGGGGTAACGGCCTGCAGGGGCGCCGGCGTCGCCGCCGTCGACGGTAAAGCCGGCACCGCCATCAGCAGTCCGAAAAGCAGGCTTTTGAATTTCATGTTACTATTATGTTTTTGAGCTGAAGCTCAAAAGCGGGGATAAAAAGACGGGTAGAGGATGATTGAGGCGCAGATGTGCCGTTATCACGTCAGACAAAACCCTGGTGTCCGGATGGCAGGGGTGGCGTCAGAACGGTTCAGATGCCAGGAGCCTAGGACGAAGGGTGAAGGGAGTGTACTGATGTACACGACCGAACCCGCCTGTCCGTAGCGACGCCGCAGATGAGCCGTTATCACGCCGCCCCTCTTTTACTTTTTGATGACCTTGAGCAGCTCGACGTCGAAGATGAGGGTCTGGTGAGGGCCGATGGGGCCGGCACCCTGGGCGCCGTAGGCGAGGTTGGAGGGGATGAAGAGGCGCCACTTCGAGCCTTCGTTCATCATCTGCAGGGCCTCGACCCATCCGGGGATGACGCCGCTGACGGGGAAGGTGATGGGCTCGCCGCGCTCGACGGACGAGTCGAAGACGGTGCCGTCGAGGAGCTTGCCGGTGTAGTGTACCTCAACCTGGTCGGTTGCGGTGGGACGAGCACCCTTTCCCTCGGCGATGACCTCGTACTGGAGGCCGCTGGGGGTGGTCTTTACCTCGACGCGCTTGCCATTCTCGCGCAGGAACGACTCGCCCGACTTCTTGTTGAGCTCGGCCATCTTGGCCTCCTGCTCCTGGTGCTTGCGCTGGAGCTCTTCGGCGAGTTTGTTGACCTGTTCGCGGGCCTCGTCCATAGTCAGACGCGGGGCCACGCCGTTGAAGATGGCGGCCACGCCGTCGGCGAAGTCCTGGATGTTGAGTTTGGTGATACCCGACTGCTGATACGACAGGCCCACATTGAGGCCGAGCGCATAGCTGAGTTTGTCAAATTCTTTTTCTGCCATAATGGTATTTTTAGTGAGGAGAGAATAATGTAGATGATGCAGGGGGGTGTCAAATTGCGGAAATTTAATGATGTAGGGACATCGCTTTGCGATGTTAAACCTGAAAACCAACGGTTTGGATAAGGCGGTGTGTCAAAATGTGTGATTTTAATGATGTAGGGACATCGCTTTGCGATGTTAAGCCTGAAAGACAGCATATTGGTCCAACATGCCAAAGGCATGTCCCTACATTCAGGCTATTTTGACACACCCTCCCCTACATTCAGGCTATTTTGACACAGCCTCATCACATAAGTGTTATTTTGCGGCCAGGGGCGAGGGGACGGTGTAGGTGCGGGCGCCGAGTTCCTGGTCGACGTAGTAGAGGCCCATGCCGTCGTTGCCGACGAGTTTGAGGCGGTCGATGAGGTTGTGGCAGTTCTCTTCTTCCTCGACCTGCTCGTTGACAAACCAGTCGAGACGGCCGCGGGTGGCGTAGTCCTTCTCTTCCTCGGCGAGGGCGTAGAGGTTGTTGATGAGGGCGGTCACCTTCTGCTCGTGGGCGAGGGTGTCGTTGAAGGCGTCGAGGGGCGATGCCCAGCTTGTGGGCACGGCAGCGATAGCCTTGAGGACTACGCGGCCGCCGCGGGCGTTGACCCAGTTGCGGAGGATTTCGGCATGGGCAAGCTCTTCCTGCCACTGCACCTTATACCAGTTGGCGATGCCGGCGTAACCTTCGGCCTCGAAGTGCATGGCCATTGAAAGATAAAGGTATGCCGACCACAGTTCGGCGTTGATTTGCTCGTTAAGAGCGTCTTGCATTTTGGGTAGAAGCATGATAGTATGTTTTTGGGTTGGTTATGTACACTGTATATGCGTGCGTCCGAATGGGACGTCACGCATACTTATGCAAAAGTAGCTCTTTTACAAATGACAACCAAAAAAAGTTCAAATAAAAAACGGCCGCGCTTGTGGGCGCGACCGTTGTGTGGTTTGTCCGTAGGGACGCTTTTTAAAGCGTCCGCCGAAGGACTGCAGATTCGGCCATCCGGATGCGGACGCTTTGAAAAGCGTCCCTACAATCCGGGTTTAGCCTTTCGGGTCAGAGGGATGTCCAGGTGAGGTTCCAGATGGAGACGCGGTCTTTGTTGGCAGAGGCGTTGGCACTGTAACCGAGATTGGAAATCTCGATGGTGAAGCTGCCGCTGACGTTGCAGTCGAGCGAGAAGCTGTAGGCGTGGGCCTTCTGGATGCTGTCAAGGGTGACGGTGTCGGTCTTGACTACGTTGCCCGAGGCGTCCTTGATGTCCACGCGGAACTGGCACTTGGTCTCGGTGTAGGCGAAGCCGTAGCTGAAGGTCAGCTTGCCGATGCCGCCGGTGAGGACGGGCGAGACGAGCTTGCCGAGCTTGTCGGTGCGTCCGTTGAGGGTGGGAGCCAGGGTGCCTGTCTTGCCTATGAAGGAGAACAGGGGGTTGGCGTCGGCGCCGTCGGTGCCGCCAAGGATGATGGCGTTTGTGGCTGTCCAGCCGGTGGCGTTGGTGTAGGTGCCGTAGGGGCTGGCCGCGGCCTTGCCGCTGTTGAAGCTGTTGAAATTGCCCTTGTAGTCATCCGAAGGAACGGGACCGGGATCGGGGCCGGGACCCGGGTCGGGAGTGCCCTGGCCGTTGATGGTGATGAGCTTGCCGCCCTGGTTCATCTGCGGGGTATTGCCCTTGTAGTTGATGAGCTTGCCGCAGACGACAACCTGGTCGCCTACCTTGAGCTGGTCGGCTGAGGTGAACTTGTCGCCGTTGAGGTAGTAGCCGCGGAAGATGTCGAAGCCGGCGGATGCGCCCTCGCTGGTGATGGTGTATGAGGCGTTGCCGAACTGGGTGCTCAGCTCCTTGATGGCGGTGACGACGCCCTGGACGTAGTAGTCCTTGTCGGTGGCGACGTCGGCGGCGAGAGCCTGGGTGAACTCGAGGGCCTTGGCCGAGCTGAAGGGGTCGGCGGCTGTGCCGTCGCCACCCTGGGGACCTTCGGTGACGCCTTCGATGCGCCATGTGCCCGAAGCACCGTTGTTGTCGGTGATACCGGCGTGGCCGAGGACGCTGGCGAGGGTGCCGCGGATCCAGATCTGCTTGCCGTAGTTGGCGGCGTGGTCAGCGAGGTTGCCGAGGCGCTGGAGGGGCGAGCCTACGGGCAGGTCGATGACGAGGCAGTGAGCCAGGTCGCGGGTTTCGGGAGTCTGACCGATTACGAGCGAGTTGTCGGCATAGAACACGCCTTTCTCGCCGGTCCAGTCGACGTCTTCGTTTTTGGTGACGTCACCCTGGTGTTCGGGCATCACGGTGCCTACGATGTAGCCGGTGACCCAGCCCACGCGGTTCATGTTCTGGTCGGCGATGGCCTGGTCGACGGTGTAGGGGTTGTCCTCGGCGCCGGGAGCGAGGGTGGGATTGCCGAAGTTCATGCAGCCGTCATAGCCGTTGAGGATGAGCTGCCAGCCGTCGGTGCCGTAGTAGCTGAGGATAGCGACGACGTCGCCGCGGCCTGCGGGAAGGGTCTTGTTCCAGAAGGTGGAGTAGCCCGAGGTGCGCACGTTGATAGAGGTGCCGTTGACGTCGGTGAGGGCGCGGTTGGTGCCGCTGACCTGGTAGACGCCGAAGGGCTCCTTGCCGCCGTCGGTGAATTCGACGTTGTTGAAGCGTACGAGCTGGCTCTGCCACTTCATCAGGCCGTCGGGGCCGCCGGGGAGGTCGCTGAACGAGTTGACGACGAGGGTGTCGACTTTGGAGGCGTCGGGCCAGCCGTTGAGCTCGACATGGTCGGTGAAGAGCTCGGGCGACATGAACGAGGCGTTCCAGGTGTTGCCGTTGGCGTACCACGAGGGATAGCCGAGCTGGAGCAAGCCGTTGTATTTGCCGATGTACATGCCGGTGACGTCAACGACGATTTCCTGACCGATGCGGTAGTTCTGGTACAGGTTGTAGCGGTTGACCGACATGGCGATGGCGGCGGTGCCGTCCTGGATAACGAGGCTCTTGTATACGTTGCTCTGTTCGTCGGACGAAATCACGCGTCCGGCGATGATGTAGTGCGAGCCGTCCTCTTTGGTGCCCAGGGGAACGAAGGGAGCGTCTTCGTTGTTCTCCATGCCGAAGATGTAGTTGGTGTCGTCCTTCCAGCAGGCTTTCTTGAGGTCAAGGATGCTGATGTTGGGCTGCAGGGTTGCCACAGGCTCCTGTGTGACACCGGCCACGGGCTTCTCGTCGAAATCGTCCTGACATGCTGTCAGCACGCTGCCGAGGCCAATGGTAGCGGCAATCATGGCCGCATATTTGAGATATGTTTTCATTTGTGTGATTATTTCTTACCTGTTACAACAAGATTTTTAATTTCCCAGGTATCAGCGCCGTCGGCGGTGGAGCCGTATTTGAAGGCAATCTGAATTTTCTTGCCGGCGAAAGCCTCGAGGGAGATAGCGCCGCTTGAGGCGAAAGTCCATGCTCCGGCCTCGGGCCAGGTGGGAATGGTGAGGGGGGTCCAGGTGGTGGCACCTACCTCGCGGACCACTACGCCACAGTGGGTGCGCAGGGTTGTCTGGAACTTGGCGGCGTGCTCGAATGTCATGCTGACGTCCTTGACACCGGCGAGGTTGATTTCAGGTGAGATGGCGTAGGCCTCCACGGCATATTTCGTGCCGCCGACAAAAGCGGAAGCGTTGAGATAGCCTTTGTCCTGATAGGTCTTCCAGCCCCATACATATTCGAGACCGGTGGGCAGTGTACCGTTGTCGATTGTCCAGCCTGCGGGGAGCTCGGTGGCCGAGGCGTCGAGGCTGCTGAAGACGGTAGTTGCGTCGCCCGAGGGGTTGTCGGGGTTGTCGGGGGTGTCGGGGTTGTCGGGGTTGTCGGGATTGTCGGGATTGGTGGTCTCGTCAAAGCCGATGATGCCGGTGATGTCGTTGAGGAGCAGCTGCCAGTCGTTGCCGAAGTAGCTGAGGATGCCGACAACGGAGCCCTGGCCCGAGGGAACGATGTCGTTCTTGAACGAGGCGTAGGCGCTGGTGCGGACGTTGATGCTGTTGCCTTGTGCGTCCTTGGCGTAGCGGTTGGTGTTCTGGCTGCCGGCGAAGGGCTGGCCGGCTTCGTCAAAGGTGAGGCCGTCGATGCGCACGAGCTGGCTCTGGTACTTGAGCAGAACGTCCTGGCTCTTGCTGGCGATTTCGGGCAGGGTGATGAGGACGGTGTCGACCTTCGAGGGGTCGGGCACGCCGTTGATCTGGAATTTGGCCTCGAAGTCGGCGCTTTCCATGAATGTCATCGAGGGTGCGCCGTTGTATGTGCCTTCGGCGCCCAGCTGCATCAGACCGTTGTAGTTGCCGATCTTCATGCCGGTGATGTTGACAAAGATTTCCTGGCCGAAGGCGGGGATTGCGGTGAGCTTGTTGGTGCGCACCGAGATGTTGAGGGCGCAGTCCTCGCCCTGGACGACGATGCTGTTGTAGATGTTACCGCTGGCGCTCTCGCTGATTACGCGGCCGCGGAAGATGGCCGAGTCGCCGGCCAGTTCGGCGTTGGAGGTGATGTCGCCGGCGGTGCCTACGGTGTTGACACTGTTGCGGTCGGTCGACCAGTATTTGGTCTTGAGAGCGTCGAGGCCGACGTTAGCCTGCATGGTTGCCTCGGGGTAGACCATGGGAGGGGTTTCCCAGTTGTCGTTGCAGGACGACAGCCCGACCGTACCCAGCATCAGTACCGAGATGTATGATATGTACTTGTTCATTTCTTTTTAACTGAGTGTTTGGTTAAAATGTTTCGGATGCGCTCAGAAACGTACGCCGACGTTGAAGAAGACCTTCACGCCCTGGGCGTAGCTGAGCTTGTTGGGATACTTGCTGCGGTTGTAGTCGTTGAGGTCCATACGGCCCTGCTGGTAGGCGTATGTCACGATATCCTTGTTGTTGAGGATGTTGTTGACGTTGAGGTTGAAGTTGAGCGAGACCTTTTTGAGGTAGACGACTTTGCCGATGGAGAGGTTGAGCACGAAGGCGTTCTTGAGTTTGTCCTGGGTGCTGAGCTCCTTGATTTTTGCCTCGAGCTGGGTGGGGTCGGGATACTTGACCCACAGGTCGGGCAGAGCCTCATGGTAGCGCGGCGACAGGTTGACGTAGGAGTCGCCCATCCATGTGCCGTTGATGTTGAAGAACCAGTTGGAGGGAGCGGCCCAGTCGATGCCGACGTTGAAGACGGTCTGGGGGGTCGAGCCTACGTAGTAGTTCTTGAGGTATACGGTCTGGGTGGTGTCGGCGTAGAGGCCGTTTTCGAACGAGCGTGTGCCGCGGGGGTTGTTCTTGTAGTTGAAGCGGCTGAATGTGCCGGCGAAGGAGGCGGTGATGCTGGGAGTGATCTTGTAGGCCATTGCCAGCTCGACGCCTTTGTTTACCTTGCGCACGCCCTGGAGGGCGTAGATGGCGTAGGTGTTGTAGCGGTCGTCATAGAAACCGGTGCGCTCGGTGACATTGGACATGTCGGTGTAGAAGGCGCCGATTTGTCCGCGGAAGCGGCGGTAGTTCCAGATGTAGGTAGCGTCGATGGCGAAGTCACGCTCGCTTTCGGGCTCGGAGATGATGGTGTTCTTCACGCGGGGAGCGATGAAGACCTGGTCGGCCAGCGGGGCGCGGGTGCCGTAGGTGACGTTGGCGTTGATGTAGTTGTTGCCGTCGATTTTGTAGGTGGCGCCGACTTTTACGCGGGCGTTGTCGAAGGAGACAATTTTGCTCTTGCCCTTCGAGTCGTTGGGGGCACGGCCGTTGCGCCATTTGCCGTCGCGGTAGAAGCGGGTGAAGCTCATGTCGAGGCCGTAGTTGATGTCCCAGTGGGGCAGGGTGATGGTGTTCTGCAGCCAGCCTTTGGCTTCCATGAAGTTGATGGTGTAGTCGTAGCCGAACTTGTCGCCTTTGGTGACATGGCGGTTGGGGTCGTCGAGGTTGTTCTGCAGCTTCTCGGGAGCGAGGGCGATGGTGCGGTTCGAGAAGGGGTCGACGTCTACCCAGAACTCACCGCCCAGCAGATCCTTGATGGTCTTGTAGTAGTGGCCCTGCGAGTAGTTGAAGCTTACGCCGCCCTGCAGCGAGAACGTCTGGTTGAAGCGGTGGTTGACGTAAGAGTTGAACATTGCCGAGAACATGTTGGAGTGGCGGTTTTCGAGGATGTAGCTCGAGCCGAGTTTCTTGTCGTCGGGCAGTGTCTGGTTCTGCACGTTGTTGAGCTGGTTGATTTTGTAGAGGTTGTCCCAGTTGATCTGGGTGAAGTAGGGGTTCTTGGTTTGCCAGAGCTCGGTGTAGAGGTCGTACTGCTCTTTGTCCTCAAGGGTGTTGCCCATGTAGTAGGAGGGAAGGTTGCGGTAGTAGTCGGGACGCGGGTCGATGGCGTTGAAATACTGGATTGCCGACTGCGAGTAGCGTGTCCACTTGACGGCGGCGCTGGTGTTGACGGTGGTGTTCATGCCCTTGTAGAGCCATGTCAGCATGGCGGTGGGGTCGAAGGTCTCCGTCACGCGCGAGGCGCGCTTCTTGCCGTCGTACCAGCCCCAGTTGGGGTTGTAGAGGTTCGAGCCGACCAGGTCGTATACCTCCTGGTAGGTGGCGGAGGCGCCGGCACGCTGGGTGGGGCCGCCGAAAGCGGTAAGGGTCAGCGAGTTGGTCTTGTTGAGCTGTTTCTGAAGGCTGAGGAACAGACCTCCCGAGTTGTAGAAGGTGCCGTCGATGACGCCTTCCTTGGCATAGCGGCCGATGGCGGCGATGGTGAAGGCCCAGCCGTTATCGCGCATGCCCGTCGAGTAGGAGGCCATGGCGCGCAGCATGTAGTTGGCGTTGGTGTAGGCCACCGAGCCGTTGAAGCCGGGAGCGTAGGTGTCGGTGATGGTGTTGTAGTTGACAGCGCCGGCAAGGCCGCCGAAACCGTAGGCGGCGGGAGCAAGACCGATGGCGGTGGTCTTGTTGCGGAAGGCGCGGCTGGTGAGGCCCATCAGCGACGAGAAGTTGAAGCGGCCGCGGATGGGGTCGTTCATGTTGATGCCGTTGAGGTAGACATCCTGGTACTCGTTCTGTAAGCCGCGGTAGCGGAAGTACATCGGGCCGAAGTTGTACGACGCCGTGCTGTAGTACAGGTTGTCCTGGGCGCCGGTGAGGGCGGCCACGGTCTGGGCGTTGCCTTCCTCATCCTCGATGACCGACTCGTCGAAGATCATCTCGTTGGTGTCGCCGTAGTATTCGTCGCCGGCGAGATTGGGGAGAAGGCGGATGGTTCCGACGGAAACCTGACGTCCGGCAACGGAGATTTCGCGCGAATAAGTGTCGAAACCGTCGCAGGTGACAATGAGCATGTCGGTGCCGGGGCGTGCCGAGATGCTGAACTCGCCGTTGAAGTTGGTGGTGGCCGAAGTGTTGGCGCTACGGAGCGTCACGGTGGCTCCCGTTACCGGGGAGCCGGTTTCGGAGTTCACCACAGCTCCTGCGACAAGGGGTGTCTGCGCCGCCATCGGCAGGATTGCCGTTATCAGCGCAAGCAGAAACAGTTTTAGTCTCATAATTTGGTTAATAAGGGTTTAAAATATATTTGATTAATTTGATTTTGCAGGTATAATTTGAGGTCTTGGTAATGGTATCAGTTTTCAGGAAATTGGTAATCGAATGAAGTATTAAAACTAACTTTTGTTTGTATTGAAAAATTTGGGCTGTGCTGTCAGCACAGCGTTGAAGGTGTTTTTGCATCCTGCTTCCAGGATTTGTGAAAAGGGGACAATTTTACGCCCGCACTTAAAAGGGGTGCAGGCTTCAATCTTCAAAATTAATACATTTTCGCCAATCGCGCCTAATTTATCCCTTAAAAAATGGATTTTCCGCAGTCTTTTACGCTTATCTTGCCCTTTGTCCGTGATTTTTAACACTTCATCCGAGTTTTTGACAAAGCGATTGCAATTGTGGTGTTTGAAGTATGGAACGGAGATTAGGGTATTTTTATCGCGGAATTGCACGGAAATGCGTGGAAGAAGTGTTTTTTGGGAACATCTTTCCGCGCTATTCTGCGATAAAAAATGTCAGACTCAAAAACTAATGTCAATGCTATGGCGAAATTTAGGTGAGGGTGTGTCAAATTGCGGGAATTTAATGATGTAGGGACATCGCTTTGCGATGTTAAGCCTGAAAACCAACGGTTTGGATAAACATGCCAAAGGCATGTCCCTACATTCAGGTTATTTTGACACAGCCTCCGCAGTACAAAGGAACGAGGTAAGAAAATGCGGGGTTTTAGGCGGGGCGGAGGCGGGTGTAGAGGTGGAAGAGGGCGATGGCGGTGCTGACGGCGACGTTGAGGGAGTGCTTGGTGCCGGACTGGGGGATTTCGAGCCAGACGTCGGCGGTGCGGACGATGGCGGGGTCGACGCCGGCGACTTCGTTGCCGCTGACGAGGGCGATTTTTGCCCCGGGGGCGGGGATGTAGGCATTCAGGTCTATGGAGCCGTGTACCTGTTCGAGGCAGGCTATTGTCCAGCCCTGCTCGCGCAGGGCGTCGACGGCTTCGGCGGTGGTGGGGAAGTATCGCCAGGCCACGGACTCCTCGGCGCCGAGGGCGGTCTTGTGGATGGCGGGGTCGGGGGGGGGGGCGGAGATGCCGCAGAGGACGACGCTGTCGAGGGCGAAGGCGTCGGCGGTGCGGAAGATGGAGCCTATGTTGTTGAGCGAGCGTATGTTGTCGAGGACGACGCACAGCGGTGTCTTGGGCTTGGCGCGGAAGGTGGCGACGTCATCGCGGGCCATGTCGGCGATGGTCTTCTTGGCATGCGGGTCGCTGTCGGCGGCGACGCTGTCGGGTGTCCAGCCGGGGCACAGCACCTGCATGGGCTCCATGACGAAGCGGCGGGCGGCGGCGCGGGGATGCGGCAGTGTCAGCTCGGGCGTGTCCATGCGCACTCCGTCGATGTGGATGATGTCGATGTCGAGCAGGCGGTCGCGGTAGCTGCCGTCGGCGTTGCGGTGGGGCGAGTCGGGGGCGAGGGCCTGCTCTATGCCCTGTGTCGCCGCCAGCACGTCGGGGGGCGCCGGCATGTCGCCGTCGAAGTCGAGGGCCACGCCGAGGTTGAGGAACGGATTTTCGGACGCATAGCCCCAGGACGGCGATGTCACCGTGTGCGAGCGCCTGAGCAGAGCCTGCGGAAAGGCCTCGCTGAGACGGCGCACGGCCTCGTCCACCAGGGCGCGGCTGTCGCCCCGGTTGCTGCCGATATTCAAGTAAATGCTTCGCATACTACCGTATAGTTTGAAATTGTGTCAACAGGGTGTGTCAAAATGTGGATTTTTAATGATGTAGGGACATCGCTTTGCGATGTTGAACCTGAAAAACAACGGTTTGGATAAACATGTCAAAGGCATGTCCCTACATTCAGGCTATTTTGACACACCTCCTTCAGGTTATATTACGCCCGCGGTAAAACTACAGCAGGCCGGCGCCCATGAGCCACCGGCCTGCTGTGTGTCGTGATTTATCAGAGTGTGCGGTTTACCTCGACTTCCTCAAAGGCCTCGACCATGTCGCCGACCTTGATGTCGTTGTAGCCTGTGATTGACAGGCCGCAGTCGTAACCCGAGGTGACCTCCTTGGCGTCGTCCTTGAAGCGCTTGAGGCTTCCCAGCTCGCCGGTGTAGCGCACGATGCCGTCGCGGATGAGGCGGACTTTGGACGAGCGTTTCAGCTTGCCCTCGCGCACCATGGCGCCGGCGATGGTGCCGACCTTGGAGATGTGGTAGGTCTCGAGGACCTCGGCGGTGCCCAGGATTTCCTCCTTGATTTCGGGGGCGAGCATACCGGCCATGGCGTCCTTGACCTCCTCGATGGCGTCGTAGATGACCGAGTAGAGGCGTATTTCGACGCCTTCACGCTCGGCGGCGCGTCGTGCGGCCAGCGAGGGACGCACCTGGAAGCCGATGATGACGGCGTTGGAGGCGGCGGCAAGGGTGACGTCGCTCTCCGAAATCTCGCCGACGGCCTTGTGGAGGACGTTGACCTGGATTTCCTCGGTGGAGAGCTTGATGAGCGAGTCGGACAGGGCCTCGATTGAGCCGTCCACGTCGCCCTTGACGATGATGTTGAGCTCCTGGAAGTTGCCGATGGCGCGGCGGCGTGCGATGTCGTCGAGGGTGAGGATCTTGGTGGTGCGCAGACCCTGCTCGCGCTGCAGCTGCACGCGCTTGTTGGCGATTTCGCGGGCCTCTTGCTCGGTGTCGAGCACGTTGAATGTGTCACCGGCGGTGGGAGCGCCGTTGAGGCCGAGGATAAGCGCCGGAGCGGCGGGGCCGGCCTCGGTGATGCGCTGGTTGCGCTCGTTGAACATGGCCTTGATCTTGCCGTAGTGGTTGCCGGCGAGGATGATGTCGCCCTGGCGCAGCGTGCCGTTCTGCACGAGCACGGTGGCGACGTATCCGCGACCCTTGTCGAGCGACGACTCGATGATGGAGCCGACGGCCTTGCGGTCGGGGTTGGCCTTGAGGTCGAGCATGTCGGCCTCGAGGAGCACTTTTTCCATCAGCTCGGGCACGCCCGTGCCTTTCTTGGCGGAGATGTCCTGGCTCTGGTATTTGCCGCCCCAGTCCTCGACGAGGTAGTTCATCGCAGCCAGCTCCTCCTTGATTTTTTCGGGGTTGGCGTGGGGCTTGTCTATCTTGTTGATGGCGAATACGATGGGGACACCGGCGGCGCTGGCGTGGTTGATGGCCTCGACGGTCTGCGGCATGACGTTGTCATCGGCGGCGACGATGATGATACAGAGGTCGGTGACCTTTGCGCCTCGGGCACGCATGGCGGTGAAGGCCTCGTGGCCCGGGGTGTCGAGGAAGGTGATGTGGCGGCCGTCGTCGAGCTTGACGTTGTAGGCGCCGATGTGCTGGGTGATGCCGCCGGCCTCGCCTGCGATGACGTTGGCGTTGCGGATGTAGTCGAGCAGCGAGGTCTTGCCGTGGTCGACGTGACCCATGACGGTGACGATGGGCGAGCGGGGCTGCAGATCCTCCTCGCTGTCTTCCTCCTGGTGGATGGCGTCGGCGACCTCGGCCGAAACATACTCGGTCTTGAAGCCGAACTCCTCGGCCACGATGTTGATGGTCTCGGCGTCGAGACGCTGGTTGATGGATACCATCACGCCGAGGTTCATGCAGGTGGCGATAACCTGGTTGATGGGCACGTCCATCATTATGGCGAGGTCGTTTGCGGTAACGAATTCGGTGAGCTTGAGCACCTTGCTCTCGGCGCGTGCCTCTGCTGCGGCCTCGGCGCGAGCCTCGGCGTTTGCCTCGCGTTTCTCGCGGCGCCATTTTGCACCCTTCTTGAGACCCTTGTCCTTGGCGGTGAGACGTGCCAGGGTCTCCTTGACCTGCTTCTGTACGTCCTCCTCGCTGACCTCCTGCGGCACTACGGGCTGGTTGCGCTTGCCCTTGCCGGAGCGGTCGCGGCCGCCCTGGCCGTCACGTCCGCCCTTGCCTGAGCGGCCGTTGCCGGCGCCGTCGCGGGCTACCTGTGCGCCGGTCTTTTCGATGTCGACGCGTCCGCCGCCAATGCGCTGGCGCTTCTTCTTTTCGCCGCCCTGACCGGCGGCTCCGCCCTGGCCGCCGCGGTCGTGGCGGCCGCGCTTCTTGGGACGGGTGTTCTGGTTTATCGTCGACAAGTCGATTTTGCCCACGATGTTGAGCGTGGGGCCCTTGGGAGTCTCGGTGGCGATGAACTCCGGCTCGGCGGGTTTCTCCGGAGCCTTGGGAGCTTCGGCCTTGACCTCGGGCTTGACTGCCGGTTTTGGCTCGGCCTTGGGTTCAGGCTTATGCTCGGGCTTTGCCTCGGCCTTGGGCTTCTTTTCGGGCTCGGCCTTGGGGGCGGCGGGCTTGGCTTCGGCCTTGTTCTCGGCTTTGTGTTCGGGTTTGGCCTCGGCCTTTACCTCGGGCTTGGGAGCGGCGGGCTTGGGCTCAGCCTTCACCTCAGCCTTCACCTCGGGTTTGGGCTCAGGCTTGACTTCGGGCTTGACCTCGGCCTTGGGAGCGGCGGGCTTGATGACGTTGCCCTTCGAGTCCAGCTCGACTTTGCCCAGAACTTTGTATTTCTGGCCGTTGTCCGAGGGTGTCTTGGCCATTTCGGGAGCGGCGGGCTTGGGCTCGGGTTTGGGGTTGGCGGCGGCGCGCACCTGAGCGCGCTCGGCGGCCTCGGCCTCGACGCGCTGACGCACCTTGCGGTCTTTGTCGAAAGCGTCGAAGAGCATGTCGGCGATATTGTCCTCGACACGCGTGTTGGGGGTGATGTCGCCTAAGTCGACGTTTTTGGTGTGCAGAAAGTCAATCACCGTGTTCAGCGCCACGTTGAGGTCTTTCGCTAATTTGCTTATCTTGGTTTTTGCCATGTATTTATTGTATCTTCTTCTTTCTTTTGGCTGGTTGGTGGAATAGCTGTTGTAGCTAAATTAGCTATGATAGCTATTATAGCGGACCGGGGTCCGCCGCTTAGTCCTCGAATTCGGCGCGGAGGATTTCGAGGACGTTGTCGACGGTCTCCTCCTCGAGGTCGGCCTTTTCGACGAGCATGTCGCGGGGAGCGTTGAGGACGCTCTTGGCGGTGACGAAGCCGGCTTTCTTGAGTGCCTCGACAACCCACTCCTCGATTTCGTCCTTGAACTCGTCCAGGTAGATGTCCTCGTCGTCGGCGCTGGCGTCGTCGGTGTCGCGGTATACGTCGATGGTGTAGCCGGTGAGGATTGAGGCGAGCTTGATGTTGAGGCCGTTCTTACCGATGGCCAGACTTACCTCTTCGGGGCGCAGGAAGACTTCGGCCTTCTTCTCCTCGGGGTCGAGGCGGATGCTGCTGACCTTTGCGGGTGAGAGGGCGCGCTGGATGAAGAGCGAGTCGTTGCTGGTGAAGGGGATGACGTCGATGTTCTCGTTGTGGAGCTCGCGGACGATGCCGTGGATGCGGCTGCCCTTGATGCCTACGCAGGCGCCGACGGGGTCGATGCGGTCGTCATAGCTCTCGACGGCGATTTTGGCGCGCTCGCCGGGGATGCGGGCGACGGCGCGGATGTTGATGAGGCCGTCCTGGATTTCGGGCACCTCAAGCTCGAAGAGGCGGCGCAGGAAATTCTCGTTGGTGCGGCTGACGGTAATCTTGGGGTTGTTGTTCTTGTTGTCGACGTTGGCGATGACGGCGCGGACGGTCTCGCCCTTGCGGAAGAAATCGCCGGGAATCGACTCGTTCTTGGGCAGCAACAGCTCGTTGTTGTCGGCGTCTACCAGCAGGGTCTCGCGCGACCAGGTCTGGTAAACCTCGCCCGATACGAGCTGGCCCTCGAGGGCCTTGAACTTGGCAAAGACGGCCTCCTTCTGCAGGTCGAGGATTTTCGACTGGAGGGTCTGGCGCAGGGTGAGGATGGCGCGGCGGCCGAATTTCTCAAAGAAAATCTCCTTTGTGTGCTCCTCGCCTATCTCAGCCTCGGGGTCGTTGTCGGCGCGGGCGTCGGTGAGCGAAATCTCGAGGTTGGGGTCGGTGACCTCGCCGTCGGGAACGACTGTGAGGTTTTGGAAAATCTGAACGTCGCCCTTGTCGGGGTTGAGGATTACGTCGAGGTTTTCGTCGGTGCCGAACATCTTGCCGAGCACGTTGCGGAACGATTCCTCGAGCACGCTGATCATCGTGGTTTTGTCAATGCCTTTTGTCTCCTTGAAATCGGCGAATTGCTCGATCATGTTGGGAGTAGCCTCTTTTTTTGCCATTTTCGGTTTTTATGTTGTTTTTGTTTTTATTTCTGGTTTAGCGCTAAAGTAGCTATAGTAGCTAAAATAGCTGTTTTAGACGGTTTGGCTTTAGAATTTGATGTCGCGGACGATTTTTTTGATGTCGGCGACGGCGATTGTCTCGGGGATGTTTTCGATGTGGGGGCGTTTCTCGCCTTCGTTCTTCACTTTAGTGGGAACGGCCACGACAATCTGCGAGCAGTCGGCGTTGACCTCCTTGAGGACGCCGCGCAGCTTGCGGCCGTCGCGGTTTAGCAGCTCGACGTCGTTGCCGACGTTCATGTTGTACTGGGCGGGAACGGTGAAAGGCGCCGTCAGTCCGGCCGAGCCGACCTCCAGTTCATAGTCCTCGACGTCGCGGTCGAAGCGCTCCTCGATTTTGCGCGAGAGAGCCACGCACTGGTCGATGTCGACGCCCTCGGGCGAGTCGACGGTAACGGTCACGTTGTTGTCGGGTGTCACTTTTACGTCCACCAGAAAAAGGGGCGACTCGGACAGGAACTCGTTCACTGCCTCTGCCACCAGATTTTTGTCTATCATATATAATATAGGTAATTATCTGCGGGTCAGTCAGGGCTTCGCAGGCGCAACGGCGGCGGTGTGCCGCGACCCTACATGGGTGTCGCTGTGGATCTTGACGTTGCTACAAAAAACAGGAGGAAGCCCGCCGGGGCCCCCTCCGCTCTTACGAAGTTATGCAAAGGTACTCATTTTTATGCTTAACTGCAATATATAAGTTTCTTGCAAGCGCTATAACCCGCAGTTATGACATATAAATTAACATAATTTATGAAATTATAACGCTGGTTCTCCGGGTTTTCAACATAAAACTCGATTTTGCGAGGCAAGAAAATGGTCGCGCCGTGCAAGAACATGAGACGATGGTAGGCTTGATGCAAAAAAATGGTTAACTTTGCATTTGATTAAAACCAAACGGGGGCATGGCCCCGACACAAATAGATGAGCGACAAGAAACAGGAGAAAACCGTATTTCCGAAGCCCCTCAGGAAGGGCGACCTTATAGTTATCTGTTCGCCGGCGGGCCCCATCGCCGAGGAGAAGGTCTACGGCGCGCGCGACGTGCTTGAAGACCAGGGCTGGCGCGTGCGCATAGCGCCGCACACGCTGGGTAAATGGGGCAACTACAGCGGCACCGACCAGGAGCGCTACGACGACCTGGAGGCAGCGCTGCTCGACCCCGAGGTGCGCGCAATAATCTGCAGCCGCGGCGGTTACGGTGTGGTGCACCTGATGGAGCGACTCAGCAAACTCGACCTGAAGAAAGACCCCAAGTGGATTGTCGGCTTCAGCGACATCAGCGCCCTGCATGCGCTGATGGCGTCGAACAACATCTCGTCGGTTCATGCCTCGATGGCCGCGCACATCATGAAGGGCGCGAAAGACCCGGACAACGCCGCCCTCTTCAATATCCTCAGCGGAGTGCGCGAGGCCGTGTCGTTCCCCGCATCGTCATACGACCGTCCCGGCATCGCCACCGGACGGCTCATCGGCGGCAACCTCGCAGTCCTCGCCGACCTCATCGACACGCGCTTCGACGTCTTCAGGCCCGACACCGTGCTGTTCATCGAGGATGTCTCCGAGCCCATCTACAAAATCGAGCGCATACTCTACCAGCTGCGCCTGTCGGGAGTGCTGCCCAACCTCGCCGGCCTGATTGTGGGCCAGTTCACCGAGTACAAGGCCGACAACTCGTACAAGACGATGGAGCAGATGGTGAGCGACATGGTGGCTCCCTACAGTTACCCCGTGGCCTTCCAGGCTCCCATCGGGCACGTCGACCACAACATACCCGTCATCGAAAACGCCAAGGTGACGCTGAAGGTCACTACCACCGGCGAAAACTTCCTTATTTACTGGGACTAAGGGCTAAAAACGAATTTCAGCAATGACTCCGTCCGACAAAGCCTGCGAGCGCAGCAACGAAGAACTTCTGGCGCTTATTCCGCGCCCCGCGATAACGGTTTACGGCGCCTCGTCGTCGTACATAAACAGCGAATACATCGACGCCGCCCGCGAGCTGGGCCGCTACCTTGCCGACGCCGGCTTCACCGTCGTCAACGGCGGCGGCGACACGGGCCTGATGGGTGCCGTCAACGACGGCTGCCTCGAGGCCGGAGGCTGCGCCGTCGGTGTTATTCCCCGCTTCATGGTGGACCGCGGCTGGGGTCATAAAGGCCTCACGCACATGATAGTGGCCCGCGACATGCACCAGCGCAAGGAGATTATGGCCGGATGTGCGCAGGCCGCCATCGCACTCCCCGGCGGCGTTGGCACCTTTGAGGAGCTGCTCGAAATCATAACCTGGCGCCAGCTCGGCCTCTTCAACGGCAAGGTGGTGATGGTAAACACCCGCGGCTACTACGACCCGCTGCTGCGCACCCTCCGCCATGCCGAGGACGAGGGCTTCATGCGCAAAGGCCCCCAGGCCGAGCGTCAGTTGATATGGCTCGTCCCCACCCCCATGCAGGCTGTCGACGAAGTTCTCAACCCGATAAAATAACGTCGGCACTCTTTTTAGATTACTCCAATGCCCGATTCCCTGACCCACATAATGACACAAGCCCCTGCCGACGTGCATGAGGCGGCTCCCGTGACGGCGCATACTGCCGCCCCGGCTGACACGGCCGCGCTGCAGGCTTCCGACTCGCTGGCGCTCCTGACGGCAGACTCGCTTGCGGTTCCCGTTCCTGCGCCGAAGAAGGCCGTTGTCATGGTAAAGCCCAGGCCATGGGAGTCCGGAATCGTGCCCGTCGACCGCCCCGAGACGGCGGCGACAAATTCGGGCATGGCCGCCATCATCATGGCCATGATGCTGCTGACGGTGCTGTGCATGCGCCAGACCGGGCGTCTGCTCGGCTCGATGCTCGACGACATCACCCGCACCCGCCTCGACCGCCACGACCTCGACGAGCGTACGCCGGCGCAGTCGCGCCTCATCGCCATCTTCTGCATGCAGACGTGCGTCTACGAGGGCATCCTCCTGCTCAGCTATGTCCGCGGCCTCGGTGCCGCCGTCCCCGTCATGGCCGGATGCGGCCTGCTGATAGCGCTCTGCGCGGGCTATTTCGTCTTCCAGCTCCTCGCATATAATACCGTCGGCTATGCCTTCGCCGACGCCGAACACCGTCGGTCGTGGCTGCGCGCCTTCACTTCCACGCAGAGCTTTCTGGGCTTCGCGCTGCTTCCCGCCGCCATCGTCACCGTCTTTTATCCCGAGGCCGGACCATGGGCGCTGAGCGTTGCCGCGATATGCTACATAATTGCCCGATTGGCATTTATAATAAAAGGATTTAGAATTTTTTACCACAATTATGGCTCACTTCTCTATTTTATTTTGTACCTTTGCACCCTGGAAATTATACCACCCCTCATTGTTTTCATGATTGCAGTCAAAATGGTGCCTGCCTTGCTGCTTTAATCACATTAAAAGGGTATTTCTAAGGCGTTAAAACATGAAATTCAGGTATCGGCATCTGCTGCAATGCAAAAAGTATGTACGAAGAAAGTGAAAGTTAACAAAATCCTTATCTCCCAGCCACAGCCGGCAAACGGAAAATCGCCATACTATGACTTGGCCGAGAAGTACAATGTTGACATTGTTTTCCGCCCCTTTATCAAAGTCGAAGGACTGACGGCACGTGAATTCCGTCAGCAGAAGGTCTCTATCCAGGACTTTACCGCCGTGATTTTCACGGCGCGCACCGCCGTCGACCATTTCTTCCGCCTTGCCGAGGAGATGCGTTACAGCGTGCCCGACACTATGAAGTATTTCTGCACGACGAAGAACATCGCCGACTACCTGCAGAAGTACACCGTTTACCGCAAACGCAAGATTTTCAAGGCCGAGACAGGCAAACTCGCCGACCTTGTCCCCTTCATGCTCAAGCACAAGGACGACAAGTACCTCTACGCCGTCAGCGAGGCCGCCAGTCCCTGCGACGCCAAAATTCTCGACGACAACAAGATAAACTACACCCGCGCGGTGCTGTACCGCACCGTCACCAATGACTTCACCGCTGACGAGGCCTTCGACTACGACATGCTGGCCTTCTTCAGCCCCGTGGGCATTGAGTCGCTGGTGAAGAACTTCCCCGACTTCAAGCAGGGCGAGATTGCCGTCGCCACCTTCGGCGCCAACACCACCAAGGCCGCCGTAGACGCCGGTCTGCGCGTCGACATCGAGGTACCGCGCCCCGAGGCTCCCTCGATGCCCGCCGCCATCGACATCTACATGCGCGAGCAGGGGTAGTCTTTGCCTGTAAGTCATATAATTTATGTGACTTATGTCGTTTATATAATTAACACCATTTTCCCACTGTGCGTCCGGCATCTCCATCCGCATCCCATCCGCTGAGGCTGTACAAAAAAGAAAAGCTGTGCAGCGTAATTGCCATCGGTCAGCTGTTTCAGCCTGCTGCCGGTGGCGATGCCGGTTCTGAGCCGCATTCGTCGCTGGCATATCCCATACGCATGGTGTGGCGCGTGAGCCCCGGACGGCGTTCCGACGCGCCCGTGCAGTTCCTTGTCTCCGTTCCCAAGAAGCGCCTGCGCCATGCCGTCGGACGCGTGCTGATGCGCCGCCGCATCCGCGAGGCCTACCGTCTGCACCGCCACGAACTCGCCGTTCCCGACGGTATGCTGGCTGATGTCGCCTTTATGTACGTCGGCAAAGGCATTGAGCCATACGCTCTTGTCGAAAAGGCCATGACACGGCTTCTCGGCCGCCTTGGCCGTGACCTCGCCACCATTGCCGCCGAACGTCAGCCGCAAAACGATGAAAGCAGTGAAAGCGCTGAGTAAAGGCCTTGCGTGGCTGCTGTCGCTGCCCGTATATTTTTACCGGGCCGTAATCTCCCCATCCCTGCCGCCATCCTGCCGTTTCACCCCCACCTGCAGCGAATATGCCCTGGAGGCCCTGCGCAAGCACGGTCCCTTCAAGGGCCTATGGCTGACCGTCCGCCGCATTTGCCGCTGCCATCCCTGGGGCGGCTCCGGCTACGACCCTGTTCCCTGAAAGACAAATTAAAGCCGTTATGCCCGACACGACGCTGCCAGATTTCTTTTACCACACCGACGTGCATACGCATCGGCGCGGCGCGGGTATGATAACCAGCGTCGAGCCCGGCGAGGACACCGCCGGCGCCGAGCGCCTCAGCGTGGGCATCCACCCCTGGCACGCCGATACCGGCGACATCGAAGCCGTCCGTGCCCTTGCCCTCTCCGACCCCCGTGTCGTCGCCATCGGCGAGTGCGGCCTCGACCGCTTCCGCGGCCCCTCCATTGACATCCAGCAGGAAGTCTTCGAAAAACACATCCTCCTCAGCGAAGAGCTCCGCCTCCCCCTCGTCATCCACTGCGTCCGTGCCTACAGCGACCTTCTCGCCCTCCGCAAAAAACACACCCCCGTCCAGCCATGGATAATCCATGGTTTCCGTGGCAAACCCGAACTGGCGCAGCAGCTCGTCCGCCAGGGCCTCTACCTCTCCCTCGGCCACCTCCACAACCTCGCTGTCCCTGCCTCCGTCCCCTCCCCGCACCTCCTCCGCGAAACCGACTCCCCCGCGCAGTAAAAGGCGTTTTGGTGACTGTTGATAAAAATTCTACGCAAACCGGTTACAAAGTGGTACGGAGGTGGGCGGTGTCGAAATTTTTGCTTTTATTTGTTGTGTAGAATTCGAGGCAGACATCTGTCGGCGGTTCTGCGTCTTTGAATCTATGACCTAAGAGGCCCGTAGGGACTCACCCCCTCGCAAGCGAGGGGAACAGTTCAGATTTGAGGACCTGGCGGTCCTCGGCGCCCCGGTTGCGGGGAGCGTAACACCCGAAAGGCTTTATACACCCAAAGGACTTTAAGTTTGTCTAATTTATGTACGTCTGATATGAGTGATGCAGTAGGTTATGGAAAAATCCTGCTTGTCGACGATGATGAGAATATCGCGCGGCTGGTGAAGAGCAGTCTTGAGTCGGCGCTGTTTTCGGTGACCGTCGTCAGCTCTGCCGCGCTTGTCGTCGGCCACGACGTGGGCAGCTACAGGATTGTGCTTGCCGACGCCACGGGTCAGGCGTACAATGGTATCGACCTTGTGCGCGACATCAAGGCCAATCCGCTGACGGCACATGTGCCGGTAATTCTGTCGGGTCATGACAACAGTGCCGACAGCATCATCAACGCCCTCGACAACGGCGCCGACGACTATGTGGCCAAGCCGTTCTCGATGCGGGAGCTGCTGGCACGCATCTATGCCGTATGCCGCCGCCATCCCGCGGGCGGGTAGTCCTCCGTATCGCGTAATATCCGCTGCTGATGCCAGGAAAAGAAGTCTCACTGCCCAACTGCTTCGATGCCTCGGTGCTCGAGGCCGGATGCGACGAAGCCGGCCGCGGCTGCCTCGCCGGCCCTGTCTTTGCCGCCGCCGTCATACTCCCGCCCGACTTCCATCATCCCTGGCTCAACGACTCCAAGCAGGTCACGGAGCGGCGCCGCGAGGCTCTGCGCCCCATCATCGAGGCCGAGTCCCTGGCCTGGGCCGTAGGCGTGGTGACCGCCGACGAGATTGACCGCATCAACATCCTGCGCGCCTCCATACTGGCCATGCACCGCGCCCTCGACGCCCTTGTTGTGACGCCGCAGGCGGTGATTGTCGACGGCAACAGGTTCACGCCCTGGCGCGACGTGCCCTGGCAGACCTTTGTCAAAGGCGACGGCCGCTTCGGCAACATCGCCGCTGCCTCTGTCCTGGCCAAGACGCACCGTGACGAATACATGCGGCGAGCCCATGAACGCTACCCCGGCTACGGCTGGGATGTCAACAAGGGCTACCCCACGGCCGCCCACCGTCAGGCTATCGCAGAGTTAGGCGTCACGCCCGAGCACAGGCGTACGTTCAGGCTGCTGCCGCACCCGACGCTGTTTTAAGCAAAAAGAAAAGCAATTTGTAACAGGCAGACGGCCGATACAAATTGCTTTTCTATTCTTTTGTATTTATCAATGCCTATTTTTCGCCGGTGAGGCGGCGGAGAATCTGTGGAATCTGGGTGTTGTCGAGCTGGCGGGCGAAGTTCTCGGCGCCGGCACCGATGGCGTAGACGGGGACGGGGTTGCCCGAGTGGTTGAGGGTGGTGAAGCCCCAGCCCGAGGCGTTGTTGTAGGCTCGGATGGCGGCGACGGTGAAGGCGTTGCTGGTGCTGTACAGGCCCTTTTCGTCGTTGACCTTGCCCTCGTGGAAGGTCTCTTCAAAAGTTTTCTCAAGCTTTTTCTCGACATCCTTCGATACCGGGATTTTCGTGAACAGGCCCAGGCGCTCGCTCAGCAGCTCCTTCATCTCCGGCCACTCGTAACGGCGGCGGCTCTTGAGCATGGACTGTATCTCGAGGTTGAACATGTCCTTCGAGATGGCCTGATAGTCGACATATTCGGGATGTACGACGTATTTCGAAGCCTTGCAGCCGACGCTCATGGCTCCGGTGTCGTGGTCGGCGGTGATGATGATGAGGGTCTCGTCGGGGTGCTGCCTGTAGAAATCGTAGGCGATGGCCACGCACTCGTCCAGGGCGAGAATCTGCTTGACTGCGGCTCCGCCGTCGTTGGCATGGAGGGCGTGGTCGATGAGGCCGTTCTCGACCATCATGAAGAATTTGTCCGGGCTGTTGCGCTGCAGCTGAGTCAGGCAGGCCTCCATGGCGATGGGGAGGGTGAGGCCTATGCCGTCCTTGCCCACCGAGTCGACGGCGTAGCCCATGGCCGAGGGGATGTGATAGCCCTCGGGGTTGAGGAGCATGATTTTCTCGCTCTTAGAGGTCTCCACGGCGCGGGCGCCGTCCTGACCGCGCAGAATCTGATAGCCCTGCTGCTCGAGTACATCGTAGAGGTCGTTGGCCTTGCCGTCCTTGTCCTTGCCGCCGCGCAGACCCGCGCCGGCGATGAAGTCGAAGCCGCTGTAGGCTGCGTCCTTGCCGATTTCGTAGTACATCTTGCGGCTGGGCTGATGGGCGTAGAAGGCGCCGGGGGTGGCGTCGTCGGCGGCACAGTCGGTGACGATGCCGATGCCCCAGCCGAGGTCCTTGAGCTCGTGGGCGATGGAGGAGACAGCGAAGGTGTCGGCATTCATTCCCAGCATATAGTTGCGGGTCTTGTTGCCCGTGGCGAGGGCTGTGCCGGCGGCGCTGCTGTCGGTGACGTGCGAGCTGGCCGAGTAGGTGGTGACGAGTCCGGCGTGGGGGAACTGCGACATCACGAGCTGGTCGTTGACGCCGGTCTTGCCTTTGACGAGGCGCTGGTAAGTCTGGGTGGCCATGACGGGGCCCATGCCCATGCCGTCGCCGATGAAGAAGAAGATGTACTTCGGCGAGGCGGCCGAGGCCGACAGCGCCATCAGCAGCACGGCCGTCAGCAATATTTTGCGGAGAAATTTCATTATGGCAATGATTTTAATGTAGGGCGGTGTGTCAAAATGTGTGATTTTAATGATGTAGGGACATCGCTTTGCGATGTTAAGCCTGAAAGACAGCATATTGGTCCAACATGCCAAAGGCATGTCCCTACATTCAGGCTATTTTGACACACCCTCGTTTTTGTTGTCGTTGATGTGAGAGGCGGATGCACCAGGGTGCATCCCTACATATTCTTGAGTAATGCCAATAACCCCAGGAGGTAGCTGTAGGTGCCGAAACCGGCGATGGTGCCGGCGCAGACGGGGGCGATGAGGCTGGTGTGGCGGATGGCCTCGGCGCGGGCGGCGACGTTGCTGATATGTACCTCCACGACGGGCAGGGGTATGGCGGCGATGGCGTCGGCCAGTGCCAGCGATGTGTGGGTACAGGCACCGGCGTTGAGGACGATGCCGATATAGTCTTCAGTGTCGAAGCCGACGCGCTGGATGGTATCGACCAGCACGCCCTCATGGTTGCTCTGGACGTATTCTAAGTCTATGCCGCGTTTTGCCGAGGCCATCCGGAGAGCCGTGAGCACCTGCTCCATCGTCTCGGAGCCGTAGATTTCGGGCTCGCGCTTGCCCAGCAGGTTGAGGTTGGGGCCGTTGAGGATGAGAACTTTTTTCATTTGCGTGTGACGTTGACGTGCTGTGTGGGAGGTAGGGAAGCGTTGCGGCGGTCGACGGCGTCGATGACGTTGTGTGCCAGGTGGATGAAGGCCTGCGCTGTCAGCGAGTCGTCGGCGGCGATGGGCGAGCCGGCGTCGTTGTGCTCGCCTACGGCGGCGACGAGGGGAATCTGCGCCAGCAGCTCGATGCCCTGCTCCTCGGCCATGCGGACAGCGCCGCCGTTACCGAAGATGTAGTAGCGCTCGTCGGGATGGCTTTCGGGGGTGAACCACGCCATGTTTTCGACGATGCCGAGAACGGGTACGTTGACCTTGTCGCCGGTGAACATCGAGATGCCCTTGCGGGCGTCGGCCAGGGCGATTTCCTGCGGCGTGCTGACGATGACGGCGCCGGTGATGCCGAGGGTCTGTACCAGGGTGAGGTGGATGTCGCTTGTGCCCGGCGGCATGTCGATGAGGAAGTAGTCGAGTTCGCCCCAGTCGGCCTGCCCGATGAGCTGCTTGAGGGCGTTGGAGGCCATGGAGCCGCGCCAGAGCACAGCGCTGTCCTTGTCGACGAGGAAGCCTATCGACAGAATTTTCACGCCGAATTTCTCGATGGGGATGATGAGGTCGCGGCCTCCGACGTTGTGCATGTAGATGGGCTCGTCTTCCACGCCGAAGATTTTGGGGATGCTGGGGCCGAAGATATCGGCGTCGAGCAGGCCGACGCGGTAGCCCTCCTGAGCCAGCGCCACGGCCAGGTTGGCGGCGACGGTGCTCTTGCCCACGCCGCCCTTGCCGGAGGCGACGCCGATGATGTTCTTGACGCCGGGGAGCGGGTTGTCGGCCTTGGGGGCGGCAACCTGGCGCGTCTTGACGGCGATGTTGCCCTGGATTTCGATGGACGGGTCGCCGAAGGTGAGGACGGCCTGCTCGGCAGCCTTGACGACGGACTTGATGAACGGGTCGGTGGGCTTGTCGAAGATGAGCGAGAAGGAGACTTTGTTGCCGTCGATGCGGATGTCGTCCTCAACCATGCCTAACTCGACAATGTTTTTGCCGTTGCCGGGGTAGCGCACTTTTTCGAGGGCGTCGAGGATGAGTCTGGGGTATATTGCCATGGCGGGGGTGTCTTATGTTTTGGATGTTAAGGATGTTTGGGATATTCTGGATGTGGTTAAGGGTAAACGCCGGGGGCGGCGGCAAAGTTTTCAGACGTGGCCGCGGGAGTAGCTGCGGTAGGTGTCGCGCTCGATGTCCGTGTCGTCGATTTCGGTGACGGGGACGGCGGTGTCGAAGGCATACTGCAGGTACTTGATGGTGAGGCCGCGGTCGAGCCACTGCTGTTCGTAGTGGGTGCGTATGTCGAGCGGGGTGGGGGCTTCCTCGGGTGTCAGGGCGTACAGGTCGGGCACGTCGTGGCGAACATCTAGAGCCTGCGGGTTGGCCTCGCACAGCCGGCGCGTGTAGGTGTACAGGAAGGGCGAGTCGGTCTTGAGGTTGATGAGGCCGCCGGGCGCCAGGACATGCCGGTACAGCTCGAGGAAACGGGCCGAGGTCAGGCGCTTGCGCTGTTTTTTCATCTGCGGGTCGGCGAAGGTAATCCATATCTCGGCCACCTCGCCGGGCGCGAAGAACGACTCGAGCAGCTCGATGGACGTGCGCAGGAAGGCGACGTTCTTCAGCCCGAGTTTCTGTGCCCGCGTGGCGCCTGTCCACATGCGGGCGCCCTTGATGTCAATGCCGATGTAGTTGCGGCCGGGGTTGCGCACGGCAAGGTCGACGGTGTATTCGCCCTTGCCGCAGCCCAGCTCGAGCACGATGGGGTTGTCGTTGTGGAAAAAGTCGCTGTGCCAGTGGCCGCGCAGGGCAAATCCCTGCTCGCGGAGCACGGAGAAGGGATACTGGAACACGAAGGGAATTTCCTTCATGTCGGCGAATTTTGCGAGTTTGTTCTTTGCCACGGGATTATGCGGTTGTTGGGTAAAGGAGGTGTGCCAAAATGTCCGTTGTAGGGATGCTCCTCGGAGCATCCGCAATATGGGCATTGGAAAACAGCCGATTTGCGGATGCACAAGGGTGCATCCCTACAACCTTATCGTTATTGCTGTTCTGACACAGCCCCGTATCTGGAAAATTTAGCGGCGGATGATTTTCAGTGTGCCGGTGGTGTTGTCGGCGAGGACGGCGGCGACGATGAAGATGTCGGTGTCGGCGCCGGAGGTGTCGAGGCTGACTTCGCTCAGGTCGGTGTCGAGAGCTGCCACGAGGCGTCCGGCCACGTCATAGACGCGGATGTTGCGGAAACTGGATCCAAGGGCCTGCAGGACCAGGTCGTTGCCTGCGAAGCGGCCGCGGATAGCGGCTTTGCCGTCCTCGGCGGGATTGTCGGCTATGATGTCGTCAACGCCTGACTTGACGTCAATCTTGAACTCCTTCCACTGTGCGGCGTCGTTGAAGGCCTCGGCGGCGGCTTCGCTGTCGACTTTGAGGACTACGTCGGCCTGGCTGACGCCGCTCCATACGTCCTTGCCGAGCATGGGCACCTCGTTGAGCTGGGTGACGTCGATTTCGTAGAGGCCGGTGGCGTTCTCCATGGCGCCGTCGCCGATGTAGGCGAGACCGGCGGGGAGGGTCAGCGTCTGCAGGGCGGCGTTGTCCTTGAGGGCGTATGCGCCGATTGAGTCGATGCCGGGGAGGCTGTCGTGGCCGGTGGCTTTGGAGTCGCCTTTGAACATGTATGCGCTGAGCGTGCGGAGTTCGCCGGGCAGCTTTATCTCGTCAAGATCGAAGCAGTCGAAGAAGACGCCTTTTCCGACTGTCACTTCGGCCTGATTGTTGAACAGTACCGTCTTGAGGTCCTCGCAGTGAGCGAAAGCCCAGTCGCCGACCCTGTCGAGCTCTCTGGCGGGGGCGAGGTCAGCGGTGGTGAGGCCGCTGGCAATGAAGGCGCGGGAGCCGATCTCCTTCAGGTTTTGGCCGAAGGTGAAGTCCTTGAGCGATGTGCATCCGCTGAAGGCCTCTGCGCCGATGGTGACGAGCCGGTCCGTTCCGTTGACCTTGGTGAGGGAGGTACAGTCCTTGAACTGACCTTCGGCGACGATGGTGGTGGTGCCGTCGAGGGTGACGGTCTTCAGTCCTGTACAGCCGGCAAAGGGATGGCTGCCGATTTTTACGGTGGCGGGCAATGTGATGTCGGTGAGGCTCTTGCAGGCGGCAAAAGCTCCGTCGCCGATGGCGGTTATGCCTGCGGGAAGGGAGAGGGTGGTGAGGGGAGTGCCGGCGAAGGCACCCTCGCCGATGGTGACGTTGCCGGTGGCGGGGAAGACTACGGAGGTCAGCGAGGTGCCGGCGAAGGACATCTCGGGGACGGCTCCGGCGGCGTATGTCACGCGTCCTTTCAGCATCTCGCCGTCGTATGCCTCGATGGTGGCGTTGGCGAGGTTGAGGGTCTTGAGCGACTTCATGTTGTCGGCGGCCCAGAAGAGATCGGCGGCATCAACGGGGCCGTTGATAATCAGCTCGGTGGCGGTGACGTCGGTGACGGCGTCGCTGAGGGTGCCCGACTTGGTGACGGTGACGGTTTCGGCGCCGGCGGCCATGGTGCCCGCAAGGAGCAGGGCGGCGGCGGTTAATCGGAGGATATTCATATTTCGGAAATCGATTTCTTGTTTTTGGATGTGATGACTGGCGGTCCGGCCTTCCATGGCCGGGCGGCACATGCGCCGACGGCGTATGCGCGCTAATAATCTAACGGCAAAATTAACAAAAAATTGTCAGATATCCGGCTATAGTCTAACATCTTCTGTATATTATAATAAAGACGGCCCCGTCCGGGGGGGGTGCCGGGCGGGGTCGGTGGACGTTGCTGTCACAGGATTAAGCGCCTTTATTCGAGGTTCATGGGGATGGTGCGGTCAATCGAGCACTCGAGGCTGATGAGGGTCTCGGTGCCGGTGACGCCGGGGATGTTCTGCAGGCGGTCGTTGAGCAGCTCCATAAGATGCTCGTTGTCACGGGCATATAGCTTTACCAGCATTGAGTACGGGCCGGTGGTGAAGTGGCACTCCACAACTTCGGGGATTTTCTCAATCTGGGGCACGACCTCGCGGTACATGGCGCCGCGTTCAAGATTGACACCGATGTAGGTGCAGGTGGTGTATCCCAGCATCTTGGGGTTGACGTTGTAGCCCGAGCCGGTGATGACTTTCATGTCGATCAGGCGCTGGATACGCTGGTGGATAGCCGCGCGCGACACTCCGCATTCAACGGCTACGTCTTTCGAAGCAATGCGGGCGTTGCGCATTACTATGCTAAGAATTTTGCGGTCGAGATTGTCTATTTTTTCCATATTCGGCGTTGAGCGATTAGAGCAATTATTGATTTAGAGGATAATGAGGATGTTAGTATGTGATTAGTCTTGAATTTCGCTTGCTCGGCTTACAAATGTACAAAATTTCTCCCAAAAAGCAATGATTTCAGAGGCTGAAATTGCAAAAAGACAGAGAAAGTCGTACTTTTTGCCTGTTTTCGGGCATTTTATGCAAGTAATCCGCAATTCTCCACAGTCTGAGCCGCCGTCTCCGGCTTTTGGTGCGGTGGCGGCGGCTCGTGTGGCTCATTGTGGGTTATACTTATTTGACGGGCTTGACTTCGTGTGCCTGGACCTCGGGCTTGGCTACCTCGAGGAGCTTGACTTTGAAGACGAGCATCTCGTCGGGTCCGATGCCTGCGGGGGGCATGCCGTTGATGCCGTAGGCGAGGCTGCCGGGGATGTAAAAGGTGCCTTCGCCGCCGGGAGCAAGCATCATCAGTGCCTCACGGAAACCGGGCACTACGCCTGCCAGGTTGAAGTTTGCCGAGGGATTTTCGTCGAAGGTCTTGCCGTCGAGGTGGGTGCCGGTGTAGCTGACTACGACATCGGAGTTGGCGGCGGGTTTGTTGCCCTCGCCGGGATTGGTGATGATGTATCCGAGGCCTGATTCGGCAACCTTGAAGTTGGGGTTCGAGCCTTTCAGCTTATTGATGTAAGCCTCGGCTGTCTTGCGGTTCTGGACGGCTTCGGGAGCCTCTTTCTTCTTGGCCTCCTCGCGTGCGCGGGCCTTTTCCTGTATGCGCGACATGTGGCCGTTGAACTCGATGAAGGCTTTGTTTGCGACGGAGTCGCTGGCGGCCGAGTCGGCCATCAGTTCGGCGCGCAGTGCGTTGAGCAGCGCGTCGCGGTTGACCCTTACGCCCGATGCCTCGAGGCCCATGATCTGGTTCATGAGGTTCATGGCAGCGCCCTGCCCCTGGATGTATGCCTCGGAATGCTTGGGAGCGAGGATGGAGTGCATGCCTTTGTAGAATTCTGCCGAGTCGATGGACTCGCCGGTCTGCTGGCGGTACTGCAGCATTTCTTTGCGGATCTGGATACCGAAGTATCTGCCGAAGGCGCGCGAGATGGAGTCGCTGGTCTCGACGGAAACGAGGGAGTCGCCGGCATCTTTGGCGGCGTTGTCCTTGCCGCAGGATGTCGTGCCTGCGCCTACCAGCAGTGCGATGGCGGCGCCGAAAATGAATTTTTTCATGTGTTATGTGGGTTTAAAGATTTTTATGCGGATTCAGGGAGCCGTGGCCTCCTATATATAATTATGTGTGGCGGCGGCCTGGAGATGAGCCGGGCCGGATGCCGTTATGTTGCGCAAAATTACGTAAAAACGGCCGAAATGACTTGCTGTGAACTGCTTTTTTACTTTTATTAATTATTCGGAGTGAGATTTTCTGCCCGAAACGACCCTTTTGGCCGTCAAAATCGTTACCTTTGCAGAAAGTTGCCGCGACACACCCGGTCGGGGCGGCTTATTCATGACACTTCGTGTTAAACAACAATCTAACAACTGCGAAACATGAAAATTGTAAATTTTGCCGAGCAAAAAAGTCTGGTAAGCCAGTACCTTACCGAGCTGCGCGATGTAGAGACACAGAAGGATCGCCTCCGTTTCCGCCGCAACCTTGAGCGCATTGGCCAGATTATGGCCTATGAACTGTCCAGGGACCTGCACTATCGCGACGTGGAAATCGAGACTCCTCTTGCCAAGACACTTTGCCCCGTCATCGACGAGAAACTGGTGCTTGCCACCATTTTCCGAGCCGGAGTGCCCTACCACGCAGGCTTCCTGAGCTATTTCGACTATGCCGAGAATGCTTTTGTGTCGGCATACCGCAAATACAAGGAAAAGGAGAACTTCGACGTCTGCATCGAGTACCTGGCCTCCCCGTCCATCGAGGGCAAGACCCTTGTGCTGTGCGACCCGATGCTGGCCACCGGCGCCTCGATGGAGCTGAGCTACCGCGCCCTGCTCACCAAGGGTGAGCCCGCACACGTGCACGTCTGCTCGGTGATAGCCTCGCAGCAGGCCGTCGACTACATCTCCCGACATTTCCCCAAGGACAAGACGACCATCTGGGTAGGTGCCATCGACCCCGAAATCAACGCCCACAGCTACATCGTCCCCGGCCTCGGTGACGCCGGCGACCTCGCCTACGGCGAAAAGGAGTAACGGCCGGGCCCGTCAGGCTCAGTGTCCGCTTGCGGGCGCAAATTTGGACTGCGCCCCTCGCTTGCGAGGGGTGCCCCTCCTCTCTTTCCAAAGCCCCAGACCCAGCCCCGGAGCCTCAAAAAGACGCCGGAAGATGCTAAATTTTGTTAAATTTACGCTTTTTTGCCCCGCATTTACGGCCTGTTTTGGCTATTGGGCTGAAAGTTCGTATATTTGCAGTCGCTTTACGAGCAGGCTGTTTTTGTGCCTGTTGTCGAGCGTTTAGGCCGGCCCATTCGTCTATCGGCTAGGACGCAAGATTTTCATTCTTGAAAGAGGAGTTCGATTCTCCTATGGGCTACATTTATTATATAACAACTAACAAAGAAGAAATTTAACCTGCAATGGCAAATCACGATTCGTCAAAAAAGAGAATACGTCAGACTAAGACCCGTCGCGCCCACAACCGTTACTACGCAAAGACTGCCCGTAACGCTGTCCGCGCCCTCCGCAACATGACCGACAAGGCTGAGGCTGCAGCCCGCCTGCCCAAGGTGGAGTCGATGCTCGACCGTCTGGCCAGCAAGAAGGCTATCAGCAAGAATAAAGCCTCCAACCTCAAGAGCAAGCTCGCTCTTCTGGTGAACAAACTCGGCTGATAGGACGTTCAGGCAACGATAGCTGACCCCCCCGCGGGCATGACGCCGCTGCAAGACAGACAAACGGGACTCCCGCAGTCCCGCTCTCAAGGCCGGCCCATTCGTCTATCGGCTAGGACGCAAGATTTTCATTCTTGAAAGAGGAGTTCGATTCTCCTATGGGCTACAAAGTAAAGCCGCACTGTGACGCAAGTCATGGTGCGGCTTTGCTTATCTTACAAGGCGTCTTATCTCGCCGTGTGTCTTATCTTACCAGCGCGTGCAGGACCGGCAACGACTTCAGGCCTGTCAACGGTATGTTGTGCAGCGCGAAGTAGCGGAGGATGCGCGTCATGGCCTCGCGGCGCCCGGGGCCGTCGAGAGGCAGCAGCGACAGGTGGGCGGCGGGCAGTGTTATGAGCAGGCGCGCGACGCGCGAGGGGTAGGGCGCCAGCCACTCGCCTCCCGTGGGGACGGAGTTGCGGAAGATGCCCTCGGTCATGTCCAGCACGCTGCTGCGGCCGGCGCCTCCCGTGTCCGGCTCGACGCCGGCGAGGAAGGCCACCTTTGCCATGAACCACAGCGGAAAGACGGCAAGGGCGCGCGGACGCCGCAGCCCGGCCAGCGTGGCTACGGCAGCGGTGAGCGTCTCCCAGGCCATGGCCTCCGTCGTTCCGCTCTCGCGGAAGACGGTCTGGACCACCTCGGCCATGAACATGGCGATGGCGGCCTTGGACGGGTCGGCGGTGACTTCGGGGTAGACGGCATGCGCGCGCATCTCGCGCACGGGATGGATGTCGCGGCCCGGACGGACGTCAATCTCACATTCTATTATGCTCATCGGCATTGTCAGCGCCCGGCGTCGGCGGCTCTCGCGTCCGGCGCTCTCCGACATCAGCAGTGACATCTGGCCCGAGTCCGACGTCAGCACGGTCAGGATGGAGCTCTTGTCGCTGTAGCGCACCGAGCGCAGCGGGATGGCCTTGATATGTCTGTACATGTCCGTTTTTGCTTTTGAGCGGAAAAAATTTTGCTTTTCTGCAAAATTAACTATTTCCTGCCTATTTTGTTCCGTTACCTGTGTTTTATTAATTTCCACACCCCGTTTTTACTCTATTTAGTACGGCTGAGATGGAAAATACTTGCGGATTAAATGTCAGGGGACAGTGCCGGGATGTCCTGTTTTTGCTTTTGAGGTTGTAAAGAACGGAACAAATTACTACTTTTGGCGTTGGAACAACATAACGCAGACTAATTTCATCACAATAGTGCAATTTCTAAACTAAAGACTTATGGAGAAGACCAAACGCTACATTTTGCCGGAGGACCGTATTCCGCGCCGGTGGTACAACATACAGGCCGAGATGCCCAACAAGCCAATGCCGCCCGTTCATCCCGCCACAAAGCAGCCGCTGAAGGCCGAGGACCTTTACCCCATTTTCGCCGAGGAGCTGTGCCGCCAGGAGCTCAACCAGACCGACGCCTGGATTGACATCCCCGAGGAGGTGCGCGAGAAGTACAAGTTCTACCGTTCGACGCCGTTGGTGCGCGCATACGCGCTCGAAGAGGCTCTCGGCACCCCCGCGCATATCTATTTCAAGAACGAGAGCGTGAGCCCCATGGGCAGCCACAAGCTCAACTCGGCCATCCCGCAGGCTTACTACTGCAAAAAGGAGGGCGTGGAGAACGTCACCACAGAGACCGGAGCCGGGCAGTGGGGCGCCTCGCTGGCTTACGCCGCCAAGATGTTCGGCCTCGAGGCTGCCGTCTATCAGGTGAAGATAAGCTACGAGCAGAAGCCCTACCGCAAGAGCATCATGCAGACCTTTGGCGCCCAGGTCACTCCCTCACCGTCGATGTCGACCCGCGCCGGCAAGGATATTCTCACCGCCTGCCCCAACCACCAGGGCTCGTTGGGCACGGCCATCTCGGAGGCCATAGAGCTGGCGCAGACGACGCCGCACTGCAAGTACACCCTCGGCTCGGTGCTGAGCCATGTCTCGCTGCACCAGACAGTCATCGGCCTTGAGGCCGAGGAGCAGATGAAGATGGCGGGTGAATACCCGGACATGGTGATCGCCTGCTTCGGCGGCGGCTCCAACTTCGGCGGCATCGCCTTCCCGTTCATGCGCCACAACTTCACCGGCGAGCGCCACACGCGCTTTATCGCCGCCGAGCCGTCGTCGTGCCCCAAGCTCACGCGCGGCAAGTTCCAGTACGACTTCGGCGACGAGGCCGGCTACACGCCTCTGCTGCCGATGTTTACCCTCGGCCATAATTTCCGTCCCGCCAACATCCATGCCGGCGGACTGCGCTACCATGGCGCCGGCGTCATCGTCTCGCAGCTGCTCAAGGACGGCTTCATGGAGGCTGTCGACATTCCGCAGCTCGAGTCGTTCGAGGCCGGTATGCTCTTCGCCCGCACCGAGGGCATAATTCCTGCGCCGGAGTCGTGCCACGCCATCGCCGCCACCATCCGCGAGGCCAAGAAGTGCAAGGAGACGGGCGAGGAGAAGGTCATCCTCTTCAATCTCTCCGGCCACGGCCTCATCGACATGGCCTCCTACGACAAGTTCATCGCCGGTGACCTCCAGAACTACGAAGTCACCGACGCCGAAATCGCCGCCAACCTCGCCGAAATCAACGGCAAGTAAGGCCGCGGGCCGCCGCGCCCCGGCCACAGCGGCCCGGCCCGCCGCCTGCCGTCCCTCCGCAGCCCCGGCCCCTGCTTGCCCGGCCCGTATAAGTCGTATAAGACTTATAAGTCACATACATCACATACGCCACACAAGTCACATAATTATCGGTCCCATCGGCCCCCTCCCCCAAAAACACCACATACCGCATAAATCCCGCCCGGCTGGCAGCCCACCTCGTGGCTTGCCGGCCGGGCTTTTCGTCCCCCTGTCACAAAAAATCCACCAAAACCGTTGCATAGATGCTACAAAACGTTTACTTTTGCAATCGCAACAATCGTTACAATTGTTACAATAAAGTTGAAAATAATGTTAACGACGCTTAATTTATTGCTTAAATTGTTACAATTAACCAAAAATACCCATCTGCGCCTCTAAATTTTACACCTTTGTAACCCTCATAAAACCAGCTAATTGCAAATCCATTTAAGAAAAAGTAATTTTATTAACAGAGTTTAACTGTAAAACTATTGACAATATTACAATTCGGTTGTATTTTTATAACTCAAGATAATCACAAACGCTCCCTTATTAAAGGCTAAAAAAATCAACAACGATATAAAACTTACAACTATGGGTAACGCTAAATTTCAATCCAATCTTATGAATTTGCAGGCTAACCTGCTTAACTTCGCCTACATGCTTACTTCAAACCGCGACGACGCTTACGACCTGCTCCAGGATACAACCCTAAAAGCTCTCGACAATGAAGACAAGTACGCCAAAAACACCAACTTCAAAGGCTGGGTATTCACAATCATGCGCAACATCTTCATCAACAACTATCGCCGCGCCGCCCGTGCCGCCACCGTTGTCGACACCACCGAAAATCTCTACCACCTCAACCTCTGCCAGGAATCGGGCATCGAGACTCCCGAAGGCGCTTACGGCGTGAACGAAATCTCCGCCGCCATCGACGAAATAGCCGACGAATACCGTATCCCCTTCGTCATGCACGTCCAGGGTTACAAGTACAACGAGATTGCCGAGCGCATGAACCTCCCGCTAGGAACGGTAAAGAGCCGCATCTTCTTTGCACGCAAAAAACTCCAGAGCCGCTTCGCCGACTATCGCTGAAACGGCACCCATAACTCCTACCCATAGTTTTATCTCAACTTAGGGCCCGCCGTCCCCCAACGGCCCACCTCCCTTCCCGCCGGTTTCCCTGGTTCTGTGAGCAAGCTACAGCTTGCGTCGGCTACACCGGCCCCCAACGGCCCACCTCCCTTCCCGCCGGTTTTCCTGGTTCTGAGAGCAAGCTTCAGCTTGCGTCAGCAACTCCGGCCCCAACGGCCCACCTCCCTTCCCACCGGTTTCCCTGGTTCTGTGAGCAAGCTTCAGCTTGCGTCGGCAACCCCCGGGGCCACGGCAAAAAACATTTCAGGCCAAAACTCCCGTCAACGGGCCTTTGCGCCGCTTAAACAGTTAAAATACAGCAACATTAGGCTTCTGATGATAAAAATACATTGGTTGGTTATTTGTTAAATTAGTTTAATGTTGCGAATTTATTGCTTCAAAATTATGTTTTATAACATAAAAGCATTATCTTTGCAAGTGTTTTTCATGGTATTAGATTTAAGGTTAAGAAGGTTACCCGTCGTGATGACGAGTAATTTTTTTTTGTCCCTATCCAAACCCCGCTCCATTAGCGGCCTTTAGGCCCCAAGCACCCCTCCCCGCCGCCGGCCTTTGTGCCAGCCTGCGCCCGTCTCCGTTCGGCGGCGAGCTCGCCGCCGCTAACGCTGTTTTGGCCGCTCCAGTTAGAAATTTACCCGCAAATTCGACGTTGTTTCGTGCAAAAGATATAACTTTGTGCCAAAATTTACGGGACGGCACCCCCGGAGCCCAAAAAGCGCTCCCCTCACACTTCCCTATATATAATAATGTGTGCCGTCATTACTAACAAACCCCATAAGCTATGTCTACAAACACAGTTGACAACAAAAAGAAGGTGACGACGGCTACCCTGGCCGCCATGAAGGCCAATGGTGAAAAAATCGCCATGATTACCGCATACGACTACACGATGGCCCAGCTCGTCGACCGCGGCGGCATCGACATGATTCTTGTCGGCGACAGTGCCGCCAACGTCATGGCCGGCTACAAGACGACCCACCCCATCACCCTCGACCAGATGATTTACCACGCCTCGTGCGTCGTGCGCGGCATCCAGCACGCCTTCGTGGTGTGCGACATGCCCTTCGGCTCGTACCAGGGCGACCCGTATACGGCACAGGCCAACGCCGTCCGCATCCTCAGGGAGAGCGGCGCCGAAGCAGTCAAGCTTGAGGGCGGCGTCGAAATCCGCAAGTCCATCGAGTGCATCCTCGCCGCCGGCATCCCTGTCATGGGTCACCTGGGCCTCACTCCCCAGAGCATAAACAAATTCGGCACCTACGGCGTCCGCGCCAAGGGTGAGGCCGAAGCCGAGAAGCTCATCAGCGACGCAAAGATGCTTGAGGAGATTGGCTGCTTCAGCCTCGTCCTCGAGAAAATCCCCGCCGACCTCGCGCGCCGCGTCAGCGAGGCCGTCTCCATCCCCGTCATCGGCATCGGCGCCGGCGCCGGCACCGACGGCCAGGTTCTCGTTCTCCAGGACATGCTGGGTATGAACGACGGCTTCAAGCCCAAGTTCCTCCGCCACTACGCCGAGCTTTCCTCGGTAATCAGCGACGCCGTCGCCCATTACGTTTCCGACGTCCGTGACGGCGAGTTCCCCAATGCCGCTGAGTGCTACTGAAGCCCCGGCTTCTGCATTAAAAAGTTATGACGCCGGTAGGTGCCATACGTTATAACGGCAAAGCGCCGCGCCCCGTTCCGGGGTGCGGCGCTTTGTGTTGTCACAGATGGCCTATCCTCAGTCGATGATTGAGAAGCCGCAGTATTTCTGCAGGCACTCGGGCACCTTGATGCCCTCGGGCGTCTGGTTGTTCTCGAGCAGGGCGGCCACGATGCGCGGCAGGGCCAGGGCCGAGCCGTTGAGGGTGTGGCACAGCTTGATTTTTTTGTCCTCGTCGCGGTAGCGGCATTTCAGACGGTTGGCCTGGTAGGTCTCGAAATTCGATACCGACGAAACCTCAAGCCAGCGCTTCTGGGCGCCCGACCATACCTCGAAGTCGAAGGTGATGGCCGAGGTGAAGCTCATGTCGCCGCCGCACAGGCGCAGGATGTGCCAGGGCAGACCCAGGCGCTCGAGCAGGCTCTGTACGTGGTCCTTCATCTCCTCGAGGGCGGCGTACGAGTTCTCCGGCTTTTCGATGCGCACAATCTCCACCTTGTCGAACTGGTGCAGGCGGTTGAGGCCGCGCACGTCCTTGCCGTAGCTGCCGGCCTCGCGGCGGAAGCAGGCGCTGTAGGCGCAGTTCTTCTTGGGGAGCTGGTCGCCGGGGATGATGACGTCGCGGTAGATGTTGGTGACGGGCACCTCGGCGGTGGGGATGAGGTAGAGGTTGTCCTCGTCGCAGTGGTACATCTGGCCCTCCTTGTCGGGCAGCTGGCCTGTGCCGTAGCCTGAGGCCTCGTTGACGACGTACGGGGGCTGAACCTCCAGATAGCCGGCCTCCGAGGCGCTGTCGAGGAAGAACTGGATGAGCGCGCGCTGCAGTTTGGCGCCCTTGCCGATGTAGACGGGGAAACCGGCGCCGGTAATCTTGACGCCGAGGTCAAAGTCTATCAGGTTGTATTTCTTTGCCAGCTCCCAGTGGGGCAGGGCGTCCTCGCCCAGGTCGGGCATGGGACCGCCGGTCTTCTCGACGACGTTGTCGGCGGCGCAGGTGCCGGCGGGAACGCCCTCGTAGGCAGTGTTGGGGATGCTGAGCAGGATGTTGCGGATTTCGTTCTCGGCGCGGTCGCGCTCGTCGGCGTAGGCCTTCTGCTCCGACTTGAGTACGGCCACGGCCTCCTTGACCTTCTCGGCCTCGTCCTTTTTGCCTTCTTTCATCAGCTTGCCGATTTCGGCGGCGTATTTCTTGAGCTGGTTGGCGGCTTCGTCGTGCTTGCCCTGGCTTTCCTTGCGGACGACGTCGAGGGCCATGACGTCGGCAATGGGCTTGCGCGCGTCAAAGCCTTTGACGGCAAGGCGGTCTATAACCCATTGTGTGTCTTCTTTGATTTTCTGAAGTGTGAGCATCGTGTATGCTTGGTTGGTTTTTGATTACAGAATAAAGTTGTGTCGTCACTGGGCCAGCAGCACGCGCACGGCGGCCGAAACGGCGCGACCGTCGGCGCGTCCGGCCAGGCGCTTGGTGGCCATGCCCATTACCTTGCCCATGTCCTTGGGCGATGTGGCGCCCACCTCGGCGATGATTTTGCGCAGTTCGGTGTCCAGCTCCTCGGGTGTGAGAGCCTTGGGCAGGTATTCGTCTATCACTGCGGCTTCGGCCAGCTCGTTCTCGGCCAGTTCGGGGCGGTTGTTCTCGGAGTAGATTTTCGCCGACTCGCGGCGCTGCTTGGCCATCTTCACCAGGATTTTGGTGGCAGCCTCATCGGTGAGGACGCCGCCGGCACCGGGAGCGGTCTTTGCTTCGAGGAATTCTTTCTTGATGCCGCGCAAGGCCTCGAGACGCACCTTCTGCCTTGCCAGCATGGCCGACTTGATGTCGGCGCTGATTTTGTCAAAAAGATCCATAGCTATGCTGTTTTTTGTCTTTGGTTTTCGTTTCTGTTCCCTTTCGGGTTCACAATATTATATAATTATGTAATACAGTCTGCAAAGTTATAAAAAAACGCCCAAAAACACAACGGCGGCACGTCTCTTGGCGCCATCTCCTGTCCGCAAACTCAAAAAGTGTCCCTGATTGTTAAAATCCGTTAAATGTTTCTCTTGTATTTTGTCATGTCAAAAACTTGCCGTACCTTTGCACTCGCAAACGGGAAAACGACCCCGCAAGCATAGAGCACATTGAAAGAATTACAATAGAGACAAGAGTAGTACAAGAGCAAAAAGCG
>JBJFEE010000082.1:0-11437 GCA_051890455.1 Muribaculaceae bacterium
CTATGATCTTTGGATAACATGATTATATTGCCACGGACTTATGCAACTGTGCCGTAAAATCTTAGAATTCATACAAACATATAATTATTGTATCTTGAACACCCTAGGCGTTGTGAAACTTTTAGGGTGTGTTTTTTATGTCTGTCTCGAATATAATCGCTAACTTTGTAATATCGTTAACGGCTAAACATTTATCGGTATGGCAATCTTTTATCATGGTTCATCGGTATTGTTCTCCAAGTTTGACCTTGCACATGCCCTTGAAGGGGATGGAAAGGTGAAATTTGGGTATGGAGTATATCTGACCAGCTCGTTCAAATCAGCCGCACATTACAGCGGGGCAAACAAAAGTGCTACTATCCATTATGTATATACAGTGGATGTTCCAGAACTGACAGAAGACAACCATATTGATTTCAAGAAACATGTCCATCCTGATATAGCAAAACGGACAGAGAACAAACTTGGAATTTCTATTCCACAAAAGGTCACCCTTGACGGAAAAGACTTTCGTAAGTTCCTTGCGAAATATTTTGAGAAACAGATTTGTATTGATTTGGCGGAAGGTCAGTCTATGGTCAAGGCATTACAACTGGCGGGAGAACAGCACTCTTCTGAATTTCTGACCAGCATTGGAGTTGAGTTCATTACGTGGCCGTTCAGTTGGAAAAATCCTGACTTTGGATTGAATGTAGCCGTTCTTGATGACAACAAGGTTAAGATTATTAAGGTACATCAAGTGGAACTGGATAACAAACAACAATTTGTCGCAGGTTCTGAAAGAGAGATAGAACAATGAATAAGAAACTTACCATTATAGGCAGCGGCCAGTACAACTATGATATAATCAAACTGCGGGAATATCCTGATGGATTTGTTATTGGGAAAAGAAACCCTTATGTTGAGAACATTCTGACCGAAGAAGTAGGCGGCACATGTGGAAATGTGATGTGTATGCTGGCTCATCTTGGGTGGACGGCACAACCGCAGGTGAAACTCACCAATTCAGAAGAAGGTCAGAAACTGGCTGCAAGTCTGAAAGATTATGACTGTGACATCAGATATGTTTCTCTCGTGGAGAACGGTGGGTTCAGCGGAATGGAATGTACCCACAGAAAAAACAGGAATACTGGCGAGCACGAACTTGGGCTGCATAGTTTTGGACCTGACGGTTCCCGCTTCCGCAAGATAACAGAATTGCGGGCAAGGGATGAAGTTCCTGCGTTTATAGAACATATAGATGTAATACCCGACGTTTATTTCTTTGACCACAACGAAGCCGGTCCCCGTATGATTGCGAAAGAACTTCGTAATCGTGGTTCTCTGATATACTATGAATGTGAGAACAATCGGGAATGGAACAAATTTATAAAGTCAGTAGAAGTTGCTGATATAGTCAAGTTCTCTGATGATAATGTTTCGGATTTGTCGTTCTGTGCCGACTATAAAAACAAGTTGTTCATACAGACACAAGGCTCCAAAGGTTTGAGGTTCAGTCTCTGTGGTGGCGGATGGATACATGTCAGCCCCATAGAAGTAAACAATGTTGTTGATTGGGAAGGATGTGGTGATACCGTCAGTGCCGTGTTCATTAATGAACTTGGAAAAATGGGATTGCCCAATATGTCAGAACTGACCGAAGAACAAATCAAGGCAGCTCTTAAAATCGCGGTCGAGAAGGCAGCTCTGTGTACTCAATATTACGGCTCAAAAGGCTGGATAAAAGAATAATGATATTATGAGCACTGGTAAACTGGCTCCACTCATCAAGGAGTTTTATCCTGAATATTATTCGTGGAACGATTATCCTTTAGACAAATGTATCCCCATACGAGGCGTTAAAGAACAATGGGGAATTCTGGGAAATTTTGCCCCAACACCTTTGATTGTAAAAGGAGTATTGTTCTCCAACAGTGAGCAGTTATTCCAGATGATGAAGTTCTCTGATAAAGAGACCTTGTTGTCAATATATCAGTCAAAAGGATTGCCCTTGAAATGGGCTGCAAAAAAAGGAGAAAAGAACGGATTACGCCGTAAGGACTGGGGACAGATCATCATAGATGTCATGAAGTTCTGCCTTCAAACCAAATATGAGCAGTCGGAGGAATTCAGACATGTTCTGAATGAAACTATCGGCTTCAGTATTGTGGAAGACCAGACTAAACTCAAAACAACAAAGTCAGGCAACCTCAAAGACGCTGACACATGGGGCGTGGTCAGAAAAGGAGAACTATTTGTAGGAAGCAATCTTTTAGGACGCCTTCTGATGGAACTGCGGGACAATGGTAAGCTGGAATACCACCTCCCAAACGATATCTTTAAGTTCATCTCTTTTATAAGAGTAAATTGAATGTTGTTTATAGAACATTTTATCTTGGTCGCATTTGGTCGCAATTCAAAATAATTCTTGTTGATTAAAGTGAAGGTTGTCCTCTAAACACGTTAAAATGAATATATAAATCCCCGTACACCACCATTTAATCACACGATTAAACGACTGGTGGTACCACAGAAGACCACTAAGTTATAATGACTTAGTGGTCTTTTTAATTTTCTAATCATCTTAGAGCCATCACAATCTGAAACCCGGGCAAATGAAAAGCTTAGTTTCAGACAATTCACCAACCTTGTAAAGCTACCATACCTCACACAATGGAAAAGGAGCCGATGACGAATTATGGGGGCCGCGAGGCAGGGAGGTTTGACTGGGTCGACAGCCTCTTTACCTACGGGATGGTTCTCGTAGTGCTCGGGCATGTCATTTTGACGGATGCCGATAGTTCCACTTATCTCAGTCATTGGATTTATGGCTTTCACATGCCTTTGTTCTTCTGGCTGGCAGGCGTTCTCTTTAAAAATGACACGAGTATCGGGAAATTTGCGCTGAAAAAGGCCCGGCGACTTCTTGTACCTCTGGTTGTGCTTACATGCATCGCGTACATCCCCAAATATTACCTTTCTGATTTCGCTTTCCATACTGTCAGTCAGGACAATAATGTCGTTGTCGGTCTTTTAAGAGCCATTGTCTGCCCCGATGATAACCCCATCTCGCTGATGTGGTTCCTGAACGCGCTGTTTGTCGTATATTTAATCGGGGCCGTCCTTGCCAAGCTCATTAAAGACAAAACATCGCTATGGGGTCTCGCTTTTCTTATCGGGGCACTCGGCATGACATATCTGCCTTATACTCAGATCTCATTTTTCGGGATATCTTTGGCATTATACTACTTCCCTTATTTCTGCCTTGGAATTGTTTCCAAAAAGATAATCGCACGGCTTGACAGCCAACATCTGTTGCCTCCACGCCGGTTGTTGCTGCTTTTCGTCATCCTGAACGCCCTTTACTGCGCACTTATTTGCCTGCCCGTAAACAACTACCTCATTTCCATTACCGGAATTTTCGCAGCATTTGCCCTGATGAAATTCCTGTCGGTCAACAAAATCCGGTTCATGCCCTCGCTGCGCAAGTACACCTACACCATTTACCTGCTCCAGTGGTTCCCGATGGTGGCAGTCCGCATCATACTCTTCCAGATTCTCGGCTGGAACCGATGGCTTTGCTACCCAATCATGTTTCTCGCCGGCCTCTACATCCCCGTCCTGATCGGCAAACTCGCCCTCCGCTACATCCCAAGGAAAGCCCCCGGAAAATACGCGCTCATCTCAATAGGCCTGTAATACGGCTCTACTTAGGGATATTCAGAAAATATCCCTAAGTTAAGCGCAATGACTATCTCTTTTTTACGGGCCAAACATGGTGACTGTATTTACATCAGTCATAACGGGAAAAATATTATTATTGATTCGGGCACCCCCGACTCAGATGCTTTTTCACGTATGTTCGATGTAATTAAATCCTATGGGTTTTTACACACCCCTATTTTATCTCCATGATAAGAGAGCAGACATTACACTACTCACGCTCTTTTCATAGGGAAGTATCTTACTCAATTTACCGATATGAAATCTGGTGGAAAAGCTGTAACTTTGCGGGTGAGATGAAGCGTAGTGTCTGTCTGGATATTATCAGAGGGGGCGCGGCGTTGCTTATTGTGTTTTTCCATTTTACTTGGGCATATAACAATAATCCCGCGCATGCGGCCGGCGTTTATCATGCCGACTGGGGGTGGAGCGTGCCTTTCGGGTATGCTGCGGTCGTGACTTTCTTTATGCTCAGCGGATATCTCGCGGCACGATATGTCTTTGCAGGGGGGCGCCGGGGAGGCGCCTCGCCTAAGCGTTTCATCGTCAAGAAGCTCAAGCGGTTCTATCCGACGTTCTGGGTGTGCATGACGTTTACCGCGGTTGTCCTGACGCTGTGGTATACCGAGGAGAGGGTCAGTCTCGTACAGTGGCTGGTTAACCTGACGATGGTATCGAGGCTTTTCGGGGTGCCGTTTGTCGACGGCGCGTACTGGACGATGCAGTGCGAGCTGATTTTCGTTGTCATTGCCGCGGGGCTGTCGCTGGTCACCGAACCGCGGCAAATTTATCGCATACTCCTTGCATGGATTATCATCTCGCTTGCCGTGCAGCTGTGCGGTTTTCCCAAGTTCTTGCGGTGGGCGCTGATTACAAATCACAGCCAGGACTTTATCGCCGGCATGGTGATATACCGTCTCCGGCGCGAACGCATCACTTGGCTCACCGGCGTTATCCTGCTGCTCTGTCCGGTCAATGCGGCCACCCTTGACGGGCCGTTCGGGTCGTCCATGTTCTTCTTCGTGGTCTCGGCAATCCTCATCTACACCGCCGAGCTGCTTGACAGGTATATCTCCGGCAACAACGTCGTGGTACGTGCTTTCTCATGGCTGGCAGCCATTTCCTATCCCCTCTATCTCATCCACGAAATGGTAGGTTTCACCGTCATCCGCCAGATGCGCGCGCACGGCCTTACGCACCCGACCACCATCCTCATTCCCATCGCCATTGTCCTTGCCATCGCGGCGTTAGTCCACTACCGGGTAGAACGACGAATCAAATAGCCGGGAAACATCCCGCCATTATTTGGCTGCGAAGATGGAGCCGTAGGTGAGAGTCTCGATGCGGCCGCCGGGGCGGGATACCTGGAGGAGGGCGCCGATGCAGCGGGCCTCGGAGAGAAGGCGGAGGGCCGACTGCGAGTCCATTGTCATGCAGGCCGTGGCGAGGGCGTCGGCGATGACGCACTGCTTGGCGACGACGGTAGCGGAGAGGACGTCGGTGGTGACGGGATAGCCGGTTTTGGGCGAGATGATGTGGCCGACGCGCTGACCGTCGGGGAGGTCGCGGGTGTTGCGGTAATTGCCGCTGGTGGCGACGCAGCAGTCGGTCAGATATACCTTGGTGAGGGCGATATGTCCCGCGGGACCGCTTTCGGGGCTGTCAATCTGCACGTACCAGTCCTCGCCTTTGGGGCTCTTGCCGGCCACGGCCATTTCGCCGCCGACTTCGACAAGATACCGTTTTACTTTATTGCGTTTTAGGATGTTGGCCACACAGTCAACGCCATAACCCTTGGCGATGGCGCCGAAGTCGAAGCGTGTGTCATGGCGTTTCTTGACTATACGGTGGGTGTCCGAGCTGAGTGTGCAGTCGGCGATGCCGACGGCGCCCAGACATTCGGCAACGGCAGCCGAGTCGACGGCCTCGCCGGGCTTATACTTTTGGGTGCCGAAGCCCCAGAGTTCGGACAGAAGTCCGATGGTGGGGTCGAACATGCCGTCGGTGAGACTGTTGATGTTGCGCGACTCCTGGAAAATCTCGCGGGTCATCGGCGACATGATGTCAGTGGCGCCGGTGTTGATGCGCGAGACGTTACTTTCGGGGTTGAATACCGACAGCTCGCTGTCGACACGCGCCATTTCGGCGACGATGGAGTCGCTGAGGTCGCGGTCGCTGTAATAGGTTACGGTGTATGTCGTGCCCCAGGCCGACCCCTGGGCCTTGCGCCACTGTTGTTTTGAGCAGCCGGTGAGGACGAGGACGACGGCCATCATAGCCGGTAGTACCGTTTTCTTATATGTCGATTTACGCATCGCGTTTTTAATTTGATAGAGAAATAAGTGATAGAGAAACAACAAAAAAGTCGGAAATTACCTGTCATGCCGCCGACCTCGGTTTTTTCCGTGTCAACAATTTTTGCCTCGCAGGGGTTTTATTTCCGGACGCAAACAGAGAAAAAGATGGAAATTTTGACTCGGACACAGAAAATTCAATACAAATTTACGGCTTTTGAAAATTAAAAGCCGTACCTTAGCAACGAGGTTGCCGAATTTCCAACATTCTGTAACCGCATTTTAACCGCTGTCACTGAAATGACTTTTACAGTCCAGTCATTGACAGTCCTCAACGACACAAGAAACTTAAAATTACATACACTAACACGCAAAAATATGGCAAAGACATCTTATGTTTTTCTGGCCGAAGGCTTCGAGGAAGTCGAGGCACTGGCACAGGTAGACCTTCTGCGTCGCGCCGGTCTTGAGGTGCGCACCGTTTCCATCACCGACTCGCATAAAGTCGCTGGCTCGCACGGCGTCCCCGTCGAGGCCGACCTCACCTTCAAGCAGGCCGATTTCGACCAGGCCGAATTCCTTATCCTGCCCGGAGGGCTGCCCGGCGCCACCAACCTGGCCGCCTTCGCACCCCTCAACGACCTCCTGCGCGTACACGCCATGAACGACGGCCACATCGCCGCCATCTGCGCCGCCCCCGCCGTCGTGCTGGCTCCGCTGGGCCTGCTGCGCGGCCGCAAGGCCACCTGCTACCCCGGCTTCGACAACGCCCTCATCGACAACGGCGCCGAATACCACACCGACCGCGTGGTCAGGGACGGCAACATCATCACCGGCAACGGCCCCTCGTCGGCCTTCTACTTCGGCCTGGCCATCATTGAGGCCATCGCCGGCAAGGACAAGGCCGAGGAAGTGGCCTCCGGCCTGCTCATCTTCCCCGGCTCGATGCCTTACTATATGGCATAATGCGCAATGAGAGTTTAATGATGCAGGGACATCGCTTTGCGATGTTAATCCTGAAAATCAATTGATTGGCCAAATATGCCAAAGGCATGTCCCTACATTCAGACAATTTTGACAGCTAAATAAAGCGGGACGCTCCTGATTGGGGGCGCCCCGCTGTCACTTTATAGGGGGATTACTTGTCCTTGCGCTTCCAGCCTCTCGAACGCATGATGGGGCCTTCGGACTTGGCCAGAGACGGCATTTTATTCTGGAGCATCTTCAGGGCGTCGGGGTTGCGGCGCTTTGCCAGCGGGTTCTCGCTCTCGGGCTCCTCGACGGGTGCCTCAACCGGTTTGTCGAAAGGCCTGCGTGCATCCTTGTCGAACGGTTTGCGGCGGTCATCTTTGCGGAAGGGCTTGCGGTCGCCGTCCTTGCCTTTTCCGGTGAAGAAACGGCGGCGCTCCTCCTTGTCCTTAAAGGTCATCTTGCGGTCGCGGGCGGGCTTGTCCTCCTTGAGCTTGCCGCCGGCGCGGCGGAAGTCGCGTTTGTTGCCCTCGAAGATGACGTATTCGCGCAACTCGCAGTCGAGGCTGCCGTTGAGCAGGCTGACCTTCTCGCTGGGAGCCAGGCCAATCTTCTGGAAGTATTCCTCGCGGTAACCGATTATCCAGGCTTCCCAGCCCGTGAAGACGTGCTTGAGTGTCGAGCCTATCATCGTGTACAGGCCCTCCATGTCGGGCACCGAGATGCGCTCGCCGTAAGGCGGGTTGGTGACGATGACACCCTTGTCGGCAGGAGCCTCTGTCCACTGCGACAGGGGCTTGGTCTCGAGGGTGATGTATTTCATGACTCCGGCGCCCTTGGCGTTGCGGGTGGCGATGTCGACGGCCACGGGAGAGATGTCGGCGCCGATGATGGGGAACTCCGGCACGCGCTCCCGGCTGTCGTCGTTATAAAGGCTCTCGAAGAGCTCGGCGTCGAAGTCGGGCCACTGCTCGAAGGCAAAGCCCTTGCGGTAGACGCCGGGATTGATGTTGGCGGCAATCATGGCGGCCTCGATGACGAAGGTGCCCGAGCCGCACATGGGGTCGAGGAAGACCTTCTGGCCGCGGTAACCGCTCATCAGGATTATGCCGGCGGCGAGGACCTCGTTGATGGGAGCCTCGGTCTGCGCCACGCGGTAGCCGCGGCGATGCAGACTCTCGCCTGACGAGTCGAGGCTCAGAGTCACCTCGTTGCCAGATATATGCACATTTATAAGCGCGTCCGCGCCATCGAGGCGCACACCGGGGCGCTTGCCGTCGAAATGGTCGCGGAACCAGTCGGCGATAGCGTCCTTGACGCGGTAGGTGACAAACCGCGAATGGGTGAATGTTTCGCTGTATACTACGGCATCGATGGCAAAGGTGCTGTCAACCGAGAGCAGCTGCCCCCAGTCGAACATCTTCACTCGGTCGTAGAGCGTGTCGGCATCGGCGGCGCTGAACGTATAGAACGGCTTGAGGATGCGCAGTGCCGTTCGGCAGCACAGATTGGCCTTATAGAGCATAGCCTTGTCGCCCCTGAACGACACCATCCGGTGCCCCGGTTCAACGTCGGCGGCGCCCAGAGCCCGCAGCTCGTCGGCCAGCACGGCCTCGAGTCCCTTCATCGTTTTGGCCACCATAGCGAATGTGGCACCTTCAAACTTCGCGTCCTCGCTTGCGGGCGCCATATCCTTTTCCTGTTCCATAATTTCAAAAACTGAATTTTGTCGCAAAGTTACGCAAAAATCCCGAGCCCGTCCCCATACCCGCCCACAAATCGTTCATTCTTTTAGCCTAAAGCAGCTCAGGCATAATCTCGGGCAGAATCACCGCCATCCGATTGCCCCCGCCGGTCGGCAATTTAATGCGTGAAAGCATACTCCCCGCCGGCGTCGACGGTACGCACCATGTGGTCGGGATAAGCTGCTGGCATGATGTGTCTTTACAATGCGACATCTTGTTTTCACACCCGGCTCCCTTTGGGCCTAAAAAAGGTAAAAGATACATATTCAGATAAATCACCAATCATAACCAATTTCAATTTTTATCAGTTTATCATTCCAAAACTGAAATCTATTATATAGCAAATCAATAGTATCGTATTGTACATACGTTCGATTTTCAGGAGCATGTGGTAAAAACATTAGAACATTGTTCAGATGGAGGAATCCATCCTTCTATTATCTCAGCGTCGGGATCATTCCTCCTAATTCTGAGCCAGCGGTTACTAAAGTCAACAACCGGTATCGGGTCTGAATAATATCGGAATGTATCTTCAATTGAAGCACTCAGCGAATCAGGCGTTTGATAAACATTTAAATAATCTACTCTTGAAAATATACGCAACGGTGTAGACCTTGAGACGTATCCTTCGGATAAAGGGTTGGTAGTCAAGGCATCCCAAACTACAACTCGATATTCGGTGTCAGTTTTTGACAACAGCGACAACAGGAAATATTGGTCTTTATCTGGGTTGTTAAAATACAATTTGATTTCAGAACGAGTTCTTAATCTTAATGGCTCAGGACAGTCATAGTCAAAAAAAACAGTCGCATATTTCTGGGAAAGCCATATATATTCATCAATATTGTCTGTGTAAAATTTAGTAGAGTCGAGATCAACGAAATGCAGGACTTTACCATCAAATACTTCTTGGTCAGAATAAAAGCTTTCAATACGGGAATTTGTAGATTTCTTTTCACTGGAAGTACAGGCAATACTTACACAGGCTATCATTTCAATGCAAAAAATCCGCACAACAAACAGTTTCATATCAATCTCTCTTAAGTGACTCGGTTACTATTATTTCATACAATCCGTTGTTCCTAAGAATCTCTATTTCTACCTTTTTCCTTGTTACCTGTACTTTAAATGATTTAACTCCCCGCATTACGGAATTATATTTTACAAAGTCATTAGGCGCAATTAACAGACATGCTTGAGAAACAGAACTACCTGCGAACCCATTTTGGTTTGTTGAGTGAATAAAAACTCCGGTTTTATAACCTTCTCCATTTTCATCAATTTGATCTTTGTGAAGTGGATTGATATTACCATCCATCATTCGAACTCTGCCTCTGTGATTCAATACCCAATGTGATTTAAGTTTTCCACTTTTACCAAGACTATCATAATTAGCCGGATATAGTCCTTCATCAATAGCTCCAAAATTTTCAGGATCGGAGGACATTGTATACCCGACATAGTGATGAATGTCTTCTTCGCCATTAGGTCCATATACATTTACTTTCGCTGTGACTGCGCCGTCCCCATCAATATAACCGTAGACACCATTTCGCTTGCCCAACCTCTCTTTTCTTGAACCAATGAACTCTACATATGCTTGTCCTAAATAAATTCCAGATATATTGTTCTTATCCATTTCTTCCTGTGACATGTAATCAGTCCACTTGATTTTATTATCTTTTGTCATATACCAATCGCAGCCCGTCGGGTCGACGTAGTTGATGGGGTTACCGGCGCAGTAGAGGTAGGGGGAGAGGGGGTAGTAGGATTCGGTCAGGGGGTCGGGCTGGAGGAAGGCGGGGAAGGCGGGGGTCAGGGTGCGGGCCTCGAAGTCGTAGGTGTTGAGGCCGAGGTCGGGGGTCAGCTCCTTGGCGCCGTATTTGCGGCGGTTGGCGGTGGGGTTGGAGGCGTCAGCGAATGGCAGGCCGTAGGGGTAGTAGGTGGTGTGCTGTTCGAGGGTGTTGGAACTTGTGTTCACCACGCCGACGATGTTGCCCTGGTAGTCGGGGACATAGGCGTGATAGATGTCATCGGGGGTGACGTAGCCCTCGGCGGTCTCGTAGCGGTCGAATTCGTTATCTGTGAACAGGTAGGGGCCGAGGTAATCACGTCGACTGAGAGTATCTCCTCTGACCGAAATGACAGTCTGACGCAGCTTTTGACCCGCGGCCGAGTATAGCCAGTCAATATGTGAGCCTCCGGCAAAGGTAACCCGACATGGCAGGTTAAGGGCGTTGTACTCCATGTCCGTTATCTCGCGGCTCATGTCGCGGGTCATGTTGCCGTTGGCGTCGTATTCGAAATTTCTGTGTTCGCCCTCAGGAACATCAAGCGAGGCTTCGAGGAGCACCTGCGGCGCTTCATCGTAGAGGATGCGCAGCTGATTGCCGGTATAGGTTGCCGTGACGTCGTCAATCAGGCCGTATTCGCGGGGGGCGGTCAGCCCCTTGCGGGTCAGCCGCAGCATGTTGCCCTGCAGGTCGTAGGCGTATGTGGTCGAGAAATCCTGTCCGGGGAGGCCGCCGCTGAAGACGGCTGAGGTGAGCTGTCCCAGGCGGTCATAGCTGTAGGTGTATGAGCTTGACTGTCCGCCGGATTGCGTCGATTTAGCCGTTATCAGTCCTGTGTACGACGGAGTCGTGCCTGACGGGCCGCTCTCGCCATAGTGTAGTGTCTCGGACAGGTACGGGGTTTCCCAGCCGGTCTGCCAGCCGTGGATGTCGT
>JBJFEE010000083.1:0-1753 GCA_051890455.1 Muribaculaceae bacterium
CTCATAGGCGGAGTATTCAGGCCAAAGTTTGAATCTGGGATTTTCTTTTGTCATTTATAGAAAGTTTATAATTTCTGCCCGCAAAGTTAGGGTAAAAATTAGAAACCGCCAAATTATTTGCCACAAAAATTATAAACAATTTATAGAATATTTTAGATAACGCCCGACGTGGAGAGCGAGAAGGAGTCGTGGAAGGGGAACTTCTCACAACCGATGTAGAGGGTGTCGAAGGCATCGGTGCCGTCGGTGCGGTGTTCGAGCAGGTCTTCCTCGGACTCGGCAAGTTTCTCGCCGGACTTGTCTTTGCGGAAGCCGTTGCGGCCACGGCTGACGCCCGCGGACTGTACGGCGAGTATCAAGTCCTCGTTGTTCGAGCGGTTGAAGAAAGGCATCAGGCGTTGCTTACCTGCGAAGCCCTGGTTGATGAGCAGGTACTTCTCGTCGTGTCGCATCGGGTTTCCGATGTACACGGCCTCGCAGCGCCAGCCCTGCCGCTCGAACTCGTGGACTACAACCCAACGGAAATCCTGCTCGTTGACGGCATAGTTTGAGCCGAGAGCAGTTGCATCGTAATAATAGACCACGGTCTTATTGCGATGCCCAGCGTAGTAGCGGCAGAAGTCCTCGACGAGTGCCGGTATCTTACGCTCGAACTTGACGTAAAAGCTCTTGATGACATTGAGGCGGCGGTCGCGCGGCTGACCGGCGACAATCCAGTTGATGTTGGCGTTGTAGTCCATGCCTATGCAGATGGGCGCGTCCGGGTCGACATCCTTGTCGGCTCGGGAGTCAAGCGTCGAGAAGTCGTAATCATAACCGAGAGTGTCGAGGTATTGATTATCGTTGGCATCGTACTTGTGCCCCTCGCGCATCGAGGAATAAAAACCGTCCTTTGCAATTCCGATCCTCTGACACAGGATAGAGGTTTGGAAGGTCAAAGGAGTAAGGTCGCGCTTCATCTGCTTAATGTAGTTCTCGCCGAGAAGCTGCAAGTTTTCGATTGAGGAATACTCGCGGTAATAGACCGCGACGGAGCGCATCTTATTGAGGTCTCGGTCAAGGCGGCGGAGATAGCCTTTGAGATATGGAGGCATAGGCTTCCCGGAAGCATTAAGGGCGCGTATGCGCTCTTTGGTGCGCCATATCTCATACACCGTAGCCTCAATGGTCTTGATAAGTTCCACGTCCATTTTGTCGCGGTAGTGCAAAAACCACGAACCTTTCTGCGTCTGCGGCATATCGCTCAATATCATAATTGAGTGATTGAAGGAGTGCTTTCCGAAGTGCGACTTTATGCCGCCGTTGGCCGGAAGCGTTTCGTCTTTGAGTTTGGCGTAGTCGATAAACTTTGCCTCATCGACCAGCAGCCATGACAGCGTGAGCGAGTTTGAGCTGCCGGGGCGGTCCTGTGATATAATCACTGCGACCGACCCGTTGTAGAAAGATATGACGTGCTCATAATCTTTCGGGTCGATGATAGGCTGGCGGAACGACTTGGGCGGTTTGCGCCCAACGACGTAATGCACCCCCTCGATGAAGCCCCAACGCTTCCAAGCGGCGAGCAAGCCCGGAATGGTGTTAGTCAGTCCGTGCTTGAAGGTCGGCACAACGATGCCGCCTGTCGAGCCAGGCATACGCTGCATATTGCGAAGAACAAACGGAGCAGCGATACTGTCCGTCTTGCCGGTGCGTCGTCCCGCGACGATAACGGTAGTGTTCGCGCCGATAAGCTGCGTGAGGCGTTGGGGCTTGT
>JBJFEE010000084.1:0-51635 GCA_051890455.1 Muribaculaceae bacterium
TACAGCGGCGTGTCGAGCGTGACGAGCGCACCCTGGTCACCACCCTAACCAAGCGCATGGCTGAGGAGCTCAACGACTATTTCCTGAAGATGGGCATCCGCACCGCCTACATCCACAGCGACGTGGAGACGATGGACCGCATAAAAATCCTCGACGACCTGCGCGCCGGCATCTACGACGTCCTTATCGGCGTCAACCTGCTGCGCGAGGGCCTCGACCTGCCCGAGGTGTCGCTCGTGGCCATCCTCGACGCCGACAAGGAGGGTTTCCTGCGCAACCACCGCTCGCTCACCCAGACCGTCGGCCGCGCCGCCCGCAACCTCAACGGCGAGGTGATAATGTTCGCCGACCGCATCACCGACTCGATGCAGCAGACCATCGACGAGACGGAGCGCCGCCGCGCCATACAGATGCAGTACAACCGCGACCACAACATCACCCCCAAAGCCATCGTCAAGGCGCGCCAGGCCATCGTGGGCCGCGAGGACGAGGATGACGTGCCGCAGATTGTCACCCCCGGCGATGAATACCGCCGCGAGCGCGAGCGCCGCATGACGCCCCGCGAGAAACGCCGCGAGCAGGAGCAGTCGCGCAGCCGCAGACAGCCGTCGCCGGTGCCCTACGCCGCCGAGTACGATGTCAGCTACGGCCACTCCGCCGTCGCCGCCGACCCCGTCATCGCCAATATGGGCAAGGCCGAGCTGGAAAAGCAGATTGAACGCAGCCGCCGCCAGATGCTCAAGGCCGCCAAGGACATGCAGTTCATGGAGGCCGCCCGCCTGCGCGACGAGATAATCAAGATGGAAAAGATGGCCGGGGTGCTCTGACCTCCCCCGCCGCCTCATAACCGCATGAAACGCAAGAATATATGAACCCGTTCGACGTCCGCAACTACCTGCCCACCTCCGTAAAGGAGATGGAGGCTCTGGGATGGGACTATGTCGACGTCGTCCTCTTCAGCGGCGACGCCTACGTAGACCATCCGTCGTTCGGCGCCGCCGTCATAGGCCGTGTCCTCCAGGCCGCGGGCTACCGCGTGGCCATTGTGCCGCAGCCGAACTGGCGCGACGACCTGCGCGATTTCCGCAAGTTCGGCCGCCCGCGCCTTTTCTTCGGTGTCAGCGCCGGAGCCATGGACTCGATGGTAAACCACTATACCGCCAACCGCCGCAAGCGCCACGACGATGCGTACACCCCCGGCGGCAAGGCGGGGATGCGCCCCGACTACCCGACGATAGTGTACTCGCAGATACTCAAGGACCTGTACCCCGACGTCCCCGTCATCGCCGGAGGCATCGAGGCGTCGCTGAGGCGCGTATCGCACTACGACTACTGGCAGGACCGTCTGCGCCCGTCCATCCTTGCCGACTGCCGCGCCGACATGATTACATACGGTATGGGAGAGCACGTTACCCTCGAGCTGGCCGGGCGTCTTGCCGACGGCGAGAAAATCGGCGACATCACCGACCTGCGCCAGACGGTCGTACGCCGTCCCCTCGCCGAAATTCCCGCCGGGGACAGCGCCACCGACGTCATCCTCTCGCCGTGGGACACCGTGCGCCGCGACAAGCGCGCCCAGAGCATGAATTTCCGCATCGTCGAGGAGGAGAGCAACACCCGCGACGGCGGACGCACCCTCTGGCAGGCCCACGACGGCTTTGCCGTGAAGATTAACCCGATGTACCCGGCCATGAGTCAGGGCGAGATAGACATGGCCTTCGACCTGCCCTTCACACGTATGCCCCACCCGCGCTACAAGGGCAAGCCCATCGCCGCCTACGAGATGATACGCCACTCGGTAAACCTGCACCGCGGATGCTTCGGCGGCTGCGCCTTCTGCACCATCTCGGCGCACCAGGGCAAGTTCATCGCCTCGCGCTCCAAGGAGTCGATAATGCGGGAGGTCAGGCAGATTGTGCAGATGCCCGACTTCAAGGGCTACATCTCGGACCTCGGCGGCCCATCGGCAAACATGTACGCCATGCACGGCCGCAACCTCAGGGCCTGCGAGGCATGCCGACGGCCCTCGTGTCTGCATCCCAAGGTCTGCCCCAACCTCGACAACGACCACCGGCCCCTGCTCGACATATACCACAGCGTGGACGCCATGCCGCAGATAAAGAAATCGTTCATCGGCAGCGGCGTGCGCTACGACCTGTCGATGCACCCCAGCAGCGACCCCGACACGGCGGCGGCAAACCGTCGCTACAACCGCGAGCTGATACGCGACCACGTGTCGGGACGCCTTAAGGTGGCGCCGGAGCATACCGAGGACTGCGTGCTCGACGTCATGCGCAAGCCGTCATTCGACCTCTTCTACGATTTCAAGCGCATATTTGACGAGGTGAACCGCACCGAGGGTCTGCGCCAGCAACTCATTCCCTATTTCATCTCCAGCCACCCCGGCTGCCACGAAATCGACATGGCGGAGCTGGCCTGCAAGACCAAGGACCTGGAGATGCACCTCGAGCAGGTGCAGGATTTCACCCCCACGCCCATGACGGTGAGCACCGAGATTTACTACTCGGGCATCCACCCATACACCGGCGAAAAGGTCTACACGGCCGTCCGCCCCGAGGAGAAGCTGGCCCAGCGGCAGTATTTCTTCTGGTACGACCGCAATTACCGCCAGGGCATCGTGGCCTCGCTGAACCGCCTCCACCGCCCCGACCTCATCCGCAAGCTCTTCCCCGGCGGCACGGGCTTCGCACGGCCCGCGGGCAGGCAGGGCGAGGAGTACGGCCGCGGGCACAGGCCTGCGGTCGCCCGTCCCGCCTCCGACAAGAGGGGAAACTATAAACCGAAACGTAAAAAATAGTCATTAATAATTTCATCACATCTCAAAACAATGAAAGTCAGCACTGTAATAATGACATCCGCAATGATGACCTCCGCTGCAATGATGGCGGCAGCCCCGGCTTCCGACGCCGAAAAGCTCCCCGTCATCGAGAAACAGGAATTCAAGAGCAAGACCGGGGTCTTCGACATTGACGCCCTCATGGCTCTCGGCAACGTCGGCGCCCCCGTGGCCTCGCCCGACGGCAAGAAGATGCTTTACGGCATCACCTACCAGAGCGTCAGCGAGAACCGCTCGAACACTGACCTCTACGTCGGCGCCCTCGACGGCTCGGCTCCCGTACGCATCACCCGCACCCCCAGGAGCGAGGGCAACGCCGTATGGATTGATGGCGGCAGCCGCATCGCCTTCACCTATCCCGACGACAAGGGCAACAGCCAGCTGTGGGTGATGAACGCCGACGGCACCGGCCGCAAATGCCTCACCGACGTGGAATTCGGCGTCGACGGCTTCCTCTTCTCGCCCGACCAGAGCAAGATCGTCATCATCGGCAACGTCAAATACGCCCGCACCGCCCAGGACATCTACCCCGACCTGCCCGAGGCAACGGGCCGCATCGTGGACGACCTAATGTACAAGCACTGGAACGAGTGGGTGACGCAGATACCCCACCCCTTCATCGGCGATTTCGACGGCAACGCGGTCACCGGCATTACGGACATCATGGCCGACGAGCCTTTCGAGGCTCCCATGAAGCCCTTCGGCGGCATTGAGTCGTTCGCATGGACTCCCGACAGCAAGGGCCTGGTCTACGTCTCGCGCAAAAAGACCGGAGTGGAGTACGCAATCTCGACCAACTCGGACCTGTACCTCTACACCCTCGCCGACAAGAGCACCCGCAACCTCACCGAAGGCATGATGGGATACGACACCAACCCCGCCTTCAGCGCCGACGGCAACTACCTGGCGTGGCTGTCGATGGAGCGCGACGGATACGAGGCCGACAAGAACCGCCTCTTCGTCATGGACATGCGCACCGGCGCAAAGACCGACATGACTACCGACTGGGACTACACCATCGAGGAGTTCGCCTGGCGTCCCGACGGCAAGGCCATCTACTTCTGCGCCTACAAGGACGGCGTGGCTCCCGTATTCAGCATGGACTTCAGCACGCACAAGGTCACCGTGCTGGCACAGGAGCAGGCCGACTACACCGGCCTTGAGGTCATCGGCAACAAGACCATCCTCACCCGCCGCCACTCGATGATTGCCCCCAACGACATCTACCGCCTCGACATCGGCAAGAAAAAGACCGAGGTGACACGCCTCACCGCCGTCAACGAGGACATCATGGGCCAGCTCACACTCCCCGAGGTCAAGCCCTGCAAGGTGCCCACCACCGACGGCAAGGAGATGCTGACATGGATGGTCTACCCGCCCAAGTTCGATACCGCAAAGAAATACCCCGCCATCCTCTACTGTCAGGGAGGCCCGCAGAGCGCCGTCTCGCAGTTCTGGAGCGCACGCTGGAACTTCTGCCTCATGGCATCCAATGGCTACATCATGGTGGCTCCCAACCGCCGCGGCGTCCCCGGCTTCGGCACCGAGTGGGAGGAGCAGATTTCGAAGGACTACCCCGGCCAGAACATGCGCGACTACCTGTCGGCCATCGACTGGGCCATGGACAATGAGCCCGCCATCGACCGCAAGCACGTAGGCTGCACCGGCGCCAGCTACGGCGGCTTCAGCACCTACTGGCTGGCCGGCAACCACGACAAGCGCTTCGCCGCCTTCTTCGCCCACGCCGGCATCTTCAACATGGAGGCCCAGTACCTCGAGACCGAGGAGATGTGGTTCGCCAACTGGGACATGGGCGGCGCCTTCTGGGACAGGGACAACGCCGTAGCCCAGCGCACCTTCGCCAACTCGCCCCACCGCTTCGTCGACAAATGGGACACCCCCATCATGGTCTCGCACGGCGAGTACGATTTCCGCATCCTCGCCTCGCAGGGCGAGCAGGCATTCAACGCCGCCAAGCTCCGCGGCATCCCCGCCGAGATGGTCATCTTCCCCGACGAGTGCCACTGGATTCTCAAGCCCCAGAACGCCGTCATGTGGCAGCGCCTCTACTTCCGCTGGTTCGACCGCTGGCTCAAAGACAAAAAGTAACCCCAAAATTGATGAAAGCCCCAGGGTGTGTCAAAATGTGGATTTTTTTATGATGTAGGGACATCGCTTTGCGATGTTAAGCCTGTAAACCAGATGATTGGTTCTACGTGCCAAAGGCATGTCCCTACATTCAGGCTATTTTGACACACCTCCACCCTATCCCCCGCCGATGTCGAAAACCGGACTGAAAAAGGAGCTGAAGACGCTCAGCGAAGAGCAGGTCAAGGAGATGGTCCTTGACCTCTACACCTCGTGCAAGGAAGCGCGACAGTACCTCGACTTCTTTGTCGACCCCGATGTCGACGAGATGTTCGAAAAGCATTTCAAGGAAATCGAGAAAGAGGCCTGGCGCGGCAAATACGGCCGCTCCACCGCCCGCATCAGCCGCATCAAGGGCACCGTCAGGCACTTCATGAGCTTCAATGCCGGCGCAGACCACGACCTGGCACTGATGGAGAAGACCATCGTAGAGATGCTGCGCGTGGCCTACCGCCGCTACGTCTCCGACCCCTTCGAGGCCGGCATCGTCCGTCTCGCCGTAGACATGCTCAAGTACGGCGAGCAGCAGCAGATGTTCGACCGGGCCCTCGCCGCCTACGACCGCATCCTCAGCAGCGACTGCCAGACCCGCAGCATGAAGCGCGAGCTCACCCGCGAGCTCGAGGACTTCCTCGCCCTCGCCCGGCCTCTCCACAAGTAGACCTCGTTTTTCACCATAAAAGATGCGCGGGGCGATGGCTTTCGCGCATTTTTTGTATCTTTGCACCGATTATGCGAAAAACACTCCTGATAGTCCTTGGCGCACTGATGTGTGCGTGCCTCGCCGGCCTTGCCAAAAAGCCTGTCGAGGTGGCGCCGTCGTATGCCTGGAAAATCATGCCTCCCCTCGGACTCCACGAGGAAGCCGACATAGACACCAACTTCATCGACTACTCGCGACAGTCGGTGCCCTCGGCCGTCAGCGACGCATGGGCCACCACCGGCAACTACGGCGCCGAGGGTCGCGAGATGATTTGGTACAAACGTCCCGCCATAAGCGATTTCTTCTTCCGCGATGCCCTGCGCGCATGGCTGCCGTCGCTCGATAAGCAGAAATTCTACAACACGCGCATCCCCATGACCCTGCTGTCCTACAACACCGGCGGCGGCAAGGAAACGACTCAGGACCGTCTGCGCGGCATCTTCTCCGGCAACATCAACAGCAAGGCCCAGGTGGGCGCAATGCTCGACTATATCTACTCGAAAGGCTCGTACCAGAACCAGGCCGACAAGAATTTCATGTGGGGCCTCAACGGCTCGTATATGGGCGACCGCTTCGAGTTCCAGGGCTTCTTCAACCAGTGGAACGGCCTCATCAAGGAAAACGGCGGCATCGAGGACGACCGCTACATCACCGACCCCGAGGCCGTGCAAGGAGGCGTCTCCAGCATCAATCCGCAAACCATCCCCGTCCTCCTCTCATCGGCCACCAACCGCCTTACCGGCGCGCAGGTCTACCTCAACGCCCGCTATAAGGTCGGACACTGGCACGAGGAGATGGTCGACACCACCCTTGTCCGCACATACATCCCTGTCAGCTCGTTCATCTGGACCATGGAGTACAACCGCGGCCGCCACGTCTTCCGCAACGGCGCCCCCGGCGAAGCACAAAAGCTCTGGAACAACACATATCTGTCATCAAACGGCACTTACGACAAGACCACCTACTGGTCGCTGCGCAACACTGTGGGCGTGTCGCTGCTCGAAGGCTGGCACAAGTACTTCCCCTTCGGCGTTGCCGCCTACGCCACCCACGAGATACGCCGCTACAACCAGACTGCCGACACCCTCAGCCACGAGGGCACGACTCTGACTCCCCTGCCCGACTTCGCCTCCGCCATCGCCGACCGCACTACCGAGAACCTCCTCTACGTCGGCGGCCAGATTACCAAACAGCGCGGCTCGATACTCACCTACGGCGCCACCGCCAAAATCGGCATCCTCGGCCCTGCGGCTGGCGACATCAGCGTCGACGGCAACATCCGCACGCGCTTTCCCCTCCTCGGCGACTCGGTCAGCATCACCGCCCTCGCCCGCTTTACCAACGAGCACGCGCCCTTCCTGATGAAAGACTACCGCTCCAACCACTTCATCTGGCACAACGACTTCGGCAAGGAGCGGCGCCTCAACATCGGCGGCGTCCTCGACCTCAGGCGCACAGACACACGCCTCGAGTTCTTTGTCGAGAACGTGCAGAACCACCTCTACTTCGGCCCCGATTTCCTGCCCGCGCAGCACGGCGGCTCCGTACAGGTGATGACGGCACGCCTGCGGCAGAACCTCAACTGGCGCGCCCTGCACTGGGACAACACCCTCACCTGGCAGAAATCCGCCGACGACAGCGTCATCCCCCTGCCACAGTTTGTCGTATACTCAAACCTCTACGCCCTCTTCCGCATCGCCACCCTGCGCGTCCAGCTCGGTATCGACTGCGACTGGTACACAAAGTACTACGCCCCCGCCTACCAGCCCGCCACGATGGGCTTCGCCGTCCAGCGCGACATCAAAATCGGCAACTACCCCTTCATGAACCTCTACGCCAACATGCACCTCGGCAAGGTTCGCTTCTACGTCATGATGTCGCACATCAACCAGGGCATCATCGGCGGCAACAACTGGTTCTCGATGCCCCACTATCCCCTCAACCCCCGCCGTTTCCAGCTCGGCCTCAGCGTCGACTTCGCCAACTAAATTATGCAGCAGGGCACTCCCACTCCCAACCGGCACAGACCGGCACCCATAGCCCGCGGCCGCGTGCTCACGGTATGCGCCGCGCTGGTGCTCGTGCTGGTGCTGTTCTTCATCATCGGCCGGTGCTCGCGCACGCGCGGCCCGATGTTTCCCGTGCCGGGCAAATCGGGAGGCGACACCCTCGACATCGCCATAGAGGTTTCGCCCTTGTCCTACAACATGAGCGGCGACAGCGTCCGCGGCCTCGACTACGAGATGATTACCGCCATGGCCGCCACAAACCGCCGTCCCGTCAAGCTGCATCCCTTCGCCCCCCTGCCGTACGCCCTGAGAGGCCTGCGCGAGGGACGCTTCGACATCGTCATCTCCGCCCTGCCGTCCACTCAGCGCCTAAAGGACTCCGTGCTCCTCTCCGCGCCCCTTTATCTTGACCGCCAGGTGCTTGTCCAGCGCAGCGATGACACCACCGCCGTCTCCTCTCCTCAGGACCTCGCAGGCCGCGAGGTATGGGTGGCCGACGGCTCCCCGATGGCCGACCGCGTCCGCAACCTCTCGTCGGAAATCGGCAGCGAAATCACCGTCAGGACACAACCCGGCCGCACCGCCGAGCACCTTGTCATGCTCGTCTCAGCAGGACGCATTCCCAATGCCGTCGTCAACGAGGGCCTTGCCCGCAGCATGGCCGCCCGCGACAGCATCCTCACCTACGACACCCCCGTCAGCTTCACCCAGTTCCAGACCTGGGCCGTCGCCGACGGCAACACCGCCATGCGCGACCTGCTCAACGGGTGGATTGCCCGCTTCCGCACCACCGGCACCTACACCCGCCTGCTCGAAAAGTACGGGATGACTGCCCCCAAACAGTAAGAGCGACCGCACCCCAATCAGTAAGGGCGACCACACCAAAACAGCAAGGATGACTGCCCCCAAACAGTAAGCCGGGGACAGCACTCCACTCCATTTTTCCCATTTTTGACGATAGCAAAATGCAAGCGCACAGCATCGGCTACAGCCGTCGGTATACCTTTTGTGTTGCAATCCGACACATCGGCCAACAAAATGCAATTTACTCGCATATTTTTTTTAACAAAATGCACTTAAAATTTGTATATTTTCGACAAAGAGTATATCTTTGCACCCTGTTATCCGCAACGAAAACCCGACGATGCGTCAAACTTGATTTTTGCCATCAAAACCGGGCATAGGATTTCTAAACAACATATACTAATAATCACCACATATCAATTCGACAACAACTATTACCGTAAGGTAATTTTTCGACAGACACTTTACACACTCCACACACCCGTATGTCAACGTGGCGTCGAGGAACGTCGCACGGCAAGACCCCGGCCCGAACCTGACGGGCCTTCACTCCTAAAAATTATAATACTAACCCGATATATTAATGTAAGATGAAGAAATTTGCACTCTTCCTTTCGGCAACAGCCATCGCTGTCGGCGCCTCGCAGGCCCGCACACTGTCGCCGGACGAAGCCCTGAGCCGCCTCGACGAGGCGTCGGCATCCACTCAGGGTATGCGCGCTCCCAAGTTCAACGGAGCCAAGAAGCTGGTCAAGACAGCTACTCTCAACAACCTGCCCACCTACTACGTCTTCTCCACTCCCTCACAGACGATTTTCGTGGGCGCCGACGATGTGGCACAGCCCCTCCTCGGTTACATCGACAATCCCGACTTCGACGAGGCCGCAATGCCTCCCGCAATGAAATACTGGCTGGAGGAGTACAGCCGCCAGATTGAATATGCCAACGCCCGTGAGGCCAAGGCTCCCGCGCGCCAGAAGGTGCAGACAAAACTCAGCGCCGCCCCCATGAAAGCCACGCGCTCGGCCATCGCGCCCCTCTGCGCCACCACCTGGGACCAGGGCGCTCCCTACAACAACCTCATGCCCACCAAGAGCGGCCAGCGCACCTACACCGGCTGCGTGGCTACGGCAATGGCCCAGGTGATGAAATATCACAACTATCCCGCACAGGGCAAGGGCTCCAACTCGTACACCTGGAACAGCCAGACGCTGTCGATGAACTTTGCCAACACCACTTTTGACTGGAGCAACATGCTCAACTCGTACCCCAGCTCGTCGTCGGGCACCTCGGCACAGCGCACGGCCATAGCCACGCTGATGAAGGCCTGCGGTTATGCCGTCAACATGGAGTACGGCATCGACTCGGACGGCGGCTCGGGCGCAATGAGCTTCGACATCGCCCCCGCCCTGGTCGACAACTTCCAGTATGACAACGCCGTACACACCGAGTTCCGCGACTACTACTCGACAGACGAGTGGGAGCAGATGATGTACGACAACCTCAAGAGCGTAGGCCCCATCGTGTACTGCGGTGTCGCCAACGGCGGCGGCCACTGCTTTGTCTGCGACGGCTACAAGACCGACGGCACCTTCCACATCAACTGGGGATGGAGCGGCAGCTACGACGGCTACTTCAAGCTCAGCGCCCTCAACCCCGAAGGCCAGGGTGCAGGCGGCTTCTCGGGCGGCTACAACACCCAGCAGGACGCCACCCTGGGTATCCGCAAGCCCGTCAGCGGCTCGGTGAAGCCCGAGTCGTACCTGGCAATCTACGGCACATTCAAGGCCACGGCCAGCAGCCGCAACCTCACCTTCTCGGCCACCAACGGCGGTTTCTACAACATGTCGTCGTACGCAGGCAACTTCACCGTCGCCCTCGCCCTCAAGGGCAGTGACGGCAAGGTCCAGTACGTAGGCTCGAAGAGCCTCGGCAGCGTCCAACCCGGCTACGGCACCGGCAGCATCGCCCTCAGCGTCCCCAGCTCGGTAGCCGCAGGCACTTACAAGGCCTCGCTCGTATATAAAGTCTCGGGCGACTGGAAGCCCTTCAAGGTCACTTACGGCGACAACAACTACGCCAACATCACCGTATCCTCGTCTTCGGTCAAGGTCAACTCGTACGGCTTTGAGGCCGCCGACGGCTCGACAGGCAGCGGCAGCAGTTCGGGCTCGGACACCGAGACCGGCAGCATCACCGTCACCGGCTACACCACAAGCACAGGCTTCACCGTCGGCGAGACCGCCAAGGTCAGCGCCACCGTCAAGAACACCAAGAGCGCTTCCGAGTCGGTAACCGTCAACGGCTACCTCTGCACCCTCGGCAACAACCAGTACAGCATCGCCGCCAGCCTCGGCTCGGCCACCGTCACCGTCAAAGCTAACGGTACAGCCACCGCCTCGATGAGCGCCGACCTCAGCAGCTCGCTCTCGGCAGGCTCATACTACATCTGCTTCGCCGATGCCGACGGATACATCCTCAACACACCCGAACAGGTTACAGTCAACGCTGCATCCTCAGGCACCGAGACCGGCGAAATCACCGTCACCTCGATGACTCCCTCTGCCTTCACCATCGGCGAAACCGCCACCGTCAAGGCCGTCTTCAGCAACACCTACACCAGTCAGAAGACCATCACCGCCAAGGTTGTGCTGTGCACACAAAGCAGCTCCTCCTACTCTATCAAGGCCACCCTGCAGAGCCAGAGCGTGACAATCGCCAAGTCGGCCACCAAGACCGTCACCTTCTCGGGCACCGTTCCCTCTGACCTCGAGGCCGGCACATACTACATCATCGTCGCCGACTCTAACAACAACATGCTCAGCAGCGCCCAGGCTGTCACCGTCAGCAAAGCCACCACTCCCGCCGAGGAAACCGGCGAGGTTACCGTTACATCAGTAAGCGCCTCGGGCGACCTCGTTGTCGGCGAAGCCGCCACCGTCAAGGCTGTCTTCAAGAGCACCTGGCCCACCCAGGCTCAGACCGAGACTTACCGCGCCATCCTGGCTTCCAAGTCGTCCTCGGGCTACACCATCAAGGCCACACTTGCCACCAAGGAGATTGCCGTGCCCGCCAACACATCTACCACCGTCAGCTTCAACGGCACCGTCTCGTCGTCACTGGCTGCCGGCACATATTACCTGCTCATCGCCAACTCGGCCAACAAGGTTGTCGGAACTCCCGTTCAGGTAACCGTCCTCGAGGCCGGCTCGGGCGAGGAAGAGGAACAGACCGTCGTAGTCACCAAGGCCACCGTCACCAAGGGCTTCACCCAAGGTCTGGCATACACCGTCGCCGTCACCGCCAAGAGCACCTACTCGACCAGCCAGTCGCTCAAGCTCGTGGGCTACCTCTGCAGCCTCAGCAACAACAGCTACAGCATCGAGGAAGAGCTTGGCAGCGTTTCGGTAACCGTTTCGGCCAACTCCACCAAGACCGCCAACATCAGCGGCACCCTGTCGTCTGACATCGAGGCCGGCAGCTACTACCTGGTAATCTGCGACGAGAACAAGACCCCCCTCAACACTCCCGTCCAGGTAACCGTGGAGGCCAAGCAGGAGACCACCACTACCACCTCTTCAACCGCTAACCTGGCCATCAGCGGCGTAAGCACCTCGACCGGCTTTACCGCCTCATCCGACTGCAAGCTCTCCGTCGAGTTCACCAACCAGGGCTCGACTGCAGTCGATGCCAAGGTCACACCTACCTTCTACAAGAAGAGCTGGTTCTCCTATAAGAAACAGTGCACACTCGACCAGACCTCGGTCAAGGTTGCCGCCAACGGCACCGCCACCGTCTCTTTCTCGGGCAAGCTCAGCGCTCTCAGCTCCGGTACCTACTACCTGCGCTTCATCGACGAAAGCGGCTCGATCGTAGGCAGCAAGACCTACAGCCTCACCGTCAGCGCAGCCTCCTCACGCAGCTACACCGCACGCAACTTCAGCATGGCATCGCCCAACGCCGTCGATCCCGATAACGCCAGCATGGCCGTCGACGTCGAGGCTCTCGACGAGGACGTCGCTCCCCAGTTTGTCGCCATCATCACCCCGCTCGACGACAAGGACAACACCATCACCGTCGCAGTCTTCTCGTCAAAGGTCATTCCTTCTGGACAGACCGAGCGCCTGAACTTCTTCGGCATGCTCGACAACCTCGTCGACGGAGCCGAATATGAGGCCAGCCTCTACACTCTCGACGCCGACAACATCTACAGCGGCCTCGACTATGTGGACGCCGTCCGCTTCAAAGCCAACGGCACCTCCGGTGTCAACGACATCATCGTCACCGAAGAAGAGCTTGCCGGCGACACCGACGCCAACGCCGTCTACTATGACCTCCGCGGAGCCCGCGTAGACAGCCGCAACATCGCACCCGGCCTCTACATCAAGCGCACTCCCGCCGCCGTCACCAAAGTTCTGGTAAAATAACTTCAACAACCTGAATAACGAACAGGCTGACGCCCACAAAGCGCCAGCCTGTTTTTTATGCTTATCGCCAATAAATTCGTCATACGCCGGACTTCCGGCTCAAGAGATTTATGCAAATGTTAATTAACGCTAACGATGGGGTGCATTTGGTGATGTTTTGTTAATTTTGTGGTATGGTGGAAGTTTGGCAGAATATTATCAGCAGCGACTGGGTATACTACACCTATCTGGTTATTTACGCCGCCACGGTTATCCTGATTTTGGGTATCGTGCTGGCGGAGAACCGTAATCCCGTGAAATCGCTGGCCTGGATTACCGTACTTCTGCTCCTCCCAATCGTCGGCATCATCCTGTACATCTTTTTCGGGCGCAATATCCGCAACACGCGTATGATTTCGCGCCGCAACCGCCGCCGCCTCAAACGCGCCGAACGTTACCGCAACCCCGACCTGTCGAGCCTGGGTCTGCGCGAGCAGACGCAGCAACAGATCAAGCTGGCTCGGTCGCTCTGCGACGCCCAGTTCTTCCCCGGTAACGACATCCGTGTCTTCACGTCCGGACAGGCCAAGATGGCGGCCCTCGAGGCCGACCTCAAAGGCGCGAAGCGGTACATTAACCTGCAATATTACATCTTCACCGACGACAATACCGGCCGCCGCATCGCCAAAATCCTCATGGACAAGGCGCAGGAGGGCGTTAAGGTACGCGTCATCTACGACCACGTGGGCTCGTTCCGCACCCGAAACAACTTCTGGCGCAGGATGAAAAAGGCCGGGGTGGAGTGCCATCCCTTCTTCAAGGTCACCCTGCCCGTCTTCGGCAGCCGCATCAACTGGCGCAACCACCGCAAGCTCGTCGTCATCGACGGCACGGTCGGCTATGTGGGCGGCATGAACATCGCCGACCGGTACATCGACGGCGGCAAGAACTTCAAGAGCTGGCGCGACGCCCATCTGCGCCTGACGGGCCCGGCGGTGCGCTCGCTGCAGTACTCCTTCGCCGTCGACTGGAATTTCATGGGCATGCCCCTCATCGAGGACGAGGTGCCGGAGACTCCCGAAAACGGTGAGGCCGGGGCACAGTTGGTGACTTCTGGCCCCATGTCATCGTGGAGCAACGACGAGCTGATTTACCAGCGTGCCATAGCCTCGGCGCAGAAGCGCATCTTCATCCAGACCCCCTACTTCCTGCCCACCGACGGCCTGCTGAAGGCGCTGCAGACAGCCGCGCTGGCGCGGGTGGACGTGCGCATCATCCTGCCGCAGCGCAGCGACTCGCGCATGCTCGACTACGCCTCGTTCAGCTACATCGCCGAGTGCCTGCGCTCGGGCATAAAGATTTACCTGTACGAGCCCGGCATGATGCACGCCAAAACAATGATTATTGACGACGAAGTGTCGGCCGTGGGCTCGACCAACTTCGATTTCCGCAGCTTCGAGCACAACTTCGAGGGCAACATGTTTGTTTACTCACGACAGTTCAACGAGCGCATGACCTCCATATTCATGGGCGACCTGCGCCACTCGCGCCGTCTGCTGCCGTCGCAATGGGCACGCCGCTCCTACCGGCACAAAGCCGCCGAGTCGATAGTGCGCCTGCTCTCCCCTATCCTTTGACAACCATTAAAGAAACAACTATATATGTCTGACGAAATAGGAAAAGACAAAGAGCGCTTCTGCAAGCTCCTGCTTGACACCGGGCGCGAAAACATGGAATACGTTATAGAGGACCTCGAGGCCCTGGGCTTTTTCAAGGCTCCCGCCTCGGTACGCAACCACGACAACTACGAGGGCGGCCTCGTCCACCACTCGCTCGAGGTCTATGACACTGCCATGGCTCTGCGCGAGGCGCTGATTAAGCTCAACCCCGAACTTGAGAAACAGCTGCCGCCCGACTCAGTGGCCGTAGCCACCCTTCTGCACGACGTCTGCAAGGCTGACATCTACCGCAAGACAGTGCGCCAGCGCAAGAACGAGGTAGGCCAGTACGAGAAATTCGACGATTACAGCTACGACTACTCCGACCTCCCCGTCGGCCACGGCGAGAAATCGGTAATCCGTCTCCTGCGCAGCGGCCTTGACCTCGAAGACAACGAAATCTTGGCCATCCGCTGGCACATGGGCCCGTGGGAGGTAGACACAACCAACCGCGAGCAGGAAGGCATGTACCGGCAGGCACAGCAGAACTCTCCGCTCGTAGCCCTCGTCCACAACGCCGACTCCTTCGCCGCCCTGACCCACAAACCCGTCCTCTGACCCCGCACCACACAAAAAATTACCGCCCGAACCAGGACGGCAATTTTTGTATTGGGATATCGGTATAATCACATGAACAGGGGGGCGACGTAGCGGGCGAGGGCCCATCCGCCGACGAGGAGCCATACATAAAGGAGGAAGGCCAGGATGAAGGGCTTGGCACCGGCTTTCTTGAACTTATCGAAGCTGGTCTCGGCGCCGAGGGCAGCCATGGCCATTGTCAGCAGGAAAGTGTCGATGTAATTGATGACGTCAACCACGGCCGCGGGCAGAAGGTCAAAGCTGTTGAAGGCGATTACGGCAAGGAAGCCGAGGGCGAACCAGGGCACCGCAATCTTGCTCTTGCCTGCAGCCTCACCGCCTTCGGCTACGGCGACGGACTTGCGGGAGGCTGCCACCCACCATGCCAGCACAAGCAGCACGGGGACAAGCATCATCACGCGTATCATCTTGACGATAACAGTCACATTGGCGATTTCGCCGCCCATTGCATTACCGGCGCCGACGGCGTGTGCAACCTCGTGCAGCGTCGAACCGCCGAAGATGCCCATCTGTACGGGACTGAGGTCGAGGATACCGGCACGGTAGGCGATGGGATAGAGGAACATCGACAGCGTGCCGAAGATTACAACGGTAGCTACGGCGACGGCGGTCTTGTAAGGTTTGGTACGCAGTGTTGCCTCGGCACCGAGGACGGCGGCGGCACCGCAGATGCCCGAGCCTATCGAGGTCAGCAGGGCGATGTCACGGTCCATACGCAGCAGTTTGCCCAGCCAGTAGCCGCCGATTATCGTCACCGTAACCACAATGGCGTCAATGACGATGCCGGCAGTGCCGACGGCAACGACATCCTGGAAGGTGAGACGGAAACCGTAGAGTATGATACCCAGGCGAAGGATTTTCTTTGAGCAGAACTGGATGCCCGGTACCCACGTATCCGGCAGATGCATTCGCAGCGAATTGGCATACACCATACCCAGTACGATGCCGATAATCATCGGGCTCAGTGAAATTTCGGTAAAGATGCGGGCGCTGCCGATATAGAAGGCCGCGCACGAAAAAAGAGCGATAAGCAACACTCCATGTCCCATGGAGGCTCGTTTCTCGTTTAGCATACTTGAAAGTGATATTTGTTAGTTTGTTATCGTTATTTATTATTGTGTCCTGATTTCGGTTACGATGTCCGACGCTATTTCGCCGAAGCCTCACCTTCGTTTATCGGCGGAAGCAAGTCCAGCCAGTAGGCTTTGACAAGGTCCATCGACGTGCCCGAAGCAATGTCGTGGCCCTCGATTTCAAGGGTGGGATACGGTGAGTCGACCGGTTCGGGCGTCACTATCACCTGACCGCCCTCGGGAGTGGCGAAGTAATAAGTAATTATCACCATCGAGCCCTCGGCCTCGCGGTAGCCCTGGAGGTTACGAGCAGGCTCACCGCGCATCTTGTCGGTGTCGGTATACATCAGCAGACGGTATGTGGGTTTTACACCCTGTTTTGCCGAGCGGTCGATACGGTAGATGTGCTTGCCGTCCTTCTGACGGAAACAGCACTCGGGCGTCCAGCCTTTGCTCAGCGAGGATGGCAACGAGGCCAGGTCGCAGACAACGAGGGAGTCGCGGAGCTTCCTCTCTGCATTGCTCAAGTACGGTATGGAATAAATGCTGTCGTCGACCCAGATGTACTGGCCGTCCAGCAGCGACCATCCGCGCCAGCCGTACTGGTCCCAGTCTGCCGGCTTCGACCCTGCGATGACTTTGTGCAGCGAATCGTCGACGATGAACCGGTAATAGCGCAGCATCTCGTCCTTGCCGTTGATGTCATGCAGGGGATATTCGCGCATAAGTGGATAAAGGACGAGCGAGGCAAATTTGTCCCTGTCATTCTTCATCACGGCACCGACGACGGGGCGTACCGGGTCGGGAAACGAGTCGAGGCGCGCCCTTGTGATGGCTCTCTCCGACTTACCGTTGGAGCAGGCCGAAATCGAAAATATCAAGGACGCTACTGCCGACGCTATTATAACTTTCAGACGCATGACAAAACTGTGTTCAATGTGTGTAGTATTATATTATATACGTATAACAACTGATTATCGTATATTTTTACTCAATAACTTCGATAAAAAGTTCCTGAAACTCTTCGGTTCGACGCCTCGCGAGGCCGCTATGCCTCTTCCCGCGGTAACGGTTGAACGAGAGGTAAACCTCTTTTATCTCACGGCTTCCGGCATCGAGTTTCTTTACCAGCGACGAACGCTGGACGCGTCCGCGGCCAACATTGTAGGCTAAAACACCAAGCAACAGCGAGTCGGCGCCGTATTTTTTGAATACGGCCATATTGTCGCGCAGGTCCTTGCGCAGCAGCGCATCCGCCTCAGCCTCGGTGAGCATGCGCTTGCGGCTGAATTTCTCGTCGGGGAGCACGCCGTGTCCGTAGCCAACAAAGGGCCAGTCCTTGGGCTTGTGCATCGTTTCGTATTTCTTTATTATACGCACGGCGACCTCGAACAGAGAGTCGGCTTCAGCCTGACTGATCTGTCCGGTTTTCGACCGCACGGCACTGCAGGTCACCAGCACCGTACAGACAGTCACCGCCATCGTCATAACGGCTATAACGAATTTTCTCATCGGTGTCTGTTAAGTTATAAAACGGCAGGATACTACACTAATTATATGCACATTATATGCACAGCATCACAAATAAAACGAGCGAGCGTCCGGTAAAGTTCGGCACCTTGTTTTGCCTCGCCTTAAAAAAGCAAAAAGTGCGGCCATTTGGTCGCACCGGCGCAGTTTTCACTGCATAAGTCTTTCAGGTAAAGATTTTAAAGGTTCTTAATTGCTCTGATTGTAGTATTTAAGGTTTGCTCTGTTTGCTTGTGTTATTCTTCACGACTTTTGCCGTTATGGTATTGTTCAGGCAAGAAGGTTCTTGGCTGCTTGCGAGGATTTTTGTCGACAGTGACGCGCGTACGCAAATCCGGGAGGTTGGCCGGACCTGCGGCCGCACACACTGACAGCTATTTTCACTCGCTGTAAACATCCGACGGCCCTCCGGCCAGCGGAACCGCCGTTGCTGAGGTTACAAAGGCCTTGCCACGTTCGGTTTGTTTACATCGCAAAATTAAAGCTAAAAAAAGTTACAGTCAAGGTTCAGTAAAAGTACCTGGTAAATGCAAATTAATTTAATGCACTAATTATCAGTATTGTTTTATTTTAAAATAGTAGATTTAATTCTTATGGCGATTAAGAAAAAACAAGGCCGGTTATAGCGATATCTGACCCAGAGAGCGCACTGTTTCGGCAAAATTCTCACGCGGAATCAACGCTTTGTTGCGCAAACGTTGCGAAGTGTTATAGACGGTCTGTACCGACACATGCAGGAATTTAGCAATCTTGCTGCTGTCACTTACGCCCAGTCGCATCAGGGCGCAGATACGCAGCTCGGTATTGAGGACACCCTGCTGCTTCTGCTCAATCTGCGAGTCCGGTTTGAGCAAGGTGTTGAGGTCACTGACAAAGTCGGGGTAAATGCGCAGGAACAGACGGTCGAAGTTGGCGTAAAGGTCCTTCAGCTCTCGGCTGGACAGTTCGCCCGATTTGGCGATGTCACGCGCCTCATCGTACTTCCCGGCTATCATAAGTCGGAAGATGCGGGTCCTGAAGTCCTCGATTTTTGTGATATAGTCCGAGCAGAGGGCGAAGATGTCGGCGATGCACTTTTCTTTGTCGGAGTTCGATGTCACAAGGTCGGAGGCATTCTGCACGGCATCGTCATATTTCTCGGCGAGCTTCTCGTTGGACGCCTCCAGCTTGAGATTGGTGGCATGGAGCTCCTCACCTGTCGACTTCAGCCGCTGCACGTGCTGTGACAGCTTCTCGTTTGTCTCGTGCAGACTCCGGCGCGAACGCTTTAGCGACCGCGTGCGACGTATCAGCAGCATCACCGCCACCGCCAGCACGGCGAGCAGCGCCGCCAGTGCCAGCAAAAGCACGAACAGGTGATGTCCCTGCCGTGTGTTGCGGTCAAGGATGGCGCGCATGGTACGGTCCTGGGCCTCGGCCAGCGATGGCATGCGCACCTGGCTTTTGTAGCGGCTGGCGCAGGCAATGGCAAAGTTGATGTATTTTGAGGCGCGGTTGAGGTCGCCCTTCTCGTAAAGAATGTTTGCTACCGACTCCAGCGATGCTATCTCCTTATTGCACGTGCGGGCATCGGCCATGGCCGAGAGGATTAGGTAACGCAGCCGGTGGTCTTCGTCATTCTTATAGTCGTACAGCTGACTCAGCACGTATGCGTTGAGTGCATCCTCGCAGGTCGTGAAATGCGATTTGTCTACCTTGGGCTTAAGTGCGGCGATGGCCTGGTCGACCTGCTGCGGATTTTTGAACGTCTCCCATCCTCGCAGACCGCAGTAGGACTGTGCCTCAGCAGGCATCGACGCTATGGTCTGGCGCACCAGCGAGTCAAGCTCATGAGCTGCCAGGCCCTCGCGCCCTTCGGCATCGGACGACTGGTGGGTGGCCAGGAAAAGCATACGGTCGCAATACTTGTACAGCTGATCGGGTGAGAACGTGCCGCGGTCGAGGCGCATGAGCGAACGGTATGCCTCGTCCATAAATCCTGTGGCGGTAAGCACATATACCCTGTTGAGCTCCTGGTCATTGACAAGGTCCTGACGATGTAAGTCATGCGCCAGTTCAAGGCCTCGACGGGCATACAGGAGCGCCGAGTCGGAGTCGTAGGCCGAATACTCGTCATACAGCGAAGTCGTGAGCCAGTAACGTTTTTCGGGGTCGGACGCCCCGGCCAGCGAGTTGCGCAGCGACGATATCCGCGCCTCCTTGTCATGGGCGAACTGCGCGCTGTTGTCGATAAGCGAGTCGAGACTCTCCAGCAACCTCGCATTCTTGGCCGACACTCCGTCTTTGGCATGCACCGGGAATACTGCAACGCACAGGCATAGTACAACGTATGTTAAATTAATCTTCATGAGCAATCAGAGCAAGAAAAATGGGGCAAAGAATGTCGGGAAAACCGTATCTTTGCAGTTGGTTTCCGGGTAAGCCCGGGCACCGGGCTTTGAAGTAAAAGTGAATTTCCGGCAAATTTACAAAATTTAACTCAAAGTGCAAAATCATATCGCATTAAGAATAAATGAAATATCAGTTCATCATAGCATCGTTAATCTCATTATTGGCAACGGCATCCTGCAGCCCCGGGGCTGACGAAGACAGGCCCGCCGCATGGGGCGACAGCACGGCGGTCATCGATGCCGCCGATTTCAACGCCGCCGACTCAATGAAGCCTGCACCGCACAACGCCTCGCTGCAACTCGAACTCGAGAGCTATGTTTCCCGTAAAGACGGCATGATTGGCGTATGCGTGGTCACCGACAGCCTCATCTACGGTGTCAACCTTGACGAGCGTTTCCCGATGATGAGCACTGTAAAATTCGCCACAGCGCTTGCCGTCGCCGACAAGTTCGGTGCGATGGCCGATACCATCATGGTGACACGCGCCCAGCTCAGGCCCGGCACCTGGAGCCCCCTGCGGCGCATGCACAGGCAAGGCGACCTGCCCATTGCCGTAGACCGCCTGCTCAAATTTGCCCTCACGCTCAGCGACAACAACGCATTCGACATCCTCACCGAATATGCCGGCGGCCCCCACGCCGTGCAGCGGCGACTCGGCAAACTTGGCATCCGGGACATCATGTTCAGGTACTATGAGAACCAGATGAACGCCAACTGGGAGCTGTACCCCGACAACTGGTGCACGCCGCGCGCCATGGCCGCACTGGTCTACGACTTCTACAAACGCGAGGACACACCCGCCTCAAAGCGCATAAAGGAGCTCATGGCGGCCTGCAAGACAGGACAAAACCGCCTCATCGCCGGCATTCCGGACGAAGGGGCGGTCTTGCATCACAAAACAGGCACGGGAGGCAACAACCCGCGCACGGGGCTGTTGCGCGCCATCAACGATGTGGGATATGTGGAGCTGCCGGGCAACCGCGGAGGCGGCGGTTATGCCATCGCCGTCTTTGTCGCCGAGGCCAATTTCAACTCCCACGTCGCGGCGGACTGCATAGCCGATTTATCAGAAATCGCCTACAACGCACTGCGATAAGGGCTAATTCTCTGTTTTTTTTCCGTCAATCCGATTCCTCGGCCTCGTCAAGCATTTTGCGCGACAGCTGTTTCTGTGCCGTCACGCCTAACTTGCGCAGTTTCTCTGCCTGCGAGATGAGGTTACCGTCGCCCTCGGTGAGGCGGCTGCGCACTGTGGCGAGTTGTCGTGATGCCTCGGCCATGGCGTTTTCGGTCTTTTCGACTGCCTCGACCATCAGGCGGAATTTCTCAAGCATGAGGTTGCCGCGGCGGACGATGTCGAGGGAGTTTTTCGTAATTTTTTCACGGCTCCACGTGCGCTCGATAAGGCGGAGCAGCGGGATAAGCTGGCTGGTCGACACAAGCACGACGTTGCGGGCATAAGCTTTCTCCCACAGCTGGTTGTCGAGGCGCAAGGCGGCGATATATGCCGCCTCGACAGGGATGAACATTATCACGAAGCCGAGGGGCTCGCTGTCGTCGGCGACGCAGGCCGAGTAATCCTTGCGCGAAAGTTTCTCTATGTGACGGTTTACCGACCGCAGGTGCTCAGCAGCGGCGGCACGGCGCGTTTCCGGGTCGTCGGTCACTGACATGGTGCTGAAGGCCGTCAGCGACATTTTGGCGTCGATGACAGTATAACGCTTGCCGGGATAGCGGATGATTACGTCGGGGCGCAGGCTGTCGCAGTCCTCATTGCGCAATGCTTTCCCGTCATCGGCACGTGTCGCCTGAATGGTGTAGACATCGGGGTCGAGGCCAGATTTTTCAAGCACATGTTCGAGGATGACCTCGCCCCATTTGCCTTGGGCGCGCGTGTCGCCGCGGAGGACGCGGGCAAGGTCGTCAGCCGTCGCCGACACCTTGGCATTGGACTGGCGCAGGTCACCGACGGCCTCGCGCAGCGTACGCAGGTCGGCAGTCTCCTGCTCATGGCTGTCGCGGACAGTCTTGCGGAACTCGTCCAGCTCATTGCGGAAGGGTGTGAGGATGTCGCCGAGCTTTTCGGCGCTGAGGTCGCGGAACAGCGCCGAATTGGCGTTCATAACCTCGGAGGCAAGCAGTTTGAAACGGTCGTGCATCTGTGTCCGCTCCTCGGCGGCGCGGGCCTCGAGTGCGCGGTTTTCAGCCTCAAGGCGCGAGTTTTCGGCCGTCAGGCGTGTCTGCTCGCGACGGCTCTCGTCAAGGCGCTTATCCCGCTCCTCAACCTGACGGCGCAGACTCTCGGCCATCGCACCCGCCGACGCGGCCTGCGTGCGCTCGCCAATCAAGCGCATCACAGTAAAAACAAGAATGGCGGCAAGCACCACCGCCACAACAATCAATACAATATCCATTTCAATTCAATCTTTTTCAAAATTCAACTCATCTTCACCGCGTCAGATGACCGCTTTCCGCCTCAATCTCCCTCAGCTGCCAGTCCTCGATGGTGAAGTCGACCGTGTACAAGTAATCGGGAATTGAGTGTAGGGTAACGTCGATATCAGACCTTTCGGGAAAGAGCCAGCCATACAGACGGTGGTCTGCCCGCGAACGGAAAGGCACATAATAGTAGTATCGCACTATCTCGCCCCAGCCATAGCAATCGCGCATTCCCAGCACCATAGCCTTCGGTCCGAGCCACGGGCATACTATGAGGCTGTCATAGGCCGTCGCACGTGCGTCACCGGGAATTTTCACGGCTTTCTCCGGCGTGTATCCGGCAAGTTGTTCGGGTACAGCCAGAAGTGGAACATCAGTATCGAAATAGTATCGGCATATCTGTTTTACAGGGCCGTGATGACTGAAGAGGTTATAATGTGGTTTCAATATGCAAAGCCAAGACACGTCTGAACGCCGCGTCATAGGGACGAAGGCTGTTGCCCCGGAATCTCTGTGCCAGGCTTCGATAGTCTGCCGGTATTCGCGGCTCAATTCAGCGCACACAATATCCGCACACACAAGATGGACCGCCAAAAATGCGTAAATCAGCGATGCCGCCAATACGGGAGCAAGCCGCCTTCGCGCCGGATGACGCGCCAGAATAACAGCACAGCTCACGATACCAAGCCATCCGAAGACGAGCCCCGGGGTAAAGGCGCGCGGACCGGTAGCGGTTACGTATGTAATAGTCCAGGAGGAGGCGACAACAACGGTAGCAAAGACCCATAAGGACTGTTTGAGCAGGTTTTGTTTCTTTACAAAATATATCGTAGCAAGTGCGACGGAATATACTACTCCAACAGCAAGGAAGGGGTAAACGACCCTTATAAGGTGGCCGCTGAAATAGTGCGCTCCCGGGCCTCCAGCCTGTGAAAAAGTCTCCGCCATCATCGGAGTGAGCATCAGATAAGCGCTTCCGGCAGCCAGTCCGGCAACCGTAGCCCAAGTCGAGAGTTTTCGGTATTGCCGGAATAATACGGCAACGGTTATGGCAGCCAGCATGCAAGGCACGCCGAAGCCCTCATGCCATACGCCCAATAACAGCGCAAGCAGAAACATCGCAATGACATGACGGCCTCCCGGAATATTTTTATTCAGCAGTCTGTCTGTCAATGCCAGCATAATCGCCGAAGGCCAAGTGTAGTTCAGCTGATAATCGGTGAGATAGAACTGGTCGTACCATGGCAGCCCGATGATAACCGCCGCTGTCCAGCAGCTCATGGCAACCGGGCGCTTGCTCAGGCCGGCCAGCCGGGCACCCTTGTACACAATATAACCCACGACTATTCCGGACAGCATGCCGCCGACCCATCTTGGCAGGGCGGACAGAGCTATCATCAGGAAATTGGCCAGACGGCGGTTCTCGTTGTTGAAAAACCAGACATAAAAGTCGCGCACGCCGCTCCAGTCGGGGCTTTCTCCCCATGCCAGCCAGCGACGCCATGGCCACGACATGTGCAGGTCGTCCCCCGTAGGCGGGAACAGCGAAAGTCCCACGCCGACAAGCACGGCTACAGCTACCGACACCGCCGGCAGCGTCCATCCCGTTTGTCTGAAAGGATTTTTCAAATCAGTTACTGTTTGGTGAAGATAATGGCCGCGTCGGCGAACTGAGCGGCGGCATCGTAGAGGTCGCGCATGAGAGGCCACGACTGCAGGGGGATGGTAGCATATTTCATGCGTAGTACACAACTGATGGAAATATCCCCGTTTTCGTCCTCGCTGGCGATTACCGCGAAAGCACCGAGCGAATTGGCGGTCTGGCGATTGAACTCGGCCAGCGATGTCTTGTCCACCTTATACCCCTGCGGGACTTTGAAAGTGATGAGGTGCGTGTTCTGGTACGAAGTGGGCAGCATGGCGTCAAGAAGGCGTTCGCGTTCGCTGCCTTCAAGTCTGGCAACATGTCCGGCGAGGCGTCCCAGGGTAACCGAGAGGTCGCCGCCGAGGTCTTCGACAAGGCCGCTGTACCGTGCCGTGGTGCGATACTTCATCCGGTCGCGTCCCGGCAGAAATCCACGCTCGGTGATGCTGAAATCCATTATGCTGTCAGGACGTGCGCCGGTGACAATCTCGCTCTCGTCCATGAGGGCGTCACGCAGCTCGTTCTCGCGCTCGCCTGCGTCGTAGTCTTTTACACGAAAAGGCTTGTCGATGCCAAGATATCCTTCAACGCCTCTCAGCCACTCGGTACGGTCAACGAGGTCATCGCCATACTGCTTGCCACCGCCACCGAGAGTGACGTTACGCTCGACATTCAGTACGGAAGATCCGTCATCGGCAAGGGAAACAGTGAGTTCGACATTGACGAAATTTCTGGAATATTTGTTTGCCGGTACTGTAAAGTCTTCAACCGGACGTTGCTTCTCCGGCTCACGCATCCGGCCCAGAAAACTTTTGCCTCCCGAACCCTGAAACTCGGCGGGATATTCGCCGGGAGCGATATTGAAACCGGGATACATCATGTAGGTGGAGTCTCCGGCGCAGGCCACGAAATTGGTCTGATCCCAGCCCGAAAGCTGGTCGACGGGAACCTCGCTGCGCGGATTGACGATGCCGATGCCGGTCTGGTCAAGCGGGTAAATTCCGAGACGTTCAAGCACATCGTTGTAAAACATCGCCAACAGGAACTGCGAGAATATGCGGTCTTCGTCATCAGCGGTATAGTTGCAGTAGCGTATGGCCAGATAGGCGGCGTCCGCAATCTGGCGCGGAGTGGCTCCGGGATGGTCCTTGATGTAGTCGCGGGTCATCTTGACGGCGCGTGTGGGCAGAGGGCTCAGAGGCTTTGTCGATTTCCAGAGCAGATGTGCCACACGCGCGATATTGTCCTTGGCCTCGATGATTATCTGCGCGGAAGTGACATTGCTGTACAGGCCGCCACGGCGCGAGGTAGAGGCAAAGAAGCGGCTCTCACCCGGCATCTGATAGTTGTTGAGCACATTAAGGCGCACAAAAGGCAACTGTTGCTCGGGATACAGGAACTTGCTGAAGGAGACGGCTGCGATATTGCCGCACTGCATATTGGCGGTATAAAATTCGCCGCTCTGCGTACAACTCACACGCGGAGCGCCGTTGTAGCTGTAGAACTCGGCGGTGAGTTCGGGGTCGAATTTTCCCGAGATTATGCGGTTCAGTATCGGATAACGGTCACTCAGCGACATATCCAGGCCGCTGACATCGCCGCGTTCATGCAGATATTCGGTGTAATAGAAATATTCTATGACATCACCGACTTCAAGCGAAGGTATGACTATCTTATACGATTTGGTTTTGTCGGCCTTCTTGCCGTCACTGATTTCGAGAGCCGTCTTCGGGTCGATGTCGACAACCGTACCGTCCGCCTTATGCACGCGGGCGCCGAAAGCATTCTCGACCTGGGTGTCAATCAGAAAACCGTATTCTTTCCGTTCCGATTTGCTTCCGAACTCAAACTCGGTGTAGTAGTCGACGGCACTCTGGTCAAGCACTTTGACCATGCTCCGGCGTGAGTGGTTCACAAGAGTACGGTTTGTGCGTGCGGAGACGGTATAGTATGAATTCTGCTCGTCGCGCTTGGTCTCGAAATAGTCCATACGGGCTATTATAACCGCCGACTGTCCCTGAGCGATGCTGTCGGGGATGGGTGTCGACGGATTGAAGACTCCGGCGGCATCGTTGGTCCAGACTTTTTCGGCGGCCTTTTTGAAAAATTTCTCATTAATGCCGGTTTTCGATACCGCGGGCAGAAATGCCGCAAGGAACAACGGGAGTGCTATGATGCGCAGAATGTTTTTCTTAGCCATATTCTCATAGGATTTTGAAGTACATCTTTTTATTTTGAGTTTGCCTTCAGTAATACCAGGGCAGAATTCGAGGCTTTATCGACCTCTTTTACAGCGTTGTTCCACTCGGCGGCCTCGGCTGCCGATGCATCCTGACGGCGCTGACGCAACGAGGCGGTGCAGCGCACCGAATTGTTGTTTTCAGCCGAATATGTCACCGAGCCCTCGAACCAGGGATTGTCAATGGTGGCGGTAAAAGGCAGCCGGTCGGCGACATAGCCGTCGGGGAGGTCTATCACCACATCGGCCTCGATGGGGCGGAAACCGGAGGCGTCGATGGGCCAGCGGCGGTTGTGCGCATCTACCTGTTCCAGCGTGTTCATACGCAACAGACGCGGCATGACGTATAGCTTGGAGCGGGCCGAAACAGCCTTTATCCCCTCGCTGTCACTGACGGTGGCAACAATGACCGAAGAATCGGCGTCATAGGCGGGAGCGGGCAACAGCTCCGCTTCTTCAACCCTGATACTCTTGCGGCCGTGTGTCAGAAAAGAGTTGAGAATCTGGGGACGGCGTGCCGCGGTAGTTCCCGCGACTGCGGTCTCAATCATGCTTCGCCAGCCGCCGGTCATTTCGTAGCGCAGAGAGCCGCGGAGGGTGTTGCCGTCGACGGCAAGCCGTCCGGTCTGGCGCAGCAGACTCTCCGATGGATACAGGTCGGAGACATGCGTAAGCAGATATCTGTCACCATTTTCAATCATGCACTCCTGCCCGGCAATAAATTTGGAGACATATCCCCGGGGAGCGTTCTCGGCCGTGCCGTCCACATATATTACGCTGTCGCCGACAAAGGCGGCCGCAATCATGTGGTCGGCGCCGCCCAGACTTGTGCTCTTGCTGAAAGGTGCCACGACGCCGCCACGGGTGCCTACCCATACGCGACGCCCGTCGATGCCCATGGATTTCAGCAACGCACATATCAGGTTTGCCGAGCCCTTGCAGTCGCCGTAGCGGTTGCGCAGGACTTCGGCGGCGGGGACAGGCTTATGCGCCAGCTCGCCATGCTCGATAGCGACATATCGAATGTTTTTGCGTACCCATCGTGCAACGGCATCGATACGGGCCTGAGTACCAGTGCCGGCCTCCCCTGCCAGCTGACCGGCGAGGGCAGCGATGTCGGCATCAACATTTTCATGACTTTCAAGCTTGGACCGCAGATAGGTGTACAAATCGTCAAGTTTTGGGAAAGCCGCGTTGATACGCACAATCGGCAGGCATGCCGTCGGGTCGGGCATCATGGGCTCTCCGCTGAAGGCTTTGACATTGTCGGCGGTAACTGTCACCGTCACATTGCCGGATTTGTCCGTCTCACGCGAAAGCTTTTCACGACCCGTGCCGTTGAAGATATCAACGGTCACCCAATCGGCGACTTCAGCCGGAATCTGCACTGTCACCTTCTCGCTCTCAATGTCGTAAAGCGAGGATGTCAGCATTATGTCATCCAGAAACGCCGGATTTTCATACGACACCTGAACGTGAGCTTTGGAATTTTTACCGGGCTTTACCTTCACCGGCAGCATGCAGACACGGGTGCCCGAGTAGAAGATGTCCCCGTCTTCCCAGGCGCGGTATTCAGGCTTGCCACCGGAAGCTCCGGCGTCATCGACCTTGGAATTGCGGTCGTAAAACGTCAGCAGCACGCCTGTGCTTTCCACCCGTCGGGCCGACAGCTGGTAATCCTGCGTAATTTTTGCGTCAGTGACCTTCCCGTCCTTTGCATTGATCCGGCATGTCACGACACGCTCGGCGACATAGACATTGTCGTCCGCGTCAGCCGCCCGGGCAACGCCCGTCAGCATCAATGCCATCAGCAGTGTGAATACAACTTTTTTCAAGGTTTTCTGAGGATTTAGATTTGTGTGTCCGGCAATTTTCGATATAGCCGCCTACAAAGATAACTGTTTGGGCGGATTTTCAAAAGTTTTGCAGGATAAAAACCTGGCGGGGAGCAAAGGTCATGGTTTCGGTGATGGTGACGGGCTTATCAGTGATGATGTCACGCAGGGTGATGCCGTATGGCAGCATCTCGGCTGAACGTTCCATGGTGAGTGCCTGTTCACTGTCGCGGCCGTTTAGGATTACCGTCACTTCTTTGTCTCCGAACTTGCGCTGATAGACATAGAGGCCATTCTGGGGCATGCAGTGCTTGAGCGAGCCCTTTGCCATGACGTCGCGGGCCTCGTTCTTGCGCCAGTTGAGGATTTTGGACATGTAATCCCAAGCCTCGTTCTGGAGAGGCGTACGGCCCTGAGCAGTAAAGGCATTGACCGGGTCGCCGGCGAAACCTCCGGGAAAGTCGCGGCGGACGTATCCGTCGCTGCCTTCCTTAGAGCCGTGCATCAGTATCTCGGTACCGTAGTAAATCTGCGGGATGCCGCGCGAGGTGAGCAGGAAGGCGACGGCCTGCTTCCACTTGGCAAGGTCCTTGGGCTCCTCTAGCAGGAAGCGGTCGCTGTCGTGATTGTCAAGGAAGGTCAGGATGTTCATCGGGTCGGGATAAAGGAAATCTTGTGACAGGTGGTCATAGAGATTGTTAAGGCCGTGCCACGGGTCGGTGTCCTCCTCGAAGGCCTTGCGGCCGCCGGTAACGAAATAGAAATCCATCACCGAAGGCAGGCTGGTCTCCTTGGGGTTGAGCCTGCTGTGGCGCTGCCAGTAGGCTCCGCCGGTCTCGGTGGCGTACCAGCTCTCGCCCACGATGTTGAAGCTGGGATATTCGCGCAAAACCTCGCCTGCCCAGCGTGACATAGCGACCATGTCGGCGTACGGATAAGTGTCCATGCGTATGCCGTCGATTTTTGCCGACTCAATCCACCAGATGGAATTCTGGATTAGATACTTCATCACGTGCGGATTGCGCTGATTGAGGTCGGGCATGGCAGGGACAAACCATCCGTCGACTGTGTGCTTCAGGTCGTAGTCGCTGACGTAAGGGTCGTGCACCGTTGTCAGACGGAAATTTGTCATGACATCGCCATCGGGATTGTTGTACCAGTCCTTCGACGGCATGTCCTTCATCCACGGGTGGTTAGACCCTGTATGGTTGAAAATCATATCCATCACCACCTTCATACCGCGTCCGTGCGCCTTGTCGATAAGGGCACCGTACTGCTCGTTGGTGCCAAAACGCGGGTCAATCCTGTAGTAATCCGTTGTGGCATAGCCGTGATAGCTTCCGCCGGGCATGTCGTTCTCAAGCACCGGGCACAGCCATATCGCCGTCACGCCCAGCGAGTCGAGATAGCCCAGATGCTCGTCAATACCCTCAATATCACCGCCATGCCGTCCATCGGGATTATCGCGGTCGGGGCCCACCGAGAAGTCCATCGCCGCCACAGCGTCCTTCGGACCCTTGCTCGCCTTTGCCCGTTTCTGAGCCTTGCCGTCGGCCTGCCCCTTCGCAAACCGGTCAGGCATAAGCAGATACAGCACATCGCCGGCATCAAAGCCCGTATATTCCTCGCGTCCCCTATCCCTTTTCTTCAGCTCATAGTCAAACGACCGCTTTTTACCGTCCAAGACATACCGGACCCTCATAACACCCGGCTTAGCCTCCGGCAATATCCTAAAATACAACAGCTTATAATTCGGACTATCCAACGTCACCTGCTCCGCCAGCACCACACCGGGATAATCCACCGCGAAGTCCGCCGCGGCTACTCCGGGCCCCGACACCATCACCTGCAGCGTATCGTTCTCCATCTCAACCCACCAATACGGCGGCTCAACCTTCACCGCCTCTCCGCCGGCATTCTTAGCGGCAAATCCGCCCAGGGTAGCCGTCCAAACCGCCACCACCAAACAAAGCAATCGCCAAACCCTCATAATACGACAATTTAAATTTATGTATAATACTTTTATTAAACTCTATATGCCAGCTCATACCGAACCCGCGGTACAGCCCAATCAACGCAAATCAGACTATACTTTTAATTATAGCAGTTTATAGTCTTGGTTGACGAGATCTGACGCCTTTGCTATTACAACATCGTCATACATGAGCATAAGAACATCATCATCATAGTCGCCGATATTAACCGGGTTCTCAATCCCATTGATGTTGTTAACTATCAACTTAATAAAATCGACACCAGCTCCGTAGGCATGAAGATACGCTCCACCAAATCGGGGATTGATTTCAGACAGGTAATACTCCCCGTCTTTGATAAAGAAATCCATATCAAGCGGCCCGTTGAACTCAAAAGCCGAACATACTTCCTGAATAAAGGCAAAAAGTTTAGGGCCTTTAAACGAGATTGTTTTGCTAGCACCACCTATTCGTGTTTCTATCTTACGTTTTGAGAAGGCAGCCACGGCTTTGTGCGAAATAGTGTCCACATACACATCAGCATCACAGTCGCCGCCGGTCATAAGTTCCTGAATTATATAATCATGCTCTCCGCTGTTCCAGTCGGCCTCGGCTTGTTCGAGATTGTGCACCTTGTGCGCGCCGACGCTGCCACTGCCACAAACCGGCTTCATGAATACAGGGAAAGAAATCCGCCCGTCAGCGAGTGCTTTTGTAAACTCATCCCAGTCGTGAAAGGTCAGAGGAGTACGGATGCCCCTCTCGCGACAGTACTTAAAGAGTTCGTACTTGTTGAAACAGTATATTGCGCTTTGTTTTGCGGGGCAAAGGGGAATAACTCCTATCTCTTTGAACCTGTCAGAGTTGGCGGCCAGAATTTCGATTTCCGGGTCAATCAGTGTTGTTACGGCCTTAATGTTGTTATCACGACATATCGAGAGTATAGTATCTACATAAGTTGGATCAGTGATGCGGGGCACAACATACTGGCGGTCGCAAAACTGAAGAGCGGGAGCAGTTGACTGAAGATCGGTGCCAACAAGAAGCCCGGTCTTTCCGATAGTTTCCTTAACATTGCGCAGCAGACGTCCACGACGTCCGACGCTGCAGAAGAGAATATTGTTCATTATACAGTTGTGTAATTATTTGTCATAAATTGTAATATCGGCGGCTGTGGCGGCACGGCGGACAAGCTTGTATTGTCCGTCTTTACCAACTGCATAGACGCGAGGCCAAAGCCTTATAAACTGTGGCGAGAGTGTCATGGTATATGCCCCGACATTGTTGTACAGGATGCGGTCGCCAACCTCGAGGCGGGGATAGTCGACAAGCGTGAAAAGGCGGTCGTACTCAAGACAAGTGCAGCCACATACAATTTGTAGTGGCTTCACAGCACGATTTTTGTCGGTGTAGAAAATTTCCTTGAGGTAATCGGTTTTGTGGAAGAACGGCAAGCTCGGTATCAATTGTCGGAACAACAAGTCTGACATTGTTTTTCACACAGATATCCAACAAAATAGACGGATAATCCTCTGACGTACAACGTGGCACGCTGAACGTCTTGTGTGATACATGACATGCCGGTGACATAATCGGATTCATATCAACCGTCAGAACCAGAGCCTCCGGATATACAGAATTGAGTTCTCCCTTGAACTCTTTGAGTAATTCCACTCTCTTACCCGAGGATGTAATCAGTATATTTCGATGTCTCATGCTAACAAACACTATTTATAAGTTGAAGGTCAAAACATTATCCGACATATGGATTATGATTTGCCAAATCAATTGTTTCCATTGAAAGATTCCATTGTGGCCGAGGTGGCCGAATTGATATCTTCGCGGCCAAACACTTTTTTTATTGTTGTAAGCACGATTTTGCAGTCGGTGATGAACGAGATGTGGTCGACGTACCAGACATCGAGCTCGAATTTCTTCGTCCAGCTGATTGCGTTGCGGCCGTGGCACTGGGCCCAGCCAGTGATGCCGGGACGCACGTCGTGGCGCCGGGCCTGCTCGGGCGAGTATAGCGGGAGGTATTTAACCAGCAGCGGGCGGGGGCCGATGAGCGACATGTCGCCTTTGATGACGTTCCACAGTTGCGGAAGCTCGTCGATGGAGGTCGAACGGACGAAACGGCCGACTTTGGTAAGGCGGTCGGCGTCGGGCAGAAGATTACCCTCAGCGTCGCGTTCGTCAGTCATAGTCTTGAATTTCACCACCTTGAATATTTTGCCACCCTTGCCGGGACGTTCCTGCCGGAAGAAGGCCCCGGCGCCTTTGTTGGCAAAATGCAGCCAAACAGTTACCGCGGCCAGGGGCACGGACAAGACCAACAGCGCACCGCCGGAGGCAAGTACGTCAATGGCTCGCTTGAAGAAACTTTCGTACAGCTTCATTTTATATCGCTTAGTATCTCTTTGTAATATTCTTTTAGACAGCGGCGTACGTACGACTGTTCGTAGCGCGAGGCGATGAGGGGACGCGCCTCGGAGGCCATGGATTTGAGTTGGTCGGGGTTGTCCACCATTTGCTTCATCGCCTGATAGAGCGCGTCTTCGTCGCGCGCGGGGATTATTATGCCGTTGCGGCCCTCGATTATGATTTCGCGCGAGCCGTTGATGTCTGTCACGATGGAGGGCAGACCCATTGCGCCCGCTTCGATAACGACGTTGGGGAAGCCCTCGCGATAGCTGGGGAATACCAGCACATCCGCGGCCACGAACCAGGGTCGGACATCCGGCTGACTGCCAACGGCTTCGATGCTCGGGGTCTCCTTTATCTTTGCCAGCGTTTCCGGTTTTAGCGGGTCAAGGTTGTTTTCCTCGGGGCCGACAAGCAGCAAGCGCGTGGCCGGATATTCCTTGTGCAACCGCTCAAATGCTTCTATAAGCTCGTTGATGCCCTTATCGCCCACGAGGCGGCCGACAAATACAAAAGTAAACACACCGTCCTTGCGTATCTTCGCCGCCTCGGCCTTAACCTCCGGCAATTCGGGGTTGTAACGTTCAAGATCGATGCCACGGACGTTACCATGGCCCAGCACCTTAAGTGTTTTTTGGGTGATGCGGTAGTTTGTCAGGTCGTTTTTGACGCCCTCGCCCTCGGGGATAACGTGCGTCGCACAGGCGCAGGTGATACGGTCGGTGAGAATCAGTATTTTCTGTGTCAACCCGGTAGCTGTGGGGAAAACCAGGCCAGTAAAGGTGTGCACTCTCACAGGCACCCTCGTCATCCACGCCGCCATCATTGACAGCAGCCCGGCCTTCGGCGTCATCGAATGCACCATCGTCGGCCTCTCCTTGCGAAACGCCCGAACCAGGTTTATCAAACTTTTCAAATCTTTCAGCGGCGAGATATGACGTTCCATCGGCACAGCGACAGTCCTGACGCCCTCCCGCTCGGCGACCTCGTCCAGCCGCCTGTCCGGCGAGCTCACCGCCACCACCTCATACCCATCCTCCTCGCGCAGCTCCCTGAGCAGCCCCCGGCAGAACCCAAGCGACTCCGCCACCGTTGTAGACCGTATGATTTTAATATGCTTAGACTTCATAAAAACACTTATATTTATTACCGCATCAATTGTCGGTACACCTCGGAGTAGCCATCCGCCATAGATGAGATATCAAATTGATTAGCTCGCTCCCGACAAAGGCTTGCGACTTCATTGTACTTTTCGGGGTTTTCAGATAAGTGCTTTATCTCCGCCGCCAATGCTGCTGAGTCGCCGTGCGGGAAAAGGATGCCCGCATCCTTGACGACATCGTGCAAGCCGTCCACGTCCGAGGCAAGAACGGGCTTTGCTGTAGCCATACCTTCGACCGCAGCAAGACCAAAGCCCTCCCAATGCGACGACATTACCACATAGTCGGCCGCATGGAGCAATTCGGGAATGTCAGAACGCAATCCCATGAAGTGCACACGTCCGGCAACCCCCTGCTGCTCGGCAAGAGTCTCACATTCTTGCCTGCGCTCACCGTCTCCCACAAGAAACAGATGAAAGTCGTGGGGCAACATGGACAATGCCTTGATGATGGTATCCTGGTCTTTTTGCAAGCGGAAACCGGCTACCATTATAATCTTTCGGCTACCCGGCGCCGTCCGTTCCAAAACCGGTGAGGCTGAAGCTGATGCGTACTTTTCAACGTCTATACCATTGTTTATTGTGAGTACATCTGCCTTTGACTTACCGATAAACTGTCGCAGGTTTTCTTCTGCTTTGTCTGATATACAGATCACTTTGCGGTAGCGGTTATACATCCACCGGTCAATTCGCGCATACCATTTCCAGGCCCGACGGCGGTTAGATGTATTGTGCTCAGTGGCGCACAACACCGCAGAATTCCAAAGGCTTCCTATTGCGGCAAACAGTTGACATGCCGTATTGTGCGTATGAATCACATCATACTTTTTTAAGTATGACAGCAGCTTGAATAACTTTACCGGAGAGTAGACCGAGCCGCCCTTACCCATATCCATAACCTTTATGCCAGCCTCCTCGGCAGCACGGCGGAAAGGCGTATCAGTACCATCAAACAGCAATAAATCAACCTCATACCCCCGCTGCTTGAGCCTGGGCAACAGGTCCACCATAAGCTTTTCTGCGCCTCCCATGCGAAGCGACGTGATGACGTGCAAGATTCTCATGTTATTTCATTAAATATGGCGGAATGGATTTGTATTCGGCACTCTTTGTATATCTCATACCGTCTTTTATGCCCTCGACAAATAATTTCGGAGCCTTACGATATGTTTTTTTTACTGACATCATAGCCAAAAGTCCCAAGGTCCAAAACATTTTAAAACTAAATGACACAGTTTTTAAAACGGCTTTTGCCTTGGACTTTGTAGGCAAATACTGAGACCGATGCCATCTTATGGTATTTGCCTTAGCCATTGTCTTGAACCTGTTGACACTCCTATGGTATTGACCGCTTGATGTTTTTGCGTCAAGATTTGAAACGCCATAGTCAAATGCGACCATCAGCCGGCCTCCATTAAGATGTAGTTTGTAAAACGCTATTGCATCTTCTCCGTATGCAAACTCCAGTTTATCAAGCCACAGCTCATGCTCTAAATGCATTGCCTTGAGTGCTGTTTTTTTCCACAATGATGCCGGCCCGGCCGCTGACATTGACGGGTAACAGCCACGCCCGGGGTTATTTATATATGAAAATGAACCGTTCCAATGTATTTTAAAGGCCCATCTTTTGTTGAACCGGGGAAATACGAATCCGACCAATGCCGATCTTATCTTCGATTTAAGCGACATTTTATGGTTCTCAAATGTGTCGTATGCAATACAATCGGCATTGTGCTGCTCCATCAGCTTTATAACCTGCTCAACAGAATCCTGCTCAAAAGCCACGTCGTCATCCAGGAGCAGCACACATTCACTGTCTATTTCGTCGTAGGGAAGTGCCCGCTGGGTAACCATTCCCTTGTTTACCAAAACGTATTCCTCATACCCGACCGTAAACGAGGGCCTCTCATAGCCTTTAGCCAGATAAATAATTATCTTTTCCGGCTTTACGGTTTGTGCATGAAGCGACTCAAGTTCCGCCCTCAGCGTTTCCGGCGATTTGCCAAGCGTCCTTATCGCGACTGAATAAGTTAACATACCTGTTGGTTGAATTAAAAATCTAAATATTTACAAATGAAAAAGTTGCACAAGTCGCAGATTATTAGTAAATTAGTGGCGCTCAAACTACTAAGAACTATTGCACTGCTTATGCGCAACTTCATAACAAATTTCGTCAGAATCCTCGGAATCTGCAAGGATTTCGCCGGAAATCGTGTAAATGAACTCGGAAACGTACCACGTTGTGGTGTTGTTCCCAAGTTTTCCGACCTTGATGTCATTGCTCTTGGCATAACCGCCGAGGCGTTCGGATTTGATAGCGAGAATCTCCTTTTTTATCGTCTCCACCATGAGTGTAAGGAGGATTTCCCAAACCTGATCAGCAGAAGGCAGTTCAATGCCCGACGCAAACTGACGGCTCGTCTTGCTGAGGAAATTCGCAAGGATGTAGCTGTCGCCATTGATGGCTCCGAGGATGTATTCTGCATTGATTCCAAGCCGGTAAAGGTATGTCAGAACGCACGGGCAAAACGCTGTGCCATGGGTCGTGACAATCTCGAGGCGGCTCCCGACTGGGGATACTGTGCCTCGCAAGGAATGCACTATTATGGTTATAAGCTCCATGCTGTCTGTGGCATACGTGGTGTCATACATTCTTATGACATGACTGCCGCGAGCGTTCATGACCTCCATTATCTCAATGACGTACGCTGGGAATATCATGGTTGCATGATGCTTGGAGATAAGGGTTATCTTAGTGCTGAGATTCAGCAGAATCTCTTTGACGCGGCCAATATCACTCTTGAAGTTCAATACCGGCTGAATCAGAAAAACTGGCGTCCGCCTGCATGGGCATACAAAAGGTTCCGTAAACGAATCGAAACGATATTCTCCCGGCTTAATGACAATCTTATGATGATACGAAACTACGCAAAACAATCCTGCGGTCTTTTCACCCGCATGGCAGGCAAAATCGCAGCAATGACGTTCATGCAATATGTCAATTTCGTTAATCATCGTCCGATTGGGCAGATAAAGTATTCGCTAATTTAATTCAACCAACAGGTTTAACACATTAACGTATTAAGGCCTGCTATGTGTGTATGTATACTCAAAATTTACAACAGGTTTTGAGTTTTAACCGTAATTTTAGTTTTATAGTGAACTTGATCAAGACGTGACTCTTTTATGCTTACATAACTGGAAAAGAATTTACAAGATTAAGCCTAAACGTTAATTCCGGCCAATGCGTGGTTTTATGTATCTCAAGAATAAGTTTCTGTACATGAATTGAAATACACAAATCGCTATAGGGAAACTATGAACTATCGAAAAAAGACGAACTATTTTATTCGACTTATTTCCTTTTGTCCGCGAATATATTTCTTTAGAATAATGCTTTATATCAGTATATTTAAGATTACAAGATAAGAATCTCGTTACCATTAGACGATGGAAATTATCTTCAAAATTTTCGATTGAAGAGGATATAGCCTTGATTGTGTCATTTGACTTTAAATCCATCAAACAATCGTATGCAGAAATAACTCCTTTAAGTAATCTTAAATTTCTTTGTGAGTCTACAGTATTAAGTGCACTATTCGGACGGACTATATAGCGAACAACTTTAAGATTTGAATATAAAAGACGCTCATCGCATACAGTGCTTGCGATTTCCAAATTCCAAATAACATCTTCGCATGGAGCCAACTTGTCATGAAATTTTATTGAATTATTAATCAAAATTGATGATTTGACAATAATGCCCCATACTGAAAATCCCACTATATTTTGTTTCAAAAAATCAAGATATCGGCCATTAAAAATTATTTTATGTGAGTCTGTATTATTGAACTTCTCGATGTCGTTTTTATTTGTAAAATCCTCGGTGACAGAATTAAACCTGATTAAATCAGCATCTCCTCGTTTGAGAATGGCTGTTAATTCCTTTCCAACTCCATCGAAAAGCAAATCATCTGAATCGAAAAACCATACATAAGTGCCTTCTGCCTTTGTCAAACCGAAATTACGAGCGCTACTCACCCCTTTATTTTCTGTAGAGTAGACACTAACTTGAGAATAGGTTTCAGCCAAACTATTTGCAATCTTATCCGTATAGTCTGTGGAACCATCATTTACAATAATAATTTGGAAAGTAATATAACCTTCAAATTCTCGAATAAAACACTCGACCGTGTCAGCTAATGTTGAAGCCGAATTATAACAAGGTATTATTATACTTAATTCCGTCATTTTTTTCTCTGTTTTGGATGAGCTGTTTGGTGATTAAATATATGATGTAATTTAGGCCTTGAACGCTAAAATTTGTCTCTTTGAGCGTTTTAACAATATCAGTCAGTCATTTATGTTTTAAGCCTCCTGCACCCACAACCAAATTGCCACTAAAACAACTGCATTTTATCTGTTCAATAATTTTTATCATCTTCTTGTTAAGGCCTATTTCATACTAATGAATTACTCAATCCTTATGATCTCCAAGCAGCTCCCAGTACTTTTTTAGCCATTGGTTTATTATCCTGTCGGGAGCGAACCGTTCAACATTTTTGGTTGCATTGCAGCCCATTTTCTCACGGAGTTCAGCATTTTCAATGAGGGTATTGAGTGCGTCTGCGAAAGCTTTTTTGTCTTTATTGGCCACGATGAAACCGTCTTTGTTATTGGTTACGATTTCAGCCGGTCCGTATGGCAGGTCGTATGAAACAATCGGTAATCCACAACTCTGCGCTTCCAACAATACGAGTCCAAATCCCTCATATCGGCTTGTCATTGCATATATCGAGGCTTTCATCATCTCTGATGCGACATCGCTGCTATATCCCGGCAATTCAACACTTTCAGTAAGCCCCAACGATGCTATCAGCTGTTCGTACTTTTTTCGCAGAGCACCCTCACCCACAATTCTAAGTTTCCAGTCGGGGTGTATTTTATACACGTCATGCCATATTTCAATAAGCGCCTCAAAATTCTTTTGATAGACAAAGCGGCCCACTGCAATCACCGTCTTGTTGTCAATTTTATTTGTCCGGCCGTATGTTTGAAAAGACGTAGGATTGTACATATAGTCAAACCTATCCTTCTGATTTTTCATATTTTCTGTCAAATCAGACTTTGTAAGTAAAAACGACTTGTCGTAAAAACGGGGCAGGACATGCTTTTCAAACGACTCGGCGAGTCTCGCATAAATTTTATTTGTGAAAGACGATGCCTCAATAGACCGATAATTAAAATTAAAATGGAACTCACGAACTTTAATTGCCGTTTTGCTCGTAAGGTCACGTAACCTACCCTTGGAGATTAATGCCAAAGCAAATTTCTCGTAAGAGCCGGTACTGATGATGACATCCGGTTGAAAATCACGCACGACGTTCATAATAGCTTTACGCGTGCGCAAGACATTTGGGATACATCCTTTAAATAATGCCCAGGTAGATGCGAACTGCCAATATGACGTTTTTAAATCATATACCTTTATACCTGGAGACAAAGGATGTATTGTGGTAGGATAATATCCACGGTCAGTGAAACATATAGCTACATTTTCGGTCCCCAGAGCTTCAGCAAAGGCATTAGCCTTGACTATTGTGACACGTTCAATGCCACCGAACAGACCTATCGAAGTGGTACAGAATAAGATTCTCATATATAATTTTTTGTCCGATATTGTATATACCGTGAAAGGAGCCAACCCATAGGGCGGGTAGCTATGGTAAGCATTTTCCGCGGCGATTTGCTAAGCCATTTTTTGTCCTTTGCTATTATGGTAGAAGAGTTGTAATGAATGGCTACCCTCAGTAAATTACGCCAGGTATTTCGTTTTAAAGTCATTTCCAAAAGGCGCATTTTGGCAAATGAGTTCGGCGAGTTAAGATATTGTTTGAAAATCCCGGCACTCATGCTGTCCTTCCCGGTCTGGTACTCGACATAACACAGATTTTTGTTTAAAAACAGGGAAGGCAGCAGTTGATCGGCCTGCATCAACAGATATATGGGGTTGAAATTTTTTTCACCGTCAAATCCGACCATGGGTGCTACACTCTTCATAATGTCGGTGCGCATAACTTGTTTCGTATCACCATGGTGCTGATATTTTCTTCTATAGTCAATCAGATATCCTTCCTTGAAATCCGGCGGGAAATAGCCGCCGATAGGCTCTCCGTTCAACAGAAAGTCTAGGCCTGTTATACCCGCATACTTTTCTCCTCCAAACTTTCGCCAATGATCGATAATGAGCTCTACTGCGTCATCCGGCATATAATCATCCGAATCGATACAAACCGACAGCTCGGTATCGATATTTGCGTATGCTGTATTATATCCTGTATAAAGACCTCCATTTTCCTTGTAGATATAACGGATGGGGATTATGCTCTCCTTTATCCACCCTTCGACAAGCTCACGGGTATTATCGGTCGACCCATCGTCAATCACCAGCCACTCAAAGTCCTTGCAGGTCTGTCGCAAAAGACTCTCGTATGTGCGGCCAATGGTATGCGCCCGGTTGTAGGCCGGCGTGAATACTGTCAGTGTTTTCATACTGGGGATAATCTTTAATATATCGTACTCATAAACCATGTAAATGCGGCATGCATAAACATAATCAGCGATAACGCCTCACCCTGTCGCTTGTCCCATACATTCATTTTAAGAAGCGGATAAGCGAGGACAATCGGATACATAAACCATGAGAGATAGGCGAAGCGATTTGTGTAGTTTGCACGAATAACCATTACCCAAAACGCATTTGAAAGGGTATATGTGTTCAGCAAAAACTCATACGTCGCATTACGGATTCCGCGTCTCATTACGATATAATATCCCAAAACAATCGGCATCATGCTGTAAAGAAGGAAGTCCCACCGGAAACCGGTATGACTAAACACCTCACTACTGGCATCTGTCTGTAGGTATGAAACACGATCATCAAAGCCAAGACCAACAAAAAGAGAGGTTATTGCGCTTCCTGCCACAAGACTTATCAGAATCGATATAATCCAGAATGTATAAGCGACCTTGAACGACTTGATACCGAAGGATGCAACAAAGGCCATTAGCAGCGGCAACGATGTAGTGCGATGGATGTTTATGGCTATGAAAGCTAAAGTGCACGCCATTACTAAGTTGCGTTTATTTGCCACCAGATACGATATTGCCACAAGAGTTATTGCACATGCAAGGCCGTTACGTATGCCGTTAGTGCCGTATGTGAAGAACGAGAATGCCGCTAAATTGCATAGCACCATTATCCATACGTTGTTTGGTGCAAATCTCTGGCAAGCCCACAAGGTAAATCCGAAATATCCCAAACATATAATAGTTAAGTATTGCGATACATCCATCCTATGAGTGCAAAAGTACATAAACTGGTTCCACACCCACTCGCCCTCGTCGCCGGGTATGGCGATGCCGCTTTTCATAAGATGAAATGAATGGGTATACATACTCGTATCACCAAAATAAAATCCGGATATTGGTCGACCACCAATAAAAATTGCCAAAATCAGACACAACAATAAAGGAGGGATTATGGTCACCCAACTACGAGGCCTGTTAATGACCTTGTAACTCATTGGATATGTTCTGCAACAAGCTACAAACGTAAGCGTTAATACGATATATAGGAATATCGGATGATATAGTGATGCCGGTATCATTTACTTAAAAAATTTGCGGAACTTAGAGAACGTATTAACCCCGAACATACGGTGAACCAGTCGCGATAGTTTCTGTCGCCAGGGGCTAACATTCAACCATGTTTTGGTAAACCAATGTATAGACCGAGTGTTCGCTGTTTTGCATAGGCGTCCGGTGGCATCATCAAGTGGATTAAAGTAATCCCTCGGATAAATGGTTATGCCATCGACTGTTTGTATGCCCGGTTCATACTTTAATCCAAGCTTAATCAATTCACGGGTCGTGATATTGACTACAGCATCGGTCATGTTGTAACCCCCATCCGGTTGGAGGAATGATAATTGTGAGTAATAATTTAAGACTGCCCTATATAAGTTCATTTTAGCCGGCGCGCCCAGCCCTAATCCGGGATTGACTGCCCCAGATAAACAATCCGGGCATGGATTTACCTCGAATCCCATAAACGGGCCGCAGGCGATAATGTCATCAAAGGGCTTGATTACTTCCACGTCAGTGTCAAAATATAAGCCGCCGTGCTCGTACAGAATCTTGAATCGGGCATAGTCGCTGACAAAAGCATATTTTCCGGCGGCGTATGCCTGGGCTGTATACGGTATGCAATTGACGTCAAAGTTGTCTTCGTTCCATTCAATTATCTCGTAGTCCGGGAAGAACTTTCTCCACGAGGCGATGCATTTCAGAGCTGACTCCGGCAACGGATTGCAACCAAACCAGCAGTAATGTATTTTGTGGGGTATCATTTTCTTGAATATCTATAGCCGATGAGTGCCTGTGCAAATGGCATTCTCGACAGCAATTCACATAATATCGCGGATATGACAAAAGTAAGAACGAAGATTAACGCCGACTGCAACACATAATTAGTCATGGAATCTATCCAATTAATATTCCAAATCATTTCCCTCATTATCAATATATGGCAAAGATATATTCCAAAAGACAAATTTGATAATCGGGCTATGAGCTTTGTTTCCTTAATTTTTACCCTTTTTACTATTGCCACGACTGATTTCCATATTGTAACACTTAACGCCACTACGAAAATTGACAGGTACCAAAACATACGATAGAAATCTATTTCGATTTCATAATGTTTGGTGAATAGCAAAATCACTACGCCCAAGCCGGCAATAATAGCTGACCCCGGCAGAGACAACGAATCCGGATATTTCTTTAAATAATAACCGAGAAGGAAATATCCGGCATATCCGCCAAAATAATAAAGTATTCCCGTGACGCTTTCGTTTATCATCAACCATTGTTCAAATATTGGATAGCAAAGCGTAACGCACCAAAGGGACAGAACAATCTGTATATCTTTTTTGCCTGCACATTGCAACCATCCGCTCAATATAGGGGCAAGAAGATACAAACCGGCGAGGGTGTACATAAACCACAGCACTCCATTACCCTGTGCCGAAAGCGGGATTGACATAACTGTCGTTATGATATTTACACTTTCCGGCGTCTTGTAAATATTCAATGCAATGTATATAACCGTCCAAAATAGTGTCGGCCATAAAACCTTGCCGAATCTTTTTTTGAGAAATGTCGGATACTCTTCTTTAACAGGTAGCAGCAACGCACCACTGACCATAAAAAACAAACCGATACAGGGTGCGGTAAAGTAGCTCAAAGCTACAAGAAATACGCCATTGGCATTATCAGATGGCATGGGCGAATGCATGGCCACAACAAATACACATGCCACTACGCGTATAATGTCAAGTGATACGTCTCTTTGTCTCATATCATTAGTTGGTATATCTTTTCAACCTCCGTTGAATTCGCATAATCGTGCGTCCTCAGGTATCCTGAGATTCGATCTTGTTTTGCGGTATCGGCAATGAACCGCACCAGGCCCTGAGCGCAACCCTCATTGTCGATCGGGACAATGACGCCGTCCACGCCATCATTAATCTGCGAGGAGGCGGTGGGATATGCCGTTACAGCCACCGGCTTGCCCAAAATCTGTGCCTCACGCACGGTGACCGATTTGCCTTCGTAGCGTGAGGGCTGTACATATATGTCGCAGGCCTTGATATATGGATACGGGTTGTCCTTCTTGCCAAGCAGAATAACATGTTCTTCCATGCCGGCCTCTTTAATTTTCGATTGTATCAAAGCCTCGCTGCCTCCAAATCCGATTATATACCACTTGAAATTGACGAGACCGTGACCTATCATCCTTTTTGCGATGTCCGGCACATTGTCATAGTTCTTTGCATTGCAGTAACGTCCGATAGACAGCAGATTTATGTCCCCGGTCAGCTCGCGCGAAACATCTTTCTCCTCCGCCCGTCCAAGGACAAATGCCGACGAGAGCATATTTTCTATATCTACAATCTTAGCAGCCAGTGAAGGAAAAACTGTTAAAAAAGACCTTGTCACCTCAGGCGAGATAGATGCGATATAGTCATACGAATTCCATACCGGCAATTCAAGATCTGGATTGATGCTGACTGTGCTGTAGTCAGTGTGTATCCAAGCCAGCCGTTCCTTTGCCCTCACTTTATCGCGCCCAATGTTATGCGGAGTCAGGAAACTGATACACAAATCATATTCGACTTCAGGGTTAATTTTTGGCAAAACCGGAGTGACGCAGTTGCCAACATATTGCATTATCGCCCCGTCATCACCATCGGCCGGATGTTTCTTTCTGAAGTTGCGATACCGCCATTTTGCCAAAAGCCGACCCGACACCACACCAAGATGACCTCTGCGCAAAGCCTCACCCATTGGCCGCTCGATAACAGAATATGGCCCTTTTTCCGGCAGCAGATTAACATGGCCCGGTATATAATCCATCAATGGCCCCTGATGGCTATAGATAAACAAGTCTACATCCACCCGCCCGGGATCCAAAGCACCGAGCAGACCAAGCAGCGCCATCTCGGCCCCGCCAAGCTCCATATAGTGCATCAATATGATAATTCGGGGCTTCATTTCTTGTTATCGATAAAAAATGGACTCAATACGTATTTCCATATAAGTTTACGTGGTTGGTCCAGCAAAACTGCAAACACAAACACGGCAAGGATGAAAAGAAATACTAAAACTAGTCCATAATACCATGAATGTCCTGAATGAATTAGATTGATCGAATCTAGATATAGCGTAGAGGATAATGATGTTCCTACATGAAGTAAGTATGCCGCAAAGCACGAAGCCCCCAACCAAAGAATAAGACTACGCAACCACAATCTCTTGGGATCAGACATATTTACGAACGCCAGCAGCAAAAACGCTGCAGATGCAATTACAAGCGGATTTATATAGTTTAATAATATTGACGCAACAGCCTCCAATCCCAATCGGACTGTAATTATATATAGTACTCCGTTAAGTATGCACGTCAATAGGTATAATAGTACAGCAAATTTGGGTTTAATCCTATAATTTACTTTTCGCAAGAGACCGGCAAGGATGTATATGCCTATAAAACTGAATGTAGAATAACCACCTATAATGAATCCCACCGAAAGAGTATTGCCCCAAAGGAACTCGAAGATGAAGAACGCCACAAGAAACAACATAATTGATTTGCTTCGGGCAGTCTTAATAAATGAGTTTAACATGGGTGATAGAATATACAGACCAATATATGCTGATACGAACCAACCACCTCCATCATAAAGGCCTATGCAACTAAGGATACTTTTGTATGAGATTGGATTACCGTTAAAAATAAAGAACGCCAGATATGAAAGACCTACAAAGTAGCACACCTGCCACATGAAATTAGCAAAACCTCTAACGCTTGGATGTATACCAAACCACCCTGAAATCATAACAAAAGTGTTTACGGCACAAATGCAAAGCGATTGCGCTATGGTTTGCGTGATTCCTTGACATGAGAATATTGTAGAATCTGACGGCTTCCCGATTGCGATAAAATTTGCATGCAGAGCCAATACCATCATCATTGCAACCACCCTAAGCAATTCTATTGTAACTTGTCGTTGCCTCATATTACTTATTGATTGATAACTCCATCTGGGTCCTAATAAATGTTTTAGAATCTGCAATTAGACTATTGAGTTTATTATCAACAGACTCATAATTGATGCATTCTTCTCTCAAGCCCGAAACATCATTGATTAAGTATCGTTCTATACCAAGATATTGCATGAAATCTCTCATTCGAGTATTTATCTCTTCGGATCGATTTGTGATAAATACGTTCTTGTGAAAGATTATAGAAAACGCCAATGCATGAAACGAATTAGCTAAAACATATCTGGCGTTGCTTATTAGATTTAAAAACTCGATAGGTCCGCTCAATCCGAAATTCTTATCAGCGTATTTACCTTTGGTAGATGATAAGGCATATATTTTAAGGCCCTTGGTCTTTCGTAATTCAATCGCAAGTTCTCTTAATTTAGCGCTTTGCTCACAATCATAAACCAAGATATATTGTTCTCCGGTTTCCTTGCAATTATTAATCAAATGCATCCATTCTGCTCTACTGAGAAGAAATACTGGATCAGCCACCAATGTCCCATCAGTTCGTCCTAAATTTGCCAACAAATCCAATGCACTGGACTCTCTAACGGAAATGGCATCAAAATTTTGAATTTTATTTTTGACAAATGCTTCTGCATTATTGAATATCCTTTCAGTTGCAAAGCTTGCCGCATAACTTATTTTACGACCTCGATCTTTTACAAAATCTAAATAGAAGGCCGGATCTCGACCATTTTTGAACAGTGTATTCCATATCTGATCACTTCCAGCAATATACAAGTCTGACTCGGGACAATCCCTCTCTATTTCTTCATTTGAAGTATACCGCTTACCCGTAAGTTCAAGATATTTTGCAGTAAAATCGTCAAACAAGCGTTTACGTTTAAGCAGTTTGAGCCTACCAGGAAGTTTTGCCAACAGATATGCCTGTTTGATTATTGGCTTATCATATCGCGGGTTTGAGACAGCATCAAGCTTATAATGATTAGACAGATATGGCGGCTTATAATCGATTATTTTATAATAAGCGCCTAAACTCTTACAATATTCCTGCAATGCATATGCCTGCAATGAGGCACCGTAATTATAAACATCATGGCAGGTAACAGTCGAAATTTGCATAATCAATCTTCAATAAGCGCAATCACTTTTTTGCTTTCGGTTTCAGCAGTGGAATTGTGCTCTGATTTCACTGTCTCGATTAGTTTCTCTCGCAATTCCACATCATCAAGTAGTATGATTATTCCTTCGGCTATTGATTCCGGTGTCATATCTACCACAATGCCGTTTTCGCCATCTGTGATCTGATTGTATACTACCGGGAAATTAGTGCTGACTATCGGCTTACCCAATATCTTGGCTTCTCCAATGGTAAGGCCGAACCCTTCAAAACGCGATGTCTGCACGTAAATATCGGCTGCGGCAATATACGGATATGGGTTCAGTTGCTCTCCCTCCAAAACTATCAACCCGTCAAGACCTTCCGATTTGATATTGGCTTGCAGCTGATCATGGATTACTCCGCCACCGACAAAATGCCAGACAAATTCAACGGCACTATCCTTCAATATGCGGGCAGCCTTGATTGCCATATCATATCCTTTAAGAGGCACCAGACGACCTACGGTTGTGATGTGAATACGATTGTCCGATTCCGTTTTTACGTTTCTCTCACATGCCATCCTTCGGATAAGCGCCTCGTTCAAGATATCCCAACACGTGAACACTTTGCTTTTCTCTGATACGTAATCCGGAAACACAATACGATCACGCAAAACGTCGGAAACTGCCGCAACGCGGTCGAATCGCTCATAAAACCTTCGGCAAAACACCGGAGAATAACCCGCAGACTTTAAATCAACGTTCACCCAGCATATTTTCTTTTTGGCTTTGACCTTTTCCGCCACATAAAATGTCGGAAACCCTTGTTGATAGGCAATCGCCACATCGTATTCAGTCTGAAGGGCCGGCATTTTCCTCCCTGTTGTCTTCCAATACAGTTCTGCCGCATGTTGAGTTTTGCCGAAAGGCATTCGCAGGCACAAGGAGTAAATCATCCCCGATAACCGGGAAGGGCGATACGGAAATGTCTCTATACGGATATTACCGGGCACATATTGCTCAAACAAGCCGCCTCGGCTGCGAAGCATTAAAGTAATCTCGTGACCCGCGTCTGCAATAAAAGGCAACAGCGAAATCAGACTTTTCTCCGCGCCACCACACGTTAGAGAATCAATCATTATGAGAATCTTTTTCATCCTCGCTCCTGTTTTATCTTGCTGATGCATCTGAAGGAATATGCATAAAGCATGTTATCCGCTTACGCCCGCTTATGTCAACAGTATTGGCTTATTGTCCCGCAATTGGGAATCAGCTTACTACATTTTTTTTGTAAGAATATACCCGCATTTACCCAACGTGTAAGCCAGGATATACTCCATTCTCCATCTTATTTTATACCATAACGTGATTTTTTCGTCTTTAGAACGGCTGTCTCTCCAAGATCCTAATGCAAGGTGTTTGCAATAAGACGAATCTTGTTGTTTAAAACAGTCAAAATATTCTTTCGGATAAATAACCAATCCATCAGAAAGGTTTTGGGTGTTATTTTGAGACGGATATGGACAATAGTCCCACAACTTGGCAATTTCGCTTTGGATGAATGGAAGGAGCGTCATCGACAACCTCAATGTTGATGGCAGCATTTTATTTGTTGATGTCACAAAATGTCTTCCTTCATAATAATCCAGACAAGCTTTCATAAACGGATGTCCGGTTTCAGCTCCCATGCAATGAGAAGTAAGATATTGTTCGGTCATGCGTCCGTTTATGTGAACGGAATTCTCTTTGCCTATGAAACAGCGGTCGTTCAAAAGATTATCAAAAGATTTGTAGCACACTACGTCCGTATCCAAGTAAATTCCACCTTCATTGTATAAGGCCCATAGACGTACGAAATCTGCGGCAAACGCCCATTTCTTTTCTTTGATTGCCTCCTGGAGGAACTGAGAGTCAATGTTGGCAATGCGGTTCATGTCCCAATGAATGAACTCATAATCAGGCATGAGTTTCTGCCACGATTGTATACAGCGCTTTATGGTCGCGGGATATGGTTCGTTGCTGAACCATGTGTAATGTATCTTTTTGGGTATCATTTTGAATCAGAATTACTTGAACAATGACGTCTGCTTTAAAGTTGTATTATTCGCTACATAATAGGCATTCCTATAATTACTACGGCCTCAGAATATTTGGCCCCCCAATTCTCTCCTTCGGAAACGTCTTCGGTATTCTTTGTACGTCACCGGTCAGAAAATGTACATTATTTTACTAATCTCAATTTTCTTAAAACCAACATTCGTTCTTGATTGCTCAGAGAAATCACAAAGGAGAATAAGCCCAGCGCGACTGTGCTGATGAAGCTCGTTTTAATGATTGAGAATAATAAATCTAATGTAGATACTGGAATTCCTTCATAGGAAATATTCCCTTTTTTTACAACGTAGAATGTGAAAATCAGGGTCAACAGTATGCATATCCAGACACGCGATAATTTACCTAATATTAAGTGTAACTTAAAGTCACGTATTTGTCTCTTTAGAAATCCCCATCCTAACAAAACCACAAACATGAGCATGATAATATTAACGACATACACCGTTGTGGCGGGCAGTTGACCGTGTTTTAAAAGCAAGTAGGAAAAAATCGGAGTAAATAAATAAAGTGTACCGGTGTAAAACGAAATCTTTTTGATGTTTCCGGTGGAATCAATGCCTGTGTTGTTGGCGTTAATCATACTCTCTACCAGAGCTGTCAGTGCTATCAATCGTAAGAACTCGCACGAATATTGCGGAACCTGTCCTAACCACAAATATAGTATATTCGGAGTCTCTAGAACCACGGGAATAGCAATCGCGGAATATGCCAATAAAGTAAATTGAAGAGAGCGTCCCATCATCATAACCATCCCGTCAATGTTGTTTGCAACGTATTGCTTTATTATCTGAGGTTTGAATGCCTGAGCAACGGTAGTGGTCAGCCCGCCTATTGCTCCGGTCACGGTAAGAGCAATGGCTGCGCCGGCATTGGCGACCACTCCAAAAAACATATTGAGTATGATTGGCTGACCTTGATTTTTTGCAACAGCACACATCTGGCGATATAAGTCGAATCCGGCAAATTTTAGCATTTCGACGATGGTGGGGCGGTCGTGGGTGGATGTAAAATGGCATTCCGGAAAGCATCGTAGGCAATAGAGCCTGTAGATGGCTGCCATGACGATGCTGGTGACTAAATTAAGTGCGGCGTAAAGGATAAGGCAGTCTGTGTCAGCTATAAGCAGCAGGTAGACGATGATGAGTTTGAGGGTGACACTCAAGATTTCGAGGTAAGCATAAATGCTCATGCGTTCGTGAGCTATGATTGCAGCCGTATACGGTACCTGAGTGAAGCTGACGAACATCGACAGGATTGTGAACTGGTAAAGTACGTTGACCGCAAACATCCTTTCCGGAGGAAAGTTCATACAGTTGTTTACAAACCATAGTCCGGCCGTCTCGGCGAGTATGGCCACCACTATCGCTATGGCGAGATGTATGATAAGAGCACTTGAGAAGATTGTGCGCAGTTTTATATTATTGCCACGCCCGAGCTCGAAGGTGATGAATCGGCTTGTGGCACCGGCCATAGAGGCATTGAGGAACGACGCCATGCCTACAACACCGCCTATAACACCATATATGCCGTAATCGTCGACGCCGAGGGCTTCAAGAACGATGCGGGATGTGTAGAGGCCAACGATTGTGACCAGCACCATGCGTATGGTCAGGGCAACGGCGTTTTTTGCTACTCTTTTGTTGTCGGAGGAAGCCATGTTTATTGTTGGTGGGGGAGGGGCGGGGTTAGAGTTTTGCGACGTCTTGGGGGGGGATGTGGAGGAGGGCGCCGCCGAGGAGGGAGAGGCTGACGAGGAGGGTGTGGGTGCCGTCGGAGTTGGCGCGAATTTCGCCTTGGAGGCCGGCGAGGTTGCCGCGGATGACGCGGACGGTGTCGTGGATGCGGAACTGGGTGGGGGCGAACTCGACGGGGCTGTCTGAGTGGCCGAGCATGAACCGGAGTTTGGCCATCTCGGCGTCACCGATGACGGCGACGGGTTTGTTGAGGCCGTCGGCGCGACCCGAGCGGTTGACAAGGAAGCGGAGGATGTAGGGGAGGGTGACGAGGCGGCGGCGCTCCTGCTCAGTGCATTTGACAAACACCATGGAGGGGATGACGACGCGGTCGACTTTTTTGCGCCTCCCGTTTGCCCAGACGTGCATTTCCTGCTGGATGGCGACGTAGGTTTCTACGCCGAGTTTCTGCAGTTTATCTGCTACCGACTTTTCGTGCCGGGGGCTGACGATGGCAACGTACCATTTGGCGTCGGGCACGCCTACGGCGCCGTCAACGCCCGTGGGCACTGCCGTAAAATCTCGTTGGGGATGTTCGTTATCAATCAGCAACGACACTTTTTTCCTGGTCCCCGGTTTATCATAAGGGCCAACTTATCCACAAAGTTAGTGCTTTTTTGGGAAAGTACCGCCGTTATCGGCCCGAAAGTGCCACAGTCCGTGACAAAAGCCACCAAACGCCACCCGAAGGCCGGTGCGCCAGCGGCGGTTTTATAGTGTGTTATACGTTGTATACATATTATAAGACGTATACAGGCCGGCGGTTGAAAACCGCCTCTCCATGGACCGAGGGCCGGCGGCTGTGGGGCCGGCGGTGATGGCCGGCGGTGGGGGCCGTGGCAGGCGGGTGGTGGGTATAAGTAAAAATCCCGGGCTGCCGTTAAGCAACTCGGGATTTGTGTCCGAAATGAGACTCGAACTCACACGATCTAATGATCACTACCCCCTCAAAGTAGCGCGTCTACCAATTCCGCCATCCGGACATTTGGTGTCTTGGGCCCTGCGGCTTGCGACGGCCTGAAGATTAACCTCAGGGAGGGATTGAGCGAAAAACGGGACTCGAACCCGCGACCCCGACCTTGGCAAGGTCGTGCTC
>JBJFEE010000085.1:0-50843 GCA_051890455.1 Muribaculaceae bacterium
ATCATCAACGGCAACAAGCACGACAACTTCTGGGAGATGGGCGACACGGGTCCCTGCGGACCGTGCTCCGAAATCCACATCGACCTGCGCAGCGACGAGGAGCGTGCACAAATCCCCGGCGCCGACCTGGTCAACCATGACCATCCCCAGGTAATCGAGATATGGAATCTGGTGTTCATGCAGTACAACCGCATGGCCGATGGCAGCCTTCAGCCCCTGCCCAAGAAGGTCATCGACACGGGCATGGGCTTCGAGCGCCTCTGCATGGCCCTCCAGGGCAAGACGTCGAACTACGATACCGACGTCTTCACGCCCCTTATCGGCAAGATTGCCGACCTCTCGGGCAAGAAATACGGCGAGGACGCCCACGTGGACATCGCCATGCGCGTCATCGCCGACCATGTGCGCACCATCGCCTTCTCCATCGCCGACTCGCAGCTGCCCGGCAACGCCAAGGCGGGCTACGTCATCCGCCGCATCCTGCGCCGCGCCGTACGCTACGCCTACACCTTCCTGGGTCAGAAGAGCCCGTTCATGTACCGCCTGGTTGACACGCTCATCGAGTCGATGGGCGTGGCCTACCCCGAGCTTCCCGCACAGCGCGACCTAATCATGAAGGTCATCAAGGAGGAAGAAGAGGCCTTCCTGCGCACCCTCGACAAGGGCATCGCCTTGCTCGACGAGGCCATCGCACGCGCACAGAAGGAGGGCAAGAAGGAGATTTCCGGTAAGGAAGCCTTCACTCTCTACGACACCTACGGCTTCCCTCTCGACCTCACCGAGCTCATCCTCAAAGAGAAGGGTATGGCCCTAGACCACAAGGGCTTCGAGGTGGAGATGGAGGCCCAGAAGACCCGCGCCCGCAACGCCGCCGCCGTCGAGGCCACCGACTGGAACATCCTCCTCGAGGGCGTGACGGACACCAAATTCGTCGGCTACGACTCGGCCACCGCCGTCTGCCGCATCGCCCGCTGGCGCCGCGTCAAGCAGAAGGGCCGCGAGTTCTTCCAGATTATCCTCGACACCACTCCCTTCTATGGCGAAATGGGCGGCCAGGTAGGCGACCGCGGCACACTCACCGACAACAAGACCGGCGAAGTTATCGAAATCTACGACACCAAACGCGAGAACGGCATCTCGGTACACCTGACCGCAAAGATGCCCGCCGACCCAGCCGCCGAGTTCACCGCCGCCATCGACGAAGCCGCACGACGCCGCACCGCAGCCAACCACACGGCCACGCACCTGCTGCACCACGCCCTGCGCGAGGTGCTGGGCACTCACGTCGAGCAGAAAGGCTCGTTCGTCTCGCCAGACGTACTGCGTTTCGACTTCAGCCACTTCCAGAAGCTCACCCCCGACGAGCTGCGCCGCGTCGAGCACCTTGCAAACAGCTACGTCCGCCAGGCCATCGCCCGCGACGAGCACCGCAACGTGCCCATCGCCAAGGCCCGCGAACTGGGCGCGATGGCCCTCTTCGGCGAGAAATACGGCGACGAGGTGCGCGTCATCAAATACGGCCCGTCCATCGAGCTCTGCGGCGGCACGCACGTCGACAACACGGGCGAGATCGGCATGATCCGCATCATCGGTGAGAGTTCCATCGCCGCCGGCATCCGCCGCATCGAGGCTCTCACCGGCGAGGCCGTCGAAGATCTGCTCGACCACGTTTCGGACACTCTACACGAAGTGCAGGCGCTCTTCAACAACGCCCCCGACCTGCTGGGCGCCCTGCGCAAGAGCATCGAGGAGAACGCCGAACTGCGCCGCCAGGCCCAGGAGGCCATGAACGAGCGTGCCAACACACTGGCCGCCAAACTGCTGTCGAGCGCCACAATCTTCAACGGCATAACAGTAGTGACACTGAAATCCGGCATGGTTCCGGAGATGGTGAAACTGGTAGCCATGGCCGTCCGCCGCGACAGCGCCGAGCGCACGGCCTTCGTCGCCGCCACAACCGCTCCCGGCACCGGCAAGCCCATGCTCACCGTAGCCCTCACCGATGACCTGGTGAAGAACGGCATGAGCGCCGCAGTCATAGTCCGCAACGCCGCCAAAGCCATCAAGGGCGGCGGAGGCGGTCAGCCCGGCTTCGCCCAGGCAGGCGGCAAGGACGCCGACGGCCTCGGCGCCGCCCTCGACCTGCTCCACAAAGCCTTCGAGTAATTGACAGATTAACCATGCAGGGATGCACCCCTGTGCATACGCAGAATAGCCACAACATTTTGCGGATGCACCGGGGTGCATCCCTACATTTTTTCCGGTTACAATTCGTAAATTAAGTTAACGCCAGTCAGACCCATAGCGCCGTTACGCCCTTAATACCAGTACATTAGTACCCAAACCCTCTTTTTCAGTCTATTGACCCTCCCTCATAATTCACGCTGTATCAATAATTTTTTGTATCTTTGCATATAATTTTATAGAATCGGTTAGTCATACCCCCGGTTATACCTCCCGACATGGCAAGCCCGGCCTAAATACTCATCACGATGCAAATAAACAAAGCGCTGTTCCTATCCCAGGAGATTACTCCCTATCTGCCCGAAACCACAATGTCGGTTCTGGGTCGAAACGTACCGCAAAGCCTTCAGGAAAAAGGCATTGAAGTGCGCACCTTCATGCCCAAATACGGCAAAATCAACGAACGGCGCAACCAGCTCCATGAAGTAATCAGACTCTCGGGCCTCAACATCGTCATCGACGACACCGACCATCCCCTCATCATCAAGGTGGCCACGCTGCTGCCCTCGCGCATGCAGGTCTACTTCATCGACAACGACGACTACTTCATGCACCGCCAGAGCGCATCAGGGCTCGAGATTTACGCCTCGCCCGAGGACAACGACGAGCGCATAATGTTCTTTGCCCGCGGTGTCATCGAGACGGTCAAGAAGCTGCGCTGGGTGCCCTCGATGGTGCACTGCTCGGGATGGGCCACAGCTCTGGCTCCCCTCTATATCCGCCGCATGTATGCCGACGATCCCACCCTGCGCGACAGCAAGATTATATACTCGATGTTCCCCGACAGCGTCCCCGAGCCCCTCAGCGCCAAAATCCTCGAAAAGATGAAGATGGACGGCTTTACGGACGAGGACATCGAAATCCTGGCGCAGGCCGATGCCATCGACGACCTGGCGCTGGGCAGGCTGGCCATCAAGTACAGCGACGCCGTCATCCAGTCGGTCCCCGACGTCAACCCGGAGTTGCTCGAGTACGCCCGCCAGTCGGGCAAGCCCTTCCTCGAATTCCCCGCCGGCGCCGACCCCGAGACCGCCATCAACGACCCCGAACACCTGGCAGCATACAAGAGCTTCTACGAGTCGCTCTGAGCCATAAATCTTAAAATCTCTCCGAGCCCCGCCTCCAAACGCAAAGGCCAACAACGTCTAATCCTCTACCAGAGCCCTGCCCCACGGGCAACGGCCAATATCGACAATATGCTTAAAAGCTTCAGTTTCAAGAATGTCCTGTGCGCCGCCGCCTTCCTGGCCGCCTTCGGCGCATTCCAGAGCTGCGACAGCGACTCCACCATCGGCTCATCCATCGTCGCCGACGGCATTCAGATAACAGTCGACTCGACATTCACCCTCTCCGGCCACTCCGCCGACAACCACGCCGTACGCTCGCGCACCATCACCCAGCTCGTCGGCAACATCGACGCCGAGGGCTACGGCACACTCTCCAGCAGCATCGTCACCCAGTTCATGCCCGCGCTCGGCCTCGACACCGCCGGCATCACTTCCGCCAATATCGACTCGCTGAAACTGCAGATGCTCTACCAGTTCGACGGTTTCACCGGCGACTCCATCGCCCCCATGGGCATCCGCGTATATCCCCTGACACGCGACCTCCCCTCGCCCATCTACAGCGACTTCGACCCCACGGGCTACTACGACCCCAACGACTGCATCGGCCAGACCGTCTACTCGGCAAGCTGGGACAACACCTCCTCGTCCGAGATTCAGTACAAGACGCGCCAGATTAACATTGACCTGCCCGTTTCGCTGGGAAAGAAGCTCTTCGACGCCTACAACGAGAACCCCGCCTCGTTCAGCAACCCCGAGCAGTTCTCGCGCAACGTCTTCAAGGGGCTCTACATCGACTCGTACTACGGCTCGGGCCGCATCGTCCGCATCGACAAGACGCTGATGAACCTCTACTTCCACCGCACGACCAAAGTCGAGGGCACCGACCGCGATACCACCATCAACTATGTGGGCTCGTACTTCGCCGTCACCCCCGAAATCATCACCAACAACAACATACGCCTCAACCTCGACCCCAAAGTCAAGGACATGGTTCAGCAGGGCAAGACCGTCATCGCCGCCCCCGCAGGCCTTGACGCCGAGATAGTCTTCCCCGCACGCGAAATCAAGGCCGCGTATCTTGCCGGCCTGGGCAAGAACCTCGGTGTGGTCAACACCCTGACAATGTCGCTGAGCGCTACCGCCATCGAGAACGAATACGGCTTCGAGCCCCCCGAATACCTGCTGATGGTGCTCAAGAAAGACCGCGACAGCTTCTTTGCCGAGAACAAAATCAACGACAACCTCACGTCCTTCTACGCCCAGTACAGCAGCACCACCGGCACCTACACCTTCGGCGCCCTGCGCGATTACATCATCAACCTGATTGAGAAAGACGAGATTACCGACGACGACGTCACCTTCGTCCTCACCCCCGTCAACCTCCAGATAGAGACCAGCGGCGACTACTATTACGGCACCTCCTCCACCGTCACCGCCATCACCCCCTACATCTCCACCCCCCGCATGTGCACCCTCGACTACTCCAAAACCAAAATCCGCCTCACCTACAGCAAGCAAACCCTAACCCCCACCCGCTGACCGGACTTACGAGGCCTGCGCAAAACCTGAACAGAGATCGTCATACAAAAAATACTAAGCCGGTGTTTTAGTATCTGCAAAATTTTGCGTACCTTTGCACCGCAATCGCCGCAATAGCTCAGTTGGTAGAGCATTTCATTCGTAACGAAAAGGTCGTGGGTTCGAGTCCCACTCGCGGCTCCAGCACAATCCTCCCCCATGCTCAAAGTCCTCCCGACTTTGAGCATTTTTGTTGCAAAGTCGGAGTATGCTTATCTCCACCTTCTGAAGGGGAAACGGCCAAAGCGGAAGAAGGTGCTGAAGGTTTCGGTGTAGATAGATTGTGGCTTGTGGCAGGCGTAGCGGGCTGCGGCGTTGATTTGAGAGGAGACGATTACGGGGTTATTGCCGTTTTGAACGGCTTGCGTGAATACGTTCATTATCTCGTGTTTATTGCCGTAGTTGACGTTTGGGCGCCTCATAATTTCTGAAACAACACGGCTGATGTCTCCGGGGTAAATTATATAGGTGTTATCTGAGCAGTAGGTAACATTCTTAAACTCGCTGTTGCCAAAGAATACGATGACCGAATAGATTGGTATACACGGATTTTGAGGCAGTGACTGTCTGATGGCCTGAATATGTCCGGCGTTCTGCATGACCGGATTATAGAAGCAGTGCTTTTCTCTGCCGTATGCCAATATCTGTGTCCAATATTTCTGATGCTCGTTGCCGAAAATCCACCCGCTGTAATCCTTGACTTCGAAAACAATTACACCGCCCCTGGTAGCCACGGCCAAGTCTATTTGAGTAAACTCACCGTTCGGCTTCCGAATATAAAGGTCATGAAAGATGGCTCTTGGGTTGATTCCATCTTTAAGTAATTCCAGTATCACTCTACGTTCCGACCGCTCACCACGGGTAACCGGCGTCACCTGCTCGATAAGCCTCCGTTCTTTCCAGCTGGCATAGATATAATATGCCGCCCAGGCTATAATGCAAATTATTATTACGACAAAAGCGGTTGACATTAATCGTTGGATACCTGATTTTCCGATATTGTATTATAGGAGATTCTGCATCGGAAATGTTATTGACATTTACCTATTTTCGTTCTTAGACAATCTTTTGTTATTCCAGTTCCGGGATATTCTGGAGCGGGGTGGTTTTGTCGGTCCAGTTTAGGAGCCAGAGTTGGCCGGTATCGGTGTCGAACAGGAGGTATTGCCAGGGGGTGTCGGTGGGGTGGAGTTCGAAGCGGCCGGGGTGTCGGGCGGTGGCCGGGACAAGGGGGTCTGTGACGAGGAGACGGGATTTCTTGGGGTTGGAGGGTACTATGGCATTTATTGTTCCGGTGCGGGTGTCGAGGCGCAGAAACACTCCGGTTGAGGCAGGGTATAATGCGTAGTTTGTGGCTTTTTCAGCAGGCAGGACTGCTTTTGTCTCTTCGGCTTTTGCTGTCGAGGCCAAAAGGATGACCAGCAGCAAAACATTGAACAATTTTTTCATCTGAATTGGTATTTGGAGCATCAACTTAATTTACGTTGCATCTCTTATGCAAAGGTAATGAGTTATGCAATATTATTCGCCTTGTTTTGGCTCAATTATTACAAGAAAAGTCTTGGTTCAGCGGGACACCGACGCTTTGGGGCATCCTTGCCGTATCCTTGCCCTTCCCGCGTCAGTCAGGATTGTCCAAAAACAAAAGTTAGTGAAAATTTAAAATTTTTATTGTAATTTTGCACTTTGTTTAGGGAGGGCGAGCCAAACGCCGCAGCGCAGGCATGATTGGCGCGCCTGAGAGATGAAGATTCCCCGTTTTGGCTTATGGCGATTAACTGCCTGTAGCCCCAAGGTTTACGAACATAATTTTTAAGGTATCAAATAATTGCTAAGGTGTCCGTATCGCTTCGGCAGTGATGCGGAACAGGTAAAAGAAGATTTGTAAGACTATGAGATTTAGAGGCAAACCGGATTTCCATCCGGCCATTATTGACGCGTGCCGGAATTACAGCATGGCTCGCTTTCGTACCGACCTTACGGCCGGCATTGTCGTCGGCATAGTGGCTCTTCCGCTGGCTATAGCATTTGCCATCGCGAGCGGCGTAGGACCTACCACAGGTCTTGTCACGGCCGTCATCGGCGGCTTCATCGTATCGGCTCTCGGCGGCAACAGCGTGCAGATTGGTGGTCCTACGGGCGCGTTTATTGTAATTATCTTCAACATCATCCAGATGTACGGCCTTTCGGGGCTGGCCATCGCCACTTTCATGGCGGGCTGCATACTGGTGCTGATGGGCCTGTTCAGGTTAGGCACGGTAATCAAATTCATTCCTTATCCAATCGTGGTAGGCTTTACGGCAGGCATAGCCCTTACGATTTTCTCGACACAGATGCCCGATTTCTTCGGCCTCACCATCACGGAGAAAATTCCCGGAGATTTCATCGGCAAGTGGGGTGTATACATCAGCCATTTCGGCGGTGTGCATCTCCCTACCCTTTTTGTGGCACTCATCTCGCTGCTAATAATCATCATGGTGCCAAAAGTGTCGAAAAAACTGCCCGGTTCGCTTACGGCCATTATTCTGGTCACGTGGATGGTATGGGGTCTGCGCGAATATTTCGGCGTAACCGGAATTCAGACCATCGGCGACCGCTTCGGCCATCTTGAGTCATCGCTGCCTCACGCCTCGAATATCGGCATCAATATGGAATCTGTCAATCTGCTCCTGCCCTCGGCCTTTACCATCGCCATGCTGGGCGCCATCGAGAGCCTGCTGAGCGCCACCGTGGCCGACGGTCGCACGGGTGACCGCACCAACTGCAACACCGAGCTTATGGGACAGGGCTTTGCCAACATGGTAGTGCCCGTCTTTGGCGGCATACCTGTAACCGGAGCCATAGCGCGCACCATGACCAATATCACCAACGGCGGCAAGACGCCTGTGGCCGGTATAGTGCATGCCGCCGTGCTTCTGGTGATTTTCCTGTTCGCCATGCCGCTTATCGACCTCGTGCCGATGTCGTGTCTGGCAGCCGTACTCATCATGGTAAGCTACAACATGAGTGGACTGCGCACCATCAAGGGCATGGTGCACAACCCTAAAGGAGATGTGTCGGTTCTTGTGGTGACCTTCCTGCTCACAGTGATTTTCGACCTCACGATTGCCATTGAAATCGGCATGCTTCTGGCAGTGGTGGTCTTTCTGCGCCGAGTGTCGGAAAACACCACCGTACGCGTGTACGGCGAACAGCTTGACGCCGCAGAGGGCACCGACTTGTCCAAACATGAGGTGCTCGATTTGCACCCGGGGGTGTCGGTATATGAAATTGACGGTCCCTTCTTCTTCGGCGCGGCAACCAAATTCGACGAGATTGTTCGGCTCAGTCTTGAGGACCTCCCCAAAGTCCGTATAATACGCATGCGCAAGGTGCCCTTTATCGATTCCACCGGCATCCACAATCTCGAGCTTCTCATCAGGTCATCGCACAGCGAGGGCATCCGCATCGTTCTCTCAGGCGTACGCGACTCGGTAAGGGAGTGTCTGCACAAGGCCGGTATCGACCGCCTTATTCCCGACGAGTGCATCTGCGACCACATCAGCAAAGCCGTAGTGGTGGCCAACGCCATCGCCGAAGAAGAAGGCCGGCCCGCACTGGCCTGAACCCCGGTCTGTTGCCTGTAACCATACTACAACAAAACAAAAATGATTAAGATACTGACTTTTATCGGGCTGGGTAGCTTTCTGGGCGGGGTGGCCCGCTACGGCGTGGGGCGGCTTGTAACGTGGCTCAGCGGGGCGCCGACGCTTTGGGGCACTTTTGCCGTCAACGTCGTCGGCTGCTTTCTTATCGGGCTGCTGTACGGACTTTTCGACCGCTACGACGGCGTTGCCGAGCACTGGCGGATGTTTCTCACCGTCGGCTTCTGCGGCGGCTTCACCACCTTCTCCACCTTCGCCCACGAGAGCTACAGCCGCCTCACCGAGGGCCGTTTCATCGAGATGCTCGTTTACGCCACCCTCTCCTTCGCCATCGGCCTCCTGATGGTCCATCTCGGCCATCTCCTTGTCCTTCCCCGCCGCTAAGACACCAACGATAAGGGTGAATAAGTTTTATAATCGGAGAAAACATGCTACATTTGCAAGCGGGAAGGCCCCCTCGCCTTAACCCGCCGAAACGATTTAACAATCCCAAAATTGACTTATCATGAAAAAGCTCCTGACCTTTGTCTTTCTGACCGTTACGCTTATAGTGGTTGCGGAAAACTACAATACAATTTTCAATGCGAATATTCGCAATCACAAACTTGAAGCTGCCGACAGCATACTAAAAATCTGGAGCAATGCCGAGCCCAATGACCCGGAACTCTATCCGGCGCGGTTTAATTTACTGTTAAACCGTGCGCATGACGAAATCGTAGTGATGTCAACGGAACCGGGTTCGAAGGATGAAAGTTTTACCCTGACCGACAGCACCGGCAACAAAGCCGGATACATTTACAGCCCGACAATCTGGAATGACTCGCTTGTCAGCCTTGCTCTGGCAGAAATAGACCGCGGCATAGCAGACTACCCCGACCGTCTCGACTTTTGGCTTGGCAAAGCCGCTGCCGAGACCACGACAGAGCGATGGGACGATGCAGTCAAGACCCTCGACGGTGCGCTGGACCGGGACTCCGTAAACGGTGGCAAGTGGTTCGGCAGTGAAAATATGGCGCAGGAAGGTGCTGATTCTCTCCTTGCCGATGCCGTCTATGACCGCCTAAGTGAAATATTCGGCACTGAGTCGTACGCAGTTATCGAGGCCGCACTGCCTTTCACCGAAAAGGCAGTGAATTACTTTGGCAATGACGTGCGTTTGATTAATATCGCCGGTGGAATGTGTTACGGCCTCGGAAAAGAAGACTCCGCATTATCCTATTTTGAAGAAGCTGCACGCATTGCCGCCGATGACCCCATCCCTCTGACCAACATCGCCTATCTCCACTACCAGCAGGGCGACACCACCAAAGCTCTCGAAATGTACCGCAAAATTGAGAACGGCGACTACAACGAAGAATACCGTAATGTCGCCAAGCAGATGATAAGTCAGATAACGGCTCCCGTACAGGACATGACGGAATATTACTTTTTCTTCCAATATCTTCCCGAGATTGCCTCTCAGATCGAAACTCCAGCAGATTTCCTCGACGTCGAGATGATTAACTCCACCGTCCCGGCGTACAACAAGTTACGGTCGCCTATTGCCGACAGCGACATCAAGACTGAGGAATTTACCGAAAAAGACGGCACTAAAGTCGTGGTATGGACCTTCCCCATGCCCAAGGAAATACCGATGTGTCGCTACATAGCCTTCGTCTCCGACGGCAAAGGCGCCTGCAAAATCTACACCCTCGAAAAATCTTTTGAAGACCGCTGGGTCGTAGGTTCTTCATCCTCAAAGGGCCACTCCAATTTCGGTGACATCTCCTACCCCGACACCCCCGCCGATTTCGTCAAAGTCCTCCGCAAAAAGAAACTGCTGTAAATTACTCGCGGAGGAAATTGAGGAGGATGTGGAGGCCCATGATGAAGCCGAGGAGGGCGCCGGTCAGGATGCCGTAGACGAGATAGATGTCGGTCTGCATGGCGTAGGCGGTGAGGGCGCACCAGATGATGGCTATGGGGCCGACGACGGCAGCCCAGGTCAGGTGGACTTTGCGGCATCTCAGCGTGCGGTCGAGGACCTCGGCCACGGGCATCGTCGCGAGGTCGATGTCACGGATGTTTTGCGCAAGCCAGCGGTCAACGACGGAGGCGCCGCCGAGGAGTAGGACGTAGCCCGCGATAATCCACCACGTCCGAATGCCGGCGCTCCAAAGCATCGACGGGCCGATTACCATAAATACAAGGGAGAATACAGTGAAGCGATGGTATTTGTCGCCCAGACGCTGCAGGGCTGTTTTGCGGCCGGAGGAGGTCTGCGGGTCCGAACCGGGACGGATATTGTTTCTGGCCGACTGCCAGTCTGGTTTCATTTCGTCGATATTCATTTTATTGGAATTTAATGGATTAGCCTTTGCAGGGATGCTCCGGGGAGCATCCGCATGAGGGCATTTTTTCGGATGCACCGGAGTGCATCACTACTTTTAACAAAACCGTGGATTGGCGGCCATGGCGACAAGGCGGTCTTTAGCGCGTTTGAGGCGCGAGGCCACGGCGTTGCGGCTCAGGCCCATCACCTCGGCTATTTCGTCATACGATTTGTCGTCGAGCCACATCAGCAGAGCCGACTTGTCAAGAGGTGGGAGCTGCGCGATGAGCCGGTACATCTGTTCGTAGCGTTCGATGTCCTCCTGTGACGTTTCGTCGAATATCTCGCGGTAAAATACGTTGAGGGCCTCGGCCTGCCGCTCGCCGCCACGGCTTTTGCGCCGCCAGCTGACGCAGGTGTTGAGGGTGATGCGGTAGACCCAGGTAGAAACACTGCTGTCGGCACGGAAACTGTCTATGCCGCGCCAGATGTTGAGAAAAGCGTCCTGCCGCAAGTCCTCGAACTCCTCCCTCGACCCAGCGAACGACAGACAGATGCTGGCCACGAGGTTGCCCTGGTTGCGGGTAATCTCGCTGAAGCGTCTCTCCGCCTCGCAATGCCGGTCAGTGTTCAGTCCAGTCGCCGCCAGCAGACGTGCGACAAAAAGTCTGAACCGCAGGCCGAGGGGCAAAGCCGGGGTGATGTCAATTGTCATTGTCATTTTTAACTGTTTTTCCCTAATAGACGCACCAAGATCCCGAAAGTGTCAGAATTTTTTTAAAAAATTGTCTTACTTCCCGCCGGCCCGGTCGACAATGGCCTGAATGGCCGGCTCAAGTGGCGGAGCCAACGGGCTGATGATGAACTCGGGGACGGCGGATCTATCCTTTTTGTCGGCCTTGGCCTCGGCGGCGGTCATCGGGACTGCATCGACGACATATAGCTCGATATACGACAGCATGTCGATATCTTTATTTGCCTTGATAAGCTTTTTGAAAAGTTTGCCGCGGATTGTCGCCTGGAAATTGAAAGTGCCGTAGATGACCTCCTCGGGATAATATGTGCCCTCGGACTTGGCGCGGTAGGCCCATGCCTCGTCCATGCGGAAAAAGTCGGTGGTGAGGCCGAGCAGCTTAAGAAATCCCGGCGACTCGCGGTGGTTTTTGCTTTTGGCAAGGTAATCACGGCTCACGACATAGACATCGTTGCCGAGGCCATGTCCTGTTCCATCCTCCGGCTTGTGCATGAACTGAAACGGCAGATCCGAATAATGGCTCTCGTCATCCGACAGCTTCTTTGCCGGAAACTCAATCATGTCGGTCCACGACAGCATATCATCGAATTCCGGCGCCATATAGACCGTGTCGCCCAGCGCTGTGGCCTCACGGTTATAGCATCGTGATGCGCGTATCTGCGGCACACGTACGGCCCTGAATTTCGTTTTCGCGGTCGGTATGTAGCAGTTTGCCATATGCTCGTTGAACATGATGAGCGTGTCGCCGGGAATGGTGCGGCAGGCATATTCGCGCATGTACAGCGTCAGCTTGAGCACCGGCCTGTCCTTGGGCGTCACCACCACCTCGTTGAGGCCGAACGCCTCCTCCTCCATCCTCAGCGTGTCCGTCCCCTCGGCGGCTGTCCCGGGCTTGAAGCCCAGATACCGCACACTCAGCGGATAATCGCTGGCCGACAGTCCGCTGATAACTCCGCAGCTGTCCGTCAGCCCGGCGATAATCCCGGCCCGCGTGAGCACCGTCGCCCCCGCCAGCGGCTCATGGTCCGAACCCGCGACGACAATATGCCGTTCAGCGGCTCTCAACGAACACCAAACACTCAAAACACTCAAAACAAACGCAATCTTTCTCATATCTACCTTGCTTAGTCGCCGCAAAATTATCAAATTTTCAGTAAACAACCGCCGGCCGTCTGTCAATAAGAATTAACGGGCTCAAAAAAGCTCCTGATTTGATAAATGTGTTAAAAAAAGAACGGGAGGTATTGCGTATGTCAGTGATAATGTGTACCTTTGCGGACCGATTATATCCAAAATCAATCATCGCCGGACGAGCGCAACGCGTTTCTTGGCCGAACTGCTGTGCTCTATGGCAAAGTTAACTAACTACTAATCAAAAATTTAAAAGTGGATACTTTAAGCTACAAAACTTTAGCAATCGGCCCCGATGCCCAAAAGCAGGAGTGGGTGGTTGTTGACGCTACCGACCAGGTTCTTGGTCGCCTTTGCGCAAAGGTTGCCAAAATCCTGCGCGGAAAGTACAAACCCGGCTACTGCCCCTATATGGAGTGCGGCGACAAGGTTATCATCATCAACGCCGAGAAGGCCATCCTCACCGGCAAAAAGATGACCGACAAGGTTTACCTCAGCTACACCGGCTATCCCGGCGGCCAGCGTGAGACCACTCCCGAGCGCCTCCTCGCCAAGTCGTACAACAAGCACATCAAAAAAGGCATGCACCCCCTGTACATTCACGTTATGAAGGGTATGCTGCCCAAGAACCGTCTGGGACGCCGTCTCATCGAGAACATGTACGTCTACAACGGTCCCGAGCACGACCACCAGGCTCAGAACCCCAAAGTTATTGACATCAACAAACTGAAATAATCGGAAAACATGGAAACAGTTAATGCAGTAGGCCGCCGCAAGGCCGCCGTAGCCCGCGTCATCGTCAAGGAAGGCAACGGCAACATCACTATCAACAAGCGCCCCCTGGACGTTTACTTCCCCAATTCGATTCTTCAGTACATCATTAAGCAGCCCCTCACCACCCTTGGCGTCGCCGAGCAGTATGACATCAACGTCAACCTCGACGGCGGCGGCTACACCGGCCAGGCCGAGGCCCTGCGTCTGGCTATCGCCCGCGCACTGGTGAAGATCAACCCCGAGGACAAGAGCGTACTGCGCAAGCACGGCTTCATGACCCGCGACCCGCGCGCTGTCGAGCGCAAGAAACCCGGTCAGCCCAAGGCCCGCAAGCGCTTCCAGTTCTCGAAACGTTAATCGGTATCCTGCACAATTTATATATGTCGGCAACGGCGCACGTGCGGCAGTCATGCGGCATACGGCGTCAGCCTTCAAACGAACATTATACGTTGTACATCATATATCAACACGAGTTTAGTATCTAAACCGCAGCGATGGACACGTTCCCTACCCCGCGGTTGCAATTTTAAAAAAGAACGTAAACAAACACAAAACAAACAATGGCAAATCCCACATTTGACCAGCTCCTCGAAGCAGGCGTACATTTCGGTCACCTCAAAAGAAAATGGAACCCTGCTATGGCTCCTTACATCTTTATGGAGCGCAACGGTATCCACATCATCGACTTATACAAGACTGCCGCTAAGATTGAAGAGGCAGCAACCGCCCTCAAGGGTATAGCCAAGAGCGGCAAAAAGGTGCTCTTCGTAGCCACCAAAAAACAGGCCAAACAAGTTGTAGCCGACAAGGCTTCAGAAATCGGCATGCCTTACGTTATCGAGCGCTGGCCCGGTGGCATGCTCACCAACTTCCCCACCATCCGCAAGGCCGTCAAGAAGATGGCTTCGATCGACAAGATGACAAAAGACGGCACATTTGACAACCTGTCGAAGCGCGAGCGTCTGCAGATCACCCGTCAGCGCGCCAAGCTCGAGAAGAACCTTGGCTCTATCGCCGACCTCAACCGTCTCCCCTCGGCTCTGTTCGTCGTTGACGTCTGCAAAGAGCACATCGCCGTTGCCGAGGCCAACCGTCTGGGCATCCCCGTATTCGGCATGGTAGACACCAACAGCGACCCCACCAACATCGACTTCGTAATTCCCGCCAACGACGACGCTTCGAAGAGCATCGAGCTCATCCTGGGTGCCGTTGTCAGCGCAATGGCCGAGGGTCTGGAAGAGCGCAAGGTCGAGAAGGTTGATGCCAACGAGGAAGGCGAAGGCGCCGAAGGTGCCGCTCCCGCTCCCCGTCGCGAGCGTCGCCGCGTACGCCGCAGCGAGGTAGCCGCCGAAGATGCCGCTCCCGCCGCAGCCGAGGCTCCCGCAGCTGAAGCTCCCGCAGCTGAGGCTCCCGCCGCCGAATAAGGCACAAACACACACAAGCCCGGGAGCCGGACGGACGGCTTTCCCGTTCATCCGTTCCCGGGCTTTTAAATTTATTTTCTAACGATTTAACACTGACACATCATGGCAGTTTCAATTGAAGATATCAAAAAACTCCGCAAACTCACCAGCGCCGGACTCAGCGACTGCAAGGCCGCCCTTAACGAGACCAACGGCGACATGGAAGCCGCTGTAGAGATTCTCCGCCAGAAAGGCAAGGCCATCGCCGCCAAGCGCGAGGACCGCAACGCTGCCGAGGGCTGCGTTATCGCAAAGGCCGCCGGTGACTTCGCCGTCATCGTCGCCCTCAACTGCGAGACCGACTTCGTAGCCAAGAACGCCGGCTTCGTCGAGCTCACCGAGAAGCTCGTCGACCTCGCCCTCGACAACAAGTGCAAGAGCGCCGACGAACTCAAGGCCCTCACCGTTGACGGCCGCACCGTCGCCGACCTCGTCGTAGAGGAGTCGGGCAAGACCGGCGAAAAGACCGAAATCGGCGCCTACGAGTGCCTCGAGGCCGCTTCGGTAGTTGCCTACAACCATTTCGGCAACAAGCTCAGCACCATCGTCGCCTTCAACCAGGCCGGCGTTGACGAGCACGTCATGCGCGACGTAGCCATGCAGGTTGCCGCCATGAACCCCGTGGCCGTCAACCGCGACTGCGTTCCCCAGGCCATCAAGGACAGCGAATACAACGTCGCCGTCGAGAAGACCAAGGAAGAGCAGGTTGCCAAGGCCGTCGAGAACGCCATCAAGAAAGCCGGCATCAACCCCAACCTGGTAGACAGCGAGGACCACATCTCCTCCAACATCGCCAAAGGCTGGCTCACCGAGGAAGAGGCTGAGAAGGCCCGCGTCATCGCCAAGGAAACCGCCGAGGCCAAGGCTGCCAACCTCCCCGAGCAGATGGTCAAGAACATCGCCCAGGGTCGCATGAACAAGTTCTTCAAGGAGTCGTGCCTCATGGAGCAGGAGTTCGTAAAGGACGCCAAAGTCACCATCGGCCAGTACCTCGAGCAGAGCGCCAAGGGCCTCGTCGCCGTTGACTTCAAGCGCGTAAACCTCAACGAAGACTAATAAGAAATCAGTCTACATCATCCGCCCCCGATAATAACCTGGAGGCCGGCCCACAAAGCCGGCCTCCTTTTTTTCCAAAAAACCGACTTCTTCTTTGTTGATGCATTTTATGACAAAATACAATATGCCCGCTTATTTGTGAAACCGAAAGAAATTTGTGTTATTTGCCCCATTACCGGCCATAATAGATTTTTATAAAATTTGGTTTACCTTTTTTGTTTATTGTTTGTTAATTTGTTATATTTGCAAACAAACTGTTTATAACATGCTAAAAGCTATAGCCTTCATATTATGTCTTGCGCCTTTTGTTATGGCCTTTCTCGGAGGTTTGGGCTTATTCATTGAGTACATGAAAAACGACGATTAATCGTTTATTTCGTCGCCCAGGCGGTGGACGAGGTCCTCAAAGCGGCGGCGTTGCTCGGCAGTGAGCTCGGGGGGGTCGTTACGGGGATGGTTTTGTAACTTTTTATGAGGCTGCGCCAATTTTGAACTGCACCCCAAAAGTTAGACAAAAAACTTTTGGGGTGCAGTTCATTTGGACACAGCCTCTTTTTGTTTGCTGTTGAAAGCAGGCAATAAAGTTTTGGTAATCAAGTTATCGGTCGGGCTCGACCGATAACCGAGAAATGGCAGGGCTTTGCCTGCTTAGCCTCCCCTCCCCTCAGAAGAGCCAGGCGGCGGTGATGGTCCAGTAACGGTTTTTACCCTCGATGCCCCTGACCTTGTCGCTTAAATCAAAAGTCTCGATGGCTTTGGAAAGGCCTATGCCGTATGTGGCGCTGACCTGGAGATGCCGGATGAGTTCGACGCCGACACCGAAATTCCATGAGATATCGACTTTTTTGCTATTAAAGGCTGAGCCATCACCATCATCGGATGTCAGAAAAGCGAAATCGGGACCGGTAAACAGATAAGGCGAGATAATCTTGTCTACGACAGGCAGGCCGAGACGATATTTGAAATTGAGAGGGATGTCAATATAGTCACGGTGGATTATGCCCAGGTCCTGATTATCAGCCATGAACTCGGAGCTACGGCGGACGTACATCACCGACAGGTCGGCGCCTATACCCAGGGGAGCAACGATGTCGAGCTGCAGACCGGCGGTGAAGCCGGCGCGGTTATCACCGTCAAGAATGTCTTCGTTGAAATGCAGTTTGTTCACTGCGACACCTACACGGGGGCCGAAACGAAGCAGACGGGCCTCGGTCGAAAATGACGTTACTGCGGCAAACACAAGAGCAAGGACAATAGCCTTGAATGCAAATAATTTTCTCATAGTCAGTATATTTTTTTACTATTTAAATATATTCGGGTTCTAAGTTTCAGCAAATATAGCGAAAATCCGCGGGATTTTGCGTAAATTTGCGATATGAATGCAGACGAAAAGTTAAAAATAGAGCAAAAGGTGGTCGAAATGCTCCGCACGGTCTTCGACCCCGAAATCCCAGTGGACATTTATTCGCTGGGGCTGATATACAAGATTGACGTCAAGGACGACGGCGACGTGGACATAGACATGACCCTCACTGCGCCCAACTGCCCCGCCGCCGACTTCATCATCGAGGACGCCAGGCTGAAAATCGAGAGCATCGAGGGCGTTCACAACGTCAACATCAACATCGTCTTCGAGCCCGAATGGACCCAGGACATGATGTCCGAGGAAGCCAAGCTCGAGTTAGGCTTTCTCTGATCCGAACCCCCTGCCCTGTCCTTTTCACAAAAACAAGACACCCTTGCCGGCCATGAGCGAAAACCGCAACCGCACATATTTCCTGTCTGACGCCCATCTCGGAGGCCGCTTTGTCACCGACCCCGCCGAGCACGAGCGTCAGGTGGTCGCGTTGCTCGACTCGATGGCCAAGGACGCCAAGGCCGTGTACCTGTTGGGCGACATGCTCGACTTCTGGTTTGAGTACAAAAACGTCGTGCCGAAGGGCTTCACACGCTTCTTCGGCGCCATAGCGCGCCTCACCGACGCCGGAATTCCCGTCTACTGGTTCAAAGGCAACCACGATATGTGGACGCAGGGCTACCTCGCCAAGGAACTGGGCGTAACCGTAGTCGAAAACGACCTTATGACCGAAATCGACGGCAAAACCTTCTACCTGTCGCACGGTGACGCGTGCGGACCGATGAAAAAATCGTACAAGGTACTGCGCGGGATTTTCCGCAACGAATTCTGCCGCCGCATCGGCGCCGCCCTGCACCCGCGTACCCTCCTCGGCTTCGGCAACTGGTGGAGTTGCCACAACCGTCAGCGCCACCCCGACGCCACCGAGCCTGCATACTACATGGGCGCCGACAAGGAGCCACAGATGATTTTCGCTCGCGAATACTCGAAGGCGCATCCCGAGGTCGACTACTACATCATGGGCCACCGCCACATTGCCGTCACACGTCCCGTCCCCGGATCGCACGCCACGCTCACCATCCTCGGCGACTGCTTCCGCACCCTCACCTACGCCCGGTTCGACGGCCAGAACCTCCATTTGGAGCAAAATGCAAGCGCGAGTTTTTAATTAAACAATTTTTAACACCAGCCGTCCGCCACAATCCGCCGAACCACACAACCCGGCAACGCACTAAAGTCCAAATGGTTAAATAACACTTTAGTTTACTAAAGCAATAACCTGCCAAATAAACATGCTTTTAAACATATCCTAAAATTTGGCATAATGACACTACCCCCGTACCTTTGTAGCGCAAACCTAAACAATCTTTTTTTACCTTAGAAATTGTACCTATTGGAAACCTAAGAAAAGGGACCGCGTGAGCTGTCCCTTTTTTTATTGCACGGCCCAAAAGCCGGAAAGTATGGTAGCTATTATGAGACTGTGTCAAAATAGCCTGAATGTAGGGTCATGCCTTTGGCATGTTTATCCAAACCGTTGGTTTTCAGGCTTAACATCGCAAAGCGATGTCCCTACATCATTAAATTTCCGCAATTTGACACACCCTCATTGCTGGCGAAAGTTATTGGGCGCGGCGGAAGGTGAGGTCGCGGTCGTTGATTTCGCAGGAGAGGATGTTGTCTTTGACTTTGATGTCGTCGATGCGGGTGATTTTGGAGTAGTAGTCCTTCATCACGGGGAGGAGCTGGCGCTGGTAGTGTTGGACAATGGCGGGACGCAGGGAGTCTATCCGGGCGGCGTCCTGGCCGGTGGCGATGTTCTCCGAGTAGTTGACGGCCTGCGGGTCGATGGAGACTTTGACGCTGGCGGGGTCAATGGCGATGACCACTTCGTCATCATCCTTGAACTGGTATGTGCCGGTGCAGACGGCCGTGGCGCCGATATTGACCTCAAAGGGGTCGACGACCTTGCCTTCAAAGGGTACGGTGTTGAGGACGTCCACACTGGACATGAATTCAACGACTCCCGTGCCACTCTTCCTGGCGTCGGGGCTAAATGTCATGTTGGTGGCAATCTGGGTGGAGACATTGGTGGCGACAGCACCGTAAGAGCCGGCGGCTCCGGGAGCCAGGGGCTGCTGGTAGCTGATGGCGGCGCCGTTCCATGTTCCCTCGATGTTTGCAAGGCGCGAGCAGGCGGCGAGGCATATCACTACCACTGCGGCGGAAATGGCGAACCAGGTCTTTATGGTGCCGATTTTCTTGATAAGCATAATTTTAGAGTTTAAATTTTCAAGACCGCGAAAGAGGTTGCGGTCTTTTATTAGAAAACACCGCATAACGATATTGGTTCGGTCGCAAAAAGTCAAAAAAACACCGTTCAGCGCTGGTCCTCGGGGAGCGACTGCGCTATGGCCTCGCGTGAAAGGGCTGCAAGAGTCTCCTGGTCGTGCTGGCTGTCGGCAGTGGGCTCGATGGCAGGATGGATGGTGAGCGTGATGCGGCCCGGCATCGGAATTTTCTTTGTGCGGGGCAGGATGGCGTATGCGCCGTCGATGGTGATGGGAACGACGGGGAGACGGAACTCGGTGGCGAGCATAAAGGCACCGCGTTTGAAACGGCCCAGGCGTCCCGTCAGCGTGCGCGAGCCTTCGGGGAAGACCACGACGCTCATGCCGCCGGCAAGAATTTTCTCGGCCTTCTCCATAGTGTTGCGGATGGCCGTCGGCGACGACTTGTCAACGAAAATCTGTCCTCCGACCTTGCAGGCCATGCCGACGAAGGGAATTTTCTCGAGGCTCTTCTTCATCATCCACTTGAAATTGTGTCCCAGCCAGCCGTATATGGCAAAGATGTCGTAGGCGCCCTGGTGGTTGGCGACAAAGACATAGCTGACACCTTGCCTGACGTTCTCACGGCCTTTTACGGAGACCGTACAGAGCGACAGCCACATCATCAGACGCGCCCATACCACTCCGGGCCAGTATGACCAGAAGCGTGCACCGCCGCAGAAGACGCCAACAAGTACGGCGAGCGAACAGACAATTGTGACGACAATCATCAGCGGCACCATTATGCACAGCTGGTAGATGCGGTAGAGGATTAACAGGGGAAGGGGCAAGGTACGGGTCTTTGACATGGCATTCAGAGTTTTCGATGCACAAATTTACTGTTTTTTGCTGACGTGCGGGAGCGTGACGGCAAAAAAATGCAACGATGCCCGGCAACGGAGAACGTTGCCGGGCATCGTAGTAAGGATATGAGCCGTTATTTGCCTTTCAGGGACTCAAGGACGCGGACGGCACCTTCGTAGTTGGGCTCGTTGGTGATTTCGCCAACCATGTCACGGTAGATGACACGGCGGTCGCCGTCAAGGATGAGGACGGCGCGGGTCAACAGGCCGGCCAGAGGGCCGTCGACGATGAGTACGCCGTATTTCTGGGCGAATGTGGGCGAGCGGAAGGCCGAGGCCACGATGACATTCCCGATGCCCTCGGCGGCGCAGAAACGCTGGGCGGCGAAGGGCAGGTCCATCGACACGCAAATCACCACGGTGTCCTTGAACTTGGCGGCCTCCTCGTTGAAACGGCGCACCGACATGGCGCATACGGGTGTGTCGAGCGAGGGGAAGATATTGAGGACTACGGTCTTGTCCTTGAAGTCCATACAGGTGATTTCCTTGAGATCTTTGGTGACAAGGTTATAGCATGAGGCTTTTTCACCGACACCGGGCATAGTGCCGTATGTGTGGCAGGGAGTCCCTTGGAAGTAAACAATCTGCATAATTCAGAAAATTAGAGAAAGATAAAGAAAGAGTGTGTTTTCGCTACAGCCCGTTGGCGGGGCCATGAAACGCGGCAGCGTTTTAGTCGCTTACCGACGTTTGTTGTATAACAATCACGGGCAGGTCTTTGTTGTACGACGTGATGATTTGTTTCACCTCCCCCGCCCTGTCGCAGATGAGAACGGTGGGGCATGCCGTGATGCCGAAGTCGCGGAACATCGACCGGGCTCCGGTGAGGACGCGCTCGCCCGCACGCAGACCTCCGTCACCGAACACAGGTTCTATGGCGTCAGCTTCCTGGGCCATGAAAACGTAGATGAGATCAAAGTCAGAGGCCGACATGTCGGCGGCCTGCCTGAGCGCAGCCACTGTCTCCGCCGCCGTCTCGACCTCCGGGTCAATGAACGCAATCACCGCCGGGGCGCGGAAACCCTGGCCGTGGTGGTAGGTGAAGCGGTCGCCTTTGAGCGTGGGCGCGGTAAACTCGGGGAGCACCTGCCCGGCCATGCTCTCGACACGGAAATTCGAGGTGCGGAATTTCTCGAACACGCCGGGATAGCGGGCAATCAGAGCCGTCTCCGACACGTCGGGACAATCGTTCTTTCCCGGTTTATTCCACGAGAACCTCGCCGTCACCTCCTGCTCGGTGATGGAGGCGGGGTTGTATACCATGCTGTACTTTTCGGGCAGGAGCGTCGAGGCATTGAAGGCAAAGTCGAACTCGACGGCGTCGTATCCCCGCACACGGCTGACACCGCGGAGAGTAATGCGGTCGCCGGACTGCGACAGGCGACAGATATATGTGGTGTCCGAGGCCATCTCGCGCAGCTGCGCGGCAAGGTAAGCCGGCAACAGGTCGACAAACTGCGCCTGGTTCTGGATGCCCTTGCCGATTCGGAACGGCACACTGTCGGCCTCGAAGTGGTATTCCTGCAATTTGAGGTCGCGGTAACGGAAATGATTGCCGTCGCCGTATGAGGCAAAACCCTTGTTGCCGCTGCCGCCCTCGAGCGTCCATTCAATCAGGTACGATGCCGGAGCAAGGCTGTCGCCCGGGCCCTGCCGCAGGGTGATGTCGTAAGTAACTGGGTCGGGAGCCGAGGGAAGCGAAACCTCATATTTGACGGTGCCGCTGATGCAGCCGTACGATGCAAGGCGTGTGGCGATTTCGTTGAGCGTAGGCACGGCGCCCTGACACAATGTAACGGTCAGCATGGCCACTGCAAAGGCAGCCATGCGCATATTCTTATTTCTTTGACGAAGCATAATGTGATATAAAAGCCCAATGGGTAATAATGTGATGCTTCAATAAAAACAAACCGCCGGCACGATGGTTCGCGCCGGCGGCGTAAAAGGTTGAGGGCTTATTCGGCTGCGTTGATGGGTTCAAGCGACAGGAGAGTGCCGGTGACAGGGCTGAATGTAGCCTGCATGGGCGATTTCTTGTGTGTGAACAGGTCGGGGTCGATGCCGAAGGTAGCACCGAGCTGAGCCAGGTCTACCGTCTTAGAACCTAGAACTTTGCCGTTGTAGCTGACGGTTATCTCGGCAGCGCCGGGAATATTGTAGGCAACACCGCCCTTGGGGAATTTTTTAGTCTCTCCCTTTTCGTTGACAGGCAGCTCGCCGCGCGAAATCACCTTTATGCTGACGGTCATGGGAATGCCGCGCAGGTCGTCGCTGTCGGTGAGACCGTCGACGGGCGAGATGCGGGCGACAATCGAGTCGGTGACCTCACCGGACGAGGGAACGAAGCTGAATGTGTTGACCTGCGTACCGGTAAGCGATGTACCGGCGAACATTGCCGTCAGAGCCTCCTCCTGCTCTGCCAGGGCGTCGAGGGCGACCTTCAGGCTTGCGCCGTCGGCGGGCATATTGTCGACGTTGCCGCTGATGAGCTCGTTGCGCTGCTCACGCAGTTCATAGATGCGCTGGGCTGCCAGTTCGGCCTTTTTGGACAGCGACGTGCTGCGAATCATTTCCTGTGTCAGAACCTGCCGGGCCACAGGCTTGTCGAGGGGCGAGACGGGCATGGGCACGGCCTCGGGGAGCTCCTGAGGCTCGGCCTCGTCTACGGCATCGGCATTGATGGCCAGAGGTATGCCGCCCTCGTCGAGCAGAATGGTCACATTGGAACCCGGCTTGAACTGGGCAATCCAGCGGTTTTCGCCGTCTGGGACGCCGCGGGTGCCTATCGTGATTGACTTGACGGTGACTCGGGTCGACGGCTCGGTCACTGCGTCATTGATGCCGAGGCGCATGCGCGCGTAGTTAGCGAACTCACCGCGTTTTTTGACGGTGGTCTCGGTTTCAACGGTAATATCGACGGCAGTCTTTGGCAATGTGTAGACAAGACTGTAGTCGTTGCCCTTGCTGGCCGTCAGCTTTTCGGTTTTCTGCGCTGAGGCATTGAAGGCCACGAGAGCCGCCGTCAGTATAAGCAGGTAGTGTTTCATATCAGTATATATCAGGAGTGAGGTTTTTGTCTTCAGTTTTTATTCACAAACGGAGGCGATGGCCTTGCCGATATTGGCGGCGATGTCCATTGCCGTTGTGCCGAACTCGCCCTGCTCTATCGCCGCCATCTCTCCAGCGACGCCGTGGATAAAACAGCTGATGAAAGCGGCGATTTCAGGTTTGTATCCCTGGGCCATGAAGCCACAGATTACGCCGGTGAGGACGTCGCCGCTGCCGCCGGTGGCCATCGCGGGCGAGCCGGAAGTGTTGAAGAAAATTCTGCCGTCGGGACGCACGATGGCGGTGTAACGGCCTTTGAGGACGATTATCACGTTGTAGAATGCCGCGACGTCGAGGGCCTTGCGCAGACGTGCCTCGTGGCTCTTCTGCGTTCCGAAGAGACGGTCGAACTCGCCGTCGTGGGGCGTGAGCACGCTCAGTACGGGCAGATGCTCGATGAGGTTTGAACGCGCGGCTATGCAGTTGAGGGCGTCGGCGTCAAGGATGACGGGTGCGTTGGAGGCGGTACGCGCACGCAGGAACTGTCCGAGGGCTCCGACGGTGAGGTCGTGGGTACCGATGCCGGGGCCTACGGCAACGGCGGTATAGCGCTTGTTGTCGGTGGGCATCTGCGAGATGCAGCGCTGGTTGGAGTCGGCGTCCACCATCGCACAGGGTTCTGAAACCTGCAGGACGTTGACGCCGCACTGCGGCACATGAGCAACGACCTTGCCGGCACCGGCGCGAAGAGCTCCTTCGACGGCCATCACGGCAGCTCCCATCATGCCCTCGCTGCCGGCGATGAGCAGGGCGGTGCCGAAGTCGTCCTTGCTGCAGAACTCCTTGCGGGGCTTTATCACCTGACGCACGGTGCCGCGCTGCACGAGGTAATAGATGTACGGAATTTCAGCCAGAACTTTGGCGTCAAGTCCGATGTTGAGCACCTTCCACTCGCCCAATGCCGGAGCGTTATCGGCAATGAGGAAAGCAAGGCGCGGAGCGCCGAGAGCCAGGGTGAGTGTGGCGTGAACCATATGCGACAGCGAATTGCCGTCGTTCCACTCGCCGAACATTCCCGACGGGATGTCGATGGATACCACCGGCGCGCCCGAGTTGTTGATATTGCTGACCAGCAGCTGGAAGGATACGGGCAGAGACTTGGTAAGGCCCGAACCGAAGAGGCCGTCAACGATGAGGCAGTTGCTGTCGAGTTCCGGCCACGAGAAATTCTCCGAACCGTCAATCTCGTACAGCGTCACCGAGTCGGGCGACTGGAGAATGCGGTCGCGGCAGGCGCGGCACTCGGGCGTAATCATGTTCTTGATGTTGAACAGATAAATCTCGGGGCGGTAGCCCTGGGCGGCCAGCAGGCGCGCCGTCTCCAGGGCGTCGGCGCCGTTGTTGCCCCATCCGGCGAATACCACCAGGCGGACGTTGGGACGCCAGCGCTGGGCTATCTCGGCGGCGATAGCTTCCGCCGAGTGTTCAATCATATCGAGTTCGCGCAGTCCGCCGGCCTCGGCTGTACGCCGTATTGCCTCGCGCAACTGCTCGTTGGTAAGTATCTTCATAATCGTGCGTTGTTTCTTAACCGCAAAGTTACGCAAAACCCGCCAAACGGACAATATCCACCCGCCAAACAAAACAAAATCGTCCCCGTTAACAGAGACGATTTTGCTTAGCTTTGATGGAGTAGTGTGTGGTGGGGGGTGCTGTCAGAATGGTTCAGATGCCGGGAGCATAGGACGAAGGGTGAAGGGAGCGTACAAAAGTACGTGACCGAACCCGCCTGTCCGTAGCGACGCCGCAGATGAGCCATTATAACAGTGCCCCATTTACATCATGCCGCCCATTCCCATGCCACCGGCAGCAGCTGCGGGAGCGGGGTTCTCTTCCTTCTGCTCGGCGATGACACACTCGGTGGTGAGGAACATACCGGCGATGGAAGCGGCGTTCTCGAGGGCTACGCGGGTAACCTTGGCGGGGTCAATGACGCCAGCGGCATAGAGGTTCTCGTATGTGTCGGTGCGGGCGTTGTAACCGAAATCATCCTTGCCCTCGCTGACCTTCTGTACAACGACGGCACCTTCGACACCGGCGTTGGCGGCAATCTGACGGAGGGGCTCCTCAATGGCGCGGCGGACAATCTCGATACCGGTCTGCTCGTCGTCGTTGTCACCCTTGAGAGCGTCAAGGACGGTCAGGCAGCGGATGTAGGCGACACCGCCGCCGGGAACGATACCTTCGGCGATAGCGGCGCGTGTGGCGCTGAGGGCGTCGTCCACGCGGTCCTTCTTCTCCTTCATCTCGACCTCGCTGGGAGCGCCGATGTGGAGGACAGCAACGCCGCCGGCGAGCTTGGCAAGACGCTCCTGAAGTTTCTCACGGTCGTAGTCGCTGGTAGTCTGCTCAATCTGAGCCTTAATCATGGCCACGCGCTGGGCGATGGCGTCCTTCGAGCCTGCGCCGTTGACGATGGTGGTATTCTCCTTGTTGACGGTGACCTTGTCGGCACGGCCGAGGTCGGTGAGGGTAGCCTGAGCGAGCTGCATGCCCTTGTCCTCGCTGATGACAGTGCCGCCGGTGAGGATGGCGATGTCCTCGAGCATCTCCTTGCGGCGGTCGCCAAAGCCGGGAGCCTTGACGGCGCAAATCTTGAGCGAACCGCGCAGACGGTTCACAACGAGAGTGGCGAGAGCCTCCTGGTCGACGTCCTCGCTGATGATGAGCAGAGGACGGGCGTTCTGGGCTACGGCCTCGAGCACGGGCAGGATGTCCTTGAGGTTGCTGACCTTCTTGTCATAGAGAAGAATGTAGGGCTGGTCCATCACGCACTCCATCTTTTCGGTGTCGGTGACGAAATAGGGCGAGATGTAACCGCGGTCGAACTGCATGCCCTCGACCATGTCGATGGTGGTCTCGGTGCCCTTGGCCTCGTCGACGGTGATGACGCCTTCCTTCTTGACCTTCTGCATGGCCTCGGCGATGAGTTTGCCGATGCGGTCGTCGTTGTTGGCGCTGACGCGGGCTACGTCCTCAATTTTCTTGAAGTCGTCGCCTACCTCATGGCTCATGGCCTTGATGTTGGCTACGACAGCCTCTACGGCCTTGTCGATACCGCGCTTGAGGTCCATGGGGTTGGCGCCGGCGGTGACGTTCTTGAGACCGACGTTGATGATGGACTGGGCCAGAACGGTAGCGGTGGTTGTGCCGTCGCCGGCATCGTCGCCGGTCTTGCTGGCTACCTCCTTGACAAGCTGGGCGCCCATGTTCTGCATGGGCTCGGCAAGCTCAACCTCGCGGGCTACGCTTACACCGTCCTTGGTGATGTGGGGAGCGCCGAATTTCTTGTCGAGAATGACGTTGCGGCCTTTGGGGCCGAGGGTTACCTTTACTGCGTCGGCAAGGATGTCGACACCTTTTTTGAGCTCGTCGCGAGCCTCAATATTGAATTTAATATCTTTTGCCATAATTTTTAAAGTATTTATCGGTTGAGGAAATTAATTTATCAGCCCAGGATGGCGAGGACGTCGCTCTGGCGCATGATGAGCACGGTTTCGTGGTCGATTTCGACCTCGGTGCCGGCGTATTTGCCATACAGCACTACGTCGCCCACCTTAACCTGCATTTCTTCGTCCTTGGTGCCGGGACCTACGGCCAGCACTGTGCCGCGCAGGGGTTTCTCTTTGGCGGTGTCGGGGATGATAATGCCGGTTGCGGTAACTTCCTCGGCCGGTGTGGGTTTGATCAATACTCTGTCAGATAATGGTTTTACGTTCATAATATTGTAAGTTAGTTTGTTTAATATTCGTTTTTGATGACGCTATTCATCAGCATAAACTGTGCCAAAGGCGCCTGAGGCACGTATATATGCCAAAAGTCTGACAGATTTCTGACAGACTCACACGTTTCACATGCCCCCGGGCAGTTCATGCGGGGAAGTATTTCGTGGCAAGTTCTTCGACGGCGCGGGCATTGACGGTGCCTTTGCCATCGGTGACGGTGAAGAAATCGCGTACGTCGTAGTAATCGGGATTAAGCTTGACCTGGCTGTCGGTGGCCTCCTCGGTCTCGGGCTGGTCAGCCGCGGCGGCGTTCTCGACGGCCTCCTGCGAGTCTGCCAGGTCCTCGAGCACGTCACCGGCACGCACGAGGTCGAGCAGGCCGTCACCCGGAGCGACAACAATCTGCGCCTCCGGGCCGTAATATTCGAAATTATTGATATAGGCCTCCACGAGGTCATTCAGCGTTGACTTGAATTCGTCCTTTGTAATCATAATAAAAAGAGCTGTTTGTATGTCTTGAAATATAACACACAAACAGCTCCTATAGTTTTAGGATTGGCACACTCGATAACCATCAATCCTGTTGGGGGTGTGTCAAAATAGCCTGAATGTAGGGACATGCCTTTGGCATGTTGGGTCAATCTGCTGTCTTTCAGGCTTAACATCGCAAAGCGATGTCCCTACATCATTAAAATCATACATTTTGACACACCTCCATCTGGCAATTTACATATCAGGGCCATCTGGAAATTCGCTTATCAGGGTCAGCCTACCGTACCACTCTCAGCAGGCAGCCGGAGGAGTGGGCCGTGAGGGTGGGCGCCTGCTGGCATGTGGCCTCGGCGACGCCGGAGTTGAAGGTGCCGGCGTTGTTGACGGTGAAATCGTACTGCATCTGATATGTGCCCTTGGGAACGTACTCCAGGTAGAGGTTGGTGGCGGCGGTGCGGTTCTCGTAGTAGGCCATGATGCCTTCGCCATATATCCAGCCGGAAAGCTGGATGACGGGGATGAGGGTGGCGGCGCGCTGGTCGGTGACGATGACGCGCGACATGGGCCTGTCGGTCTTGACGGTGAGCAGGATGCGTACCTTCTGCCCTACCCTGAGCGTGTCGGTGGCGGCGTCGAAGGCACGCCAGCTGCCGTCGACGTTCTGCACGTTGAGCTTCTTATCTATCGAGATTTCGCCGTCGCTGAAGGCGCGGACATCGGCCGACTGAGCGGTGTAGCGGGTGACAAGGGCACCGTAGGCCGGTGTGGTGGCGTCGGCGCGGGTCAGTCTGACATCCTTGCCGTCAAGCTTAATGTCGAATGTGCCGAGCTTGTCCTGCATGGCAGGCACGGTGTCGCGTCCGTCGACGCTGACTGTGACCTTGCCGGCGGGGACTGTCCACGGCGTGCCCGAGTTTATCATCGAGGCCACAACCCACGAGGTGAGAGTGCCGTTGCTCCATGCCTCGCCCTGGCGGCGGACAATCAGGTACTGACGTATTCCGTCGATAATCGACGACTCGGGCGAGATGGCACCGTAGCATTCGAGCAGCCACGAGTAGACAAGGAGGCTGCGGACGTTCTTGAACTCAAAGCCCTTGTCCTTGGTCTGCGTGCCGAACTGGTCGATGCTGCCGAGGAGCGTGCGGGCCATCGACTTGTTGCCGGTATACTCGAGGGCGCAGGCAGCGAGAGCCTTTTGGGGCGTATCGAATTTCTTCCAGTTCTTGTTGATGTACTGAATGGTGGCGTTGACGACCTTGCGGCCGTTCAACGACATTGCCGGCTCCTTGAAGGCCGAGCGGGTGATGGTGTAACGCATGTCGGTATCGCGGACAGATTCGTCGTAGTACGACAATGCAAAATCAATCATGTCTTCCATATCCTCGTCATTGAGCATTCCGGCGCGTTTCAGCGTGGCCATTAGGTCGAGGACATCGGCGGTGACGTATTCGGAGGAGCGGTTGCTCCAGGTGCCCCACATCCAGCCGCCGTCGGTGTTCTGTAGGTCGTCGAGAACCTTGCGGGCGCCGTCCATGATGCCTTTCAGTTTCGACTTGCTGTATTTCAGCTCCAGCTCGGGATGCTCCTTCATCAGCGACAACGTTACTGCGGCGCCGAAGTAGGCGCGGGCCTGGCTGCCGGCGGTGGGTAGGACATCTCCGGTGAGCTCGGGGAGAGCCGAGACGACAGTCCACATCGGGTTGCCGGTATACGAGAGCTGAGCCTCGAAATCTGTACCCTTCTGCACGGGCACCTCCGCCGACCAGCTGTCCTGACCGGGATTGAGGTAGAAGTTGCGGCTCTCGGTGACGCGGCTCTGCGAGGGCAGCACGGCCAGCTTGACGGCCTCGCCGTCCGAGTTGTCGCCGGAGATGGCGCGGATGACGAAGCGGATGCTGTCGGCGGTAACAGGTACCTTCACCGCAATGGGCAGCGTGGTGTTGCCCGAGGCCGGGAGCGTGACCTTACGGGTATATACGTCAGGCTCACCCGCGCCCGCCGTGCTCTCGAGCTGCACGTCCACCTCGCGCTCGGCATCGGTGGAGTTGACCAGCAGGGCCTGTACGGTAACCTCGTCACCGGCACGCACGAACTGCGGAGCATTGAGGCTGACAGTGACGGGCTTATTGGAGGTGAACGTACGGTTGATGTTGGCGCAGTATCCGTCCTTAGTCCATGCGCTGACAGTCATCTGCCAGGCCGTGTTGGAATTGGGTACATCGAACGGCACTGTCAGTCGGCCATCGGCGTCAGTGTTCAGCATCGGCTGCCAGAGAGCCGAATACTTGTCGTCGGTGCGCAGCTCAACATCGCCAAAGGAAGCCTGGCCACCGTCTCCGAGAGACCCGGCCGTGTCAGCCGAAACATCTTCGGCAGCGGCCTCCTTCACCACCTTCTTGCTCGGAGCAGCCTCTGCATCCACATCGTTGACCGAAACCGACTCGTCTCTTACGGCAAGCATCTTGCCTGGGGCTCGCGAGCCGTAAAGCTTGGCGTTTCCGCGTATCTTGACCATTCCTCCATACGGGTTCGACATCCATCGCCACTGCGGGGCCTCGACGATAACCGCGTTTTCAGTTGTCCAGCGCTGGGCAAAGCCCACCCAGTTGTATCTGCCCATATCGCTGAGCGACAACGAGTACATTGCGGGACGCCATACCACGAACCACATCCGACCGGGTGCCCGCAGCTGGTTGAGGCGGCTGTCGTAGACATTGATCGAGACAGCGGCATCGACACCCTTGTCACCGGGGCCGGTAACGCGGATATTCCAGCTCTCCTTACCCCCGGAAACAACTTTGTCGCGGAAACTCTCGAGGGTAATTTTGAGTTTTTCCTCATTGCGATTTCTGACGCGCGCCGTCACGCTATAGGTTCTGCCGTCAAGGACGGTGAAGAGCATAACATTGTCGCCATAGACGGCATCGCCGAGGTCGAAGGCTTCATAAAGATTGTGATAGCCGGCTTTCAGCTCGCGCGACTCAAACCGGTTGCCTCCGTCTTTGGTATTGTATGTCGCTGTCATCCACACTGGCTTGCTGACGGCAAGGAGCGAGTCGTCGGGCATCCAAACCGTCATGCCGACAGGCAGTTTGTCTGTATCGGTGCGATAGATGGTGACGCTGACGCTTTGAGGCGCGCACAGCGTCGTGTCGGCAGGCGTGATTTCCAGCAGATAATTATTGGGGACGATATCGCCGCCGAGATTAATTCTGAGGTTGTCTCCTGAAGTTATTTCGCCTTTGAGCACGTCTTTTTTATCACGTCGGAGGCTATAGCCGAGAGGCACGGCGATGGTGTCACCGGCCACGCTCACTACAACGGCCTTAAAATCAAGACCCTTGGCTGCATCAACGTTATAATTTCCGATTACCGACAGGTCGAGCAAAGCCCGGTAACGGGCGTCAAAGCCCGTTGAGCCGCTGACGGTAGTGCCGTCCGGGGCTATGGCCTCCACCGATGCCATGCACCAGCGCGCTCCCTCGGGGACGTCGAAAGCGACCTCGAATTTGCCGTCCGCACCGGTAACGGCACCTTTCACTTCTGTAGTATCGGCGATAAGGCTGACATTCACCTCAGTGCCGGACAAGCCTGTACCGCTGTAATTGCTGACGATGCCGCTGACGGCAACGGTTTTACCATTGGGTACAGCCTTTATAGGCGACAGACGGGCACCGCGCAGCTTGAAGTCTGCTACCGAGAACGACGTGCCGCCGAATGCGCTCATCGTCTTACTGTCTTTGAGGGCTCGGATAAAGAAGTTTCCTGCCTTGCTGTCCGCAGGAACGGCAAATGCGCCTACAGCGCGGCCAAAGTCGTCCGTAACGACATGCAGCGTATCGATATTCTTGTAGTCGGCGTTGACGAGAATGACGTCGAGGTCGAGACCCTCACACATCTTGCCGTTGGCATAGGCTGCCGCCAGCCAGCGGATGCTGTCGCCGGGATTGACAACACCCAGGTCGGTAGTCAGCGTTACCTCGGCCTGTCGCGAGGGTCTATGGCCATTGTTGAGAATGGAGCAATACATGCCATCATACCTCAGCGAGACCGTCCCTTTTCTGAGCACAAGCTCACCCTCCCCGTCGTTAGGGATGGACACACGGCCATCTGCATCTGTGACGCCCGACCATTTTGTCTTTCCCTTGCGCAGCAGAGAGGCTGCGACATCCTTCACCGGCCTGCCGGAAACGGCATCGGCGACTGTGAGCTGACGACCTTTCTCCGTAGAGACATATACCGGGACAAAGGGCGACGCCATGGTCCTTATTCTGCCCTCCAGTCCTTTTGCCGAGAGGAGATAATATCCCGGCTCCAGAGTGATGGTCAAAGCCGTATCGGCCACTCCACCAAGGGCGTATGTGAAATCTTGGGTGGAAACGGGGCGAATATTCTTTCTGTTGTTGAAGTAAGCATCATTCCACGACCGATTGTCGGCGTACCTTTTCGCCGTCAGCGTCAGCGTATCAATGTTACGCACTCTCTCAAGTTTTATTTCTGCGGGACTGTCCGAGGCTATGAGATTATTGACATAAACATTGAACGATTTCTGCAGCAGCGAGCGCCGTATATTTTTCAGTTCCGGCTCGGCCCAGCTGCCGCGCCCCACTTCGAGAGCTTTGTCTATAGCGGCGAGCATGGTCTTTTGTTTGTCGCCGCAATCATTGTCATCCGAATGTACAATACCGCAGAACTGCCAGAGCACCAGGGCGTTGTATTTGTCCTTAGCGTTCATGAAGGCGTTGGCGAAATCTATTGCCTTTTTGCCCTCGTTCTGCATCTGCCTACCCAGTAGATAGTAATAACGCGGCGAGCCGGCCATGGTGCGCAACATGGCCTCCTTTTCAACACTTTTGTAGAGCTCGCCGGTGTAGTCTGCTACGTCGGGAATGACCGAGGCTACGAAATCGCTCAGGGTGGGGAAATACTGCAGGGTCAAGCGGTCGGCTTCGATGACTCGCGTCAGGGACGTGAGGGGCATGTCGCCGGCGTTGTCCCAGGCGCGCTGGCACAGCGAGTCGATGACGGTGTTGAACATGCCGCCCGACCACTCGCTCATGTCGGCGGGACGCGGTGTCAGCGGCAGGTCGCGCTGGTTGAATTTCCAGCTGTTCGACCGGTAGTAGTTGCTCACCAGTTTGGCGGCGTAGATGTCGAAGAGGGCGTGCATCTGCCTGTCCTTGACACCGGATGCAACGGTCAGCACACGCTTTATCGACTCGGGACGCGTATCACGGTCAATCAGCGATTTGGACTCGTTGGACAGCATCAGGGCCTCAAGCTGGCCCAGAACGTCGCCCGAGCGCACCGAGACCTCGTAGAGCGAGTCGGCTGACTTGAGCACGGTCTTGGGATACGCAAAGTCGGGCTCCAATATCCTTTCGGAGGCAAAGACACCCGTCACAACCGCAACGGCTGTCAATAGGGCTATAAGTCTTTTCATATCTGATAGCTATATTGTTTTTGCTGGTAAGGCCACAACGTGCATGCGGCAGTTGGCGCAGTCGAATTCGAGGCGCATGTCGCGCACGCGTCCCTCGCTGTGGCGGATTGTCAGAGGGCCTTTGAGCAGGCGTCCCTCAGGGGTCTTGAGACAGTGCCCGAGCTCGCGGCGGAGACAGTAGCGCGAGGTCATCACGCGCACCTCTCCCTCGTGGTGCGAGGCGTCTGGGTCGGTTTCCAGAGCGGGTTCTATGTCTGTGACGCCGTGGTCGCGGTAGAACTGCGCGGCCACGCTGTTGGCTACGTTGTTGTGCATAGTGAGGTGAGTGCCCTCGGGCCAGCGCACGGACTTGTCCTCGGGCAGGCGACGTGGACGTTCGTATGTCGCCGCTGCGGCATGGTCAAGCATCTCCACGGCGCGACGGCGCAGTGCGGTCAGCACCGAGGCCGGGACAAAGACATCGCCGAGACTGTCCTCGATTTTGTCGGCAATGTAGATGGTATCGCCGAGCTTTTCGAGCACACGGCGGCGGGCATCGAGCTGGGGCGACCGTGCCGGCGACAGCTCGCACTCGGCAACTGTCTCCACACGGCATCCGCGTTCGTCAGCGAGCCCGAGGGCCATTCCGCCGGGAACAGCCCGCAGGGTCATCGACACGCCGATACGGCGGCGCGGGCGCGCGGCCTGCAGTGCGTCATCGTACGCCTTGTCGAAATTGCGCATCAGCCTCGTGCCGGGCTTGATGCGGACATCGGTGGCGGTATATATCACGTTGCCCTCTATCTTGTTGATGCGGAAGCCGTTGTATATGCCGAGGGCGTCGAAGAAGCCCAGACCGTCGCCGTTCTGCAGCGGCTGTGTGACCTTGACGGCAAAGCGGCGCGGCGAGATGCCTTTGGTAACCGTACCGACCTCCTCGCCGGTCCATTTCGGCGTCAGCGACGAGGCAAGGGTCTGCGGCCTGATGTTTTCCACGCCGTCAAGGGCGTAGGTGGTGAACCCGCGATTGAATACTTTGGTGAGGACGGGGTCGAAGCCCGGGGTGGACCTGCCCGCCGAGGCGCGCACAAAGGCGCCGTCGGATTCGACCACGACCTTGTCGAGTTCGCGCGACAAGGCGGCGACGGTGACGGCGACATAATCGGGCGATTTCAGTCGTCCCTCTATCTTGAAGCTCGACACCCCGGCACGGGCCATGTCGCCCATGCGCTTAGAGCGGTTGAGATCCTTCATCGACAGCAGGTAGCGGCCGGTGACAACGGTTTTGCCGTCGCCGTCGATTAGGTCGTAGGGCAGACGGCAGATCTGGGCGCACTCGCCTCGGTTTGCCGAGCGTCCGCCGTTGACGAGGCTTGCACGGCAGTCGCCGCTGTAGCTCACGCACAGCGCCCCGTGCACAAAGGCCTCGAGGGGAACGGTGACGGCGGCAGCATATTCCTTTATCTCGTCCAGCGACGCCTCGCGGGGCAGCACGATACAGCTAATGCCCACATCCTGGAGGAAGCGGGCGCGGCCGGGAGTGCGGGCGTCGCACTGAGTAGAGGCATGGAGTGCGACGGGCGGTATGGGCAGCCGCAGTAGCGACATGTCCTGCACAATCAGCGCGTCCACACCGGCGGCGTAGAGCTCGCGAACGGCTGTGACGGCCTCCCTCAGTTCATCCTCATATATTAATGTATTAAAAGTGACGTAGACTTTTACCCTGAACCGGTGGGCATAGTCGCACACCCGCCTGATGTCGGCCACGGAGTTTGCCGCGGCGGCACGGGCGCCGTGGTGCGGACCTCCCATGTACACGGCATCGGCGCCACAGTCGATGGCGACGATGGCGGTTTCGGCATCCTTGGCGGGTGCCAGCAGTTCGAGCGGGCGCGGTTTCATTATAACTTTCGTTTCAAGTTTGTTTGCAAGTTATTTTTAAGACACTCGCGGGCGGGTTAAGGTTTAATCTTTTTCGCGGCGGGCTTTTTGCGTACCGAGAAGCCGAAGTGCCCCAACTTCTCGCCAAGGGCGTAGTAGCCGCCGTGGGCGTAGGCCATCAGGCCGGCGCCGACGAGGTCGAAAGCGCCCGTCTCGGGGTCGATGTAGCGCTCGTCGGCGAGGACACCGACGACGCGGGCAATGAACATGTCGTGGCTGCCGAGGTGAATGATATCCTGCACGCGGCACTCGATGGCCAGCGGCGACTCGCCCACATACGGGCAGGTGACGTTGACGCCGGGGACGGGAGTCAGACCCGTCTCCTTCCATTTGTCATAGTCGCGTCCCGAGCGCACGCCGCACCAGTCGGTGGCGCGTGCCATGGCCTCGGTGGTGAGGTTGAGGGTGAACTGCATCTCGTCGCGGATGATGCCGTAGCTGTGCCTTATGGGATTGAGCGAGATATACAGCATGGCCGGATTGGTGCAGATAGTGCCCGTCCAGGCCACGGTGATGAGGTTGCGGGTCTCGGAGGTGCTTCCGCAACTGACCAGGGCGGCGGGCACGGGGTAGACCATCGTCCCGGGTTTCCATTCGATGTGAGACATGATGCGTTGGGCTTTTTACTTTGCTCTTTGGGTTATTCTACACAAAAGTACTCTTATTCTGCCAATTTTGGGCGTATGGCGGCAAATTTCTTTGCACGTCAGACCAAATTGTCGTACATTTGCAACAACCAAAATCGACAAACCCTATATCTTATACAACATGGCAACTAAACCGTTCCACTATCAGCCGATGTTTCCCCTCGGCCCCGACACAACCGAATACTACCACCTCACATCGGACTATGTGAAGGTAGAAAACTGGGGTGGCCACGAATTCCTGGTCATCGACCCCGAAGCCCTCACCGTCCTTGCCCGCCAGTGCACCCACGACAACGCCTTTATGCTGCGCCGCGAGCACAACGAGATGGTAGCCAAAATCCTCCACGACCCCGAAGCCAGCGAAAACGACAAGTTTGTCGCCCTCACCATGCTGCGTAACGCCGAGGTAGCCGCCAAGGGCGTCCTCCCATTCTGCCAGGATACCGGCACGGCCATCATCCACGGCGAGAAAGGCCAGAACGTCTACACCGGCTGCGATGACGCCGAAAAACTCAGCAAGGGCGTCTACGACACCTACACCACCGACAACCTGCGCTATAGCCAGAACGCTCCCCTCAACATGTACGACGAGGTAAACACCGGCTGCAACCTGCCCGCCCAGATTGACATCCACGCCGAAGAGGGCGACGAGTACAAATTCCTCTTCGTCGCCAAGGGCGGCGGCTCGGCCAACAAGACCTACCTCTATCAGGAGACCAAGGCGCTCATCAACCCCAAGACCCTACTCCCCTTCCTGGTCGAGAAGATGAAGTCGCTGGGAACGGCAGCCTGCCCTCCCTACCACATCGCCTTCGTCATCGGCGGCACCTCCGCCGAAAAGAACCTCGAGACCGTCAAGAAGGCCTCGGTAAAATACTACGACAACCTGCCCACAGAGGGCAACGAGTACGGCCAGGCTTTCCGCGACATCGAGCTGGAGAAAGAGCTTAAGAAGTGCAGCGAGGAGATTGGCTTCGGCGCCCAGTTCGGCGGCAAATACTTCGCCCACGACATCCGCGTCATCCGCCTCCCCCGCCACGGCGCCTCGTGCCCCGTGGGCCTGGGCGTAAGCTGCTCGGCCGACCGCAACATCAAGGCAAAGATCAACCGCGAGGGCCTGTGGATTGAGAAACTCGACAGCAACCCCGGCGAACTCATTCCCGAGAGCCTGCGCAACAACACCGAGGGCACTGCCGTCAAAATCGACCTCAACCGTCCTATGGCCGAAATCCTCAAGGAGCTCACCAAATATCCCGTGGCAACACGCCTGTCGCTCAACGGTACCATCATCGTAGCCCGCGACATCGCCCACGCCAAGATCAAGGCACGCCTCGATGCCGGCGAGCCCATGCCCCAGTACCTCAAGGACCACCCCGTATACTACGCCGGTCCCGCCAAGACTCCCGAGGGCTACGCTTCCGGCTCGTTCGGCCCCACTACGGCAGGACGCATGGACCCCTACGTCGACCAGTTCCAGGCTGCCGGCGGCTCGATGGTGATGATTGCCAAGGGTAACCGCAGCCAGCAGGTCACCGACGCATGCCACAAGCACGGCGGCTTCTACCTCGGCTCAATCGGCGGACCCGCAGCCGTCCTGGCCAAGAACAGCATCAAGAGCGTCAAGCTCCTCGAATATCCCGAGCTGGGCATGGAGGCCATCTACCAGATTGAGGTAGAGAACTTCCCCGCCTTCATCCTCGTCGACGACAAAGGAAACGACTTCTTCAAGCAGATTGCCCAGAAGTGCAACTCCTGCTCGCTGAACAAGTAATCCGCTGACAAAACGTCGCCGGTAAAACGACCGGCCAACCGCACCATTCAGGGCGGTGTGTCACCCAACGGCACACCGCCCTACTTTTTGGCCCAATCCCGTGGCCCCGGCCTGCTCTAAGGTAGCTTAAGATAGCTAACTTAGAGGCCTTAGATGCAACCCGGGTTCAGCTTCCTGTCTTTTGCCCCCTTGGGGCAAAAAATCATCGCCCCGCTGCCATAGGCAGCCGGGGCGATGTAGATTATAACGGGTTATAGCCGGTTTGTGATTACTTCACAAGGACTTTCTTAACAGTCTTGCCCTGACGGACGATGTAGAGACCGTTCTCGGGATTGTTGACGCGTACGCCCTGCAGGTTGTAGTACTCGACGGGAGCGTTGGCATCGTCAGCAGTGATGTCGCTGACACCGCTGATAACCTGGCCCTGACCGTTGAAAGTAACTTTAATGGGTACTTCGCCCATCAAATCGCCAGAATGCCAAACTACATCGATATTCATGCTCAATTTGCCTGAAGCATTGCAAGTTCCTGCGAGGTCGACGGTAGCATCGATATCTCCACCGGCAAGAAGCATCTGCTGAACATGGCCAGTGAAGGTTGTTTCGTTGTCTTTATAAGTCATCTTGACATTTTCAACCTTGATGTCTCCAAGATTTCCAAGACCGGGAAGTTCAAGATTAGGAAGCAAGAATGTGCATTCGGTGTGATTTTCATTAGGCGTAATTTGAACAGTAGCATCAGCAGGCTCATCTGTAATAGGAGATCCGTTCATTTCCACCGTGAGCTTACCGGGATATTTAAGCACATTGTCCTCTGAAGGCACAACAGGATACTCACACATAACGTTATCAACGGTGAGTGCATTGCCTTCCGTAATATTTTCGCTACTGAAATAGTCGTTGGCGGCGAAAATAACGTTAATCATTTCGGGAGTAGCGTCCGATTTGTAGTCAAGCACGACCTCTCCTTTTACCCACTCCGAAGTGGTTTCTGTGATAACGAGTTTGCCTTCGGCAATCAACTCAGCACCTTCACTCTTCGTGACATCACCGCCCTTCGTTGTTGTCATGCCAAGTATGTTGCGGTCGCGGTTGACCATGTTTACATTTGTCGGTTTTGAGCCGAAAAGACCCGTTACAATATTGCCGGGGACATCAGCCTGAGTATAAGTTCCTTTCCAAAGGTATACAATGGCGTTGGCAGGCTGAGTGTTTTCGCTTGTTTTCTCGAACTTGTACATGAAGGTAATCTTCTCGGGACGGCCGGTGAACGAAATTCCGCCAAAAGTGCCACCGTCGTTCTGATTACCCATGACAGAAGTCGACCATGTTGTTCCAAGTGTCACATAACCGGGAACTTTCTGAGAAGGCATTGTAGAATTAGGACTGTTATAAACCTTAACAGCAGATTCGGACTCATAGCCTGCGACCTTCTCGCCAACGGTAGTTTTGCCGGTACCGCTGATACCGATAACTTGCGAGATTGTCCATTCGCCCGGAGTAGTGCCGATCGGCTTGGTATTGCCGTTGCTGGTCCAGGGTGTGCAGTCGTGCCAGCCGTCTTCAAAGCCGTTGTTGGGGAGCTGGGGCTCGTCGGCCATTACAGGCAAGGCGAGAAGAGCGCATCCCAGAATTGCGTAAAACTTTTTCATAAGGATTTTAATAAGATTATTAGCTATTTGTTAATAGATTTTTCTGAAATTACGGCACAAAATTACTCTAAATCTCAGAATTAAACAAATTGTAGTCCACAAATTTAGCTATCCGGCCGCGAATAGGTCAGATAATCACCACAATAAGCCCTTTTGACCAATTTTACTGCAGGAACTTGGGAGCGTGCAGGAATATGCCTAAGGAGAGGCCGACGCCCCAGGGTTTGGCGCCGTTGCTGACGTAGTTGACGTAGGCGGTGATGACGCCGGGGATGGGGAGCGCATAGCAGATGTCGAACTCACCGTAGAAGCGTGCCGAATTGAGCCAGCCGCTGTAATGGCTGCCCCAGGGACGCTCATAGACGGTGACCCCGTCGATATTGGCTGCCGCGCCGCTGCCGGGCATGATGCGGCGCAGGGGCACAAAGGCGCTCATGTTGAGGCGGGCAGTAAAGCTCGAGCTAATCTTGTAGATAGGCGCCAGGGTGGCCGAGAGGTACGAATTGGCGCGGAAATAGCGGTTGAACTGGTTGTGGGCGGCAGGCGTGGGCTCGAAGGACGGGGCGCTGACGATGTCGGCGTCGTAGCAGTCGGTGAGCTTGCGGGTCGACAGCAGCACGTCGCTCTCCAGGCCGAGGGCGAATTTACGGCTGATGTCCCAGTAGTTGCGCGTGCGGCTCTGCAGCTGCATCCACATCTGATGGCGGTTATAGCTGCCAGGTACGGTCGGCGTCATACGTGTCGCTGGTTCCTCCGCCCGGCTTCCGGGACGGTATTTGAAGCGTCCCGTCACGCCCTGAAGGACAAAGTTGTAGTCGTGGCCCATTGTGGGGTAGTTCTCCTGGTCGAGGGTAGACGAGGTATAGCCCAGGCGCACCTGACCGAGGTCCTGCGTGGTGTGGTCGCGGAAGGCGCCCTCGGCGGTCATGCGCTCGTCGAGGCGGAAATACGAGTTGAACAGATGGCCGAAGCCCGCACTGAACGAGAAGCGGCCTATAGCCCCCGCCGCCCAGTCGTAGCTTAGCTGTCCGTAGTATTCGTGGCTGACGAGGAAAGCCGGCTGTGAGACGTCGTAGAACATGCGGTCCGACTCAAGGTAACGCTGGCGCGACACCACGGCCTCCAGGCCCAGGGCGCTGGGGATGGCGGTGTGCAGGTTGATGCGGGCGTTGAGCTGCCCGGCCATGTAGCTCTGTCCTATCCATCCGCTCAACGAGGCGCCGATGCCGTTGAAGCTTAGCGTATTATAGGCCGTGGAGAGGAAGATGTAGCTCTGCGTCGACGACGAGATGTAGCCTCCGAGACCTATGTTGAAATCATTTTTTGGCGCCGCCCATACTTTCAGGCGGAACAGCCCCGTGGAGTCGTTGTACTGCGCCTGCGGCAGCAGGTCCTGGATACGTCCCGACGACACGGCGCGGTAGAACGAGTTGCGCGCCTGCACGATGCCGAAGGTGTCGGCCTTGGCGGGCTCAAAGATGTAGCGTAGATACTCGTTCTGCTCGGGCGAGCCGCCGCGGACGTCCACCGACTCGAAGCGCACGAAGGGCGTACGTGCCTTGAAAGCCATGCGGCGCGCCTCGCGGGTAGTCTTAGGCATACGGGCGGTCACGCGCTTCTTTATCGAGTCGGCGTGCTCGACGCCCGAGGCATAGCCGATGCGGTAGATCTCTTCGGCCTTGGGGAAGTCGAGGAGGCCGAACTGGTCAAGGTTGATGCGCACCTTCATGCCCAGGCTGTCGGGGATGTCGTACGACTGCGGGCGGGTGGCGATGTCGTTGATCTGGTCGTACATCGACGTGCGCGGCCCCTTGTCGCTGGAGGCGACGTTGACGCCAATCATGATGTCGGGGGCGAAGTCGGCGGTCATGACATTGGCGGGGAAATTGTCGAACAGGCCGCCATCATAAAGGTAGTGGTTGCCGAATTTCAGGGGCTGGAAGACCAGCGGAAAGGACATGGACGAGCGAATGCAGTCGCCTACGTCGCCCGAACGATGCACGACCTTGCGGTTGGCGGCGACATTGGAGGCCACGCAGCGGAAGGGCACGAAGAGGCGGTCGAAATCGCCGCCGCACTGGGCGGTGTAGGCCGCGAAGAGGTCCATGAAGGCAAAGTTCATCGGCAGCGCGTTTATCAGCGACCAGGGCACCGAGTCGGCAGCGGTGTACCGGTCCTTGTGCAGCTTGATGCTGATGTTGCCCATTGCAGGGCTGGGACGCTGACGGGCGAAATAGTACATCAGGTCGGGGTCGTTCTTGCCCGTCGACCAGTAGGAGAAACCTTTCGATTTCAGCATATCCATCATCTCGTCCGGAGTGTATCCGCAGGCATAGAGGCCGCCGACGATGGCGCCCATGGAGGTGCCGGCGATATAGTCGATAGGAATGTCATTGTCCTCGAGGGCCTGAATAAAGCCCACATGGGCGATACCCTTGGCACCGCCGCCGGACAGGACAAGGCCCACCGACTGCTGACGGCCGACAGCCGTTGAGTCGACAGGGGCGGCCATCGCCGAAAATGTGCAATCAAAAACGAGAAGAAATGCCAAAAATTTGCGCAGCATGGATGATGATAAATAATGTAGGGTCGCGGCATGCCGCGGCCTTTTTGTTGTTGGCCATCCGGGTAGGCCGCGGCATGCCGCGACCCTACATTGGCCAATATTTTGTCTCTGTTATACAAGAACAACAAACCCGGGGCGAGTTTGTTGTTTTTGACCGGGAGGAACGGCGCCTTTTATTCGTTGATGTAGGGGCGTAAAATCTCTATCCAGATTTCGTAGGCCTCGGGGAGGAGGTGCAGGCCGTCGTTGGTGAGGTCCTTGCGGAGGTTTCCCTCGTCGTCCACCATGGCCGAATACAGCTCAATCCAGGGCAGGCCGCGTTTCTCGACTTCGGGGCGCAGCTTGGCGTTGATGTCGCGTACGACCTGTTCCTTGCCGATGAGCTTTTTGTAACGGCCGAAGTTGTTGTTGATAGGGAGGACGCTCTGCACATACAACTTGGTCGTGGGCGTCTCGCGCATGATGCGGTCGATGAGCGCCAGCTGGGCCGTGACGATGGAGTCGGCGGTGAGGTCATGGCTGACGTCGTTGACGCCGATGAGCAGGAAAATCTTGGCGGGATGGCCCGAGGTAACGCTTTCGAGGCGGTCCTGGATGCCCTGGACGACATCACCGCTGATACCGCGGTTGCGCACTTTGGGATTATCGAGAAGCTCGCACCATTCGGTGTAATGGGTGATGCTGTTGCCGAGCATGACGATGTCGGTGGAGTCGACACCGAGCTTGTTGAACAGCGAGGCGCGCTGTCCCCACAGGGCATTGTGGCCGTGGGCCTTCTGCCGTGCCAGCAGCGTGTCGGTGGTAATCTGTGCCGAGGCGGTCATGCCTGCGGCGACAACGGCGAGTGCCGCCAGCGCCAGTTTGAAAAGTCTTTTCATTGTTTTATGCCATTAGTAACATGTTATCGGGAGGAGGAGCATCGAAATACGCGATTTATATCCGAGATACCTAATGTAGGGACATCGCTTCGCGATGTCAGTCCCGCCGTAATGCAGGCTCAACATGCCAAAGGCATGTCCCTACATCTTAACGATTTCGATACGCCGCCCCACTTACTTACCTTCGCGATAGGCATCCACAGCCTTCTTCACCGAACCGTGGAGGAGGAGCAGGCGCTTGGCCTCGTCGTAGGACAGGCCCAGTTCGTCGATGACCATGCGGGTGCCGCGGTCGACGAGCTTGGCGTTGCTGAGCTGCATGTTGACCATCTTGTTGCCCTTGACGCGTCCCATCTTGATCATGGTGGCGGTGGTAATCATGTTGCAGATCATCTTCTGGCCTGTGCCCGACTTCATGCGGCTGCTGCCGGTGACGTACTCGGGACCCACTACCATCTCGATGGCGATATCGGCGGCCTCGCTGACGGGGGCGTCGGGGTTGGAGGTGATGGCGGCGGTGAGGATGCCGTGCTTCTTTGCCTCCTCGATGGCGCCGATGACGTAGGGGGTTGTGCCGGAAGCGGCGATGCCGATGACGGTGTCCTTGTCGTTGATGTTGAACTTCTTAAGGTCTTCCCAGCCCTGGTTGGTGTTGTCCTCGGCGTTTTCGACGGGGTTGCGCAGGGCGATGTCGCCGCCGGCGATGAGGCCAATCACCCACGAGGGGTCCATGCCGAATGTGGGAGGAATCTCGCTGGCGTCGAGGACACCGAGGCGGCCCGATGTGCCGGCGCCCATGTAGAAGATGCGGCCGCCCTGCTTCATGCGGGGGACAATCTCGTTGACAAGTTTCTCAATCTGAGGGATAGCCTTCTCGACGGCGAGGGCCACCTTCTTGTCTTCGGTGTTGATGTCGGTAAGTATCTCGTGGGTGGATTTCTTTTCGAGGTCGTTGTAAAGCGAGGGCTGCTCGCTGATTTTAACAAAAGCCATAATCCTTTAAATGTATAATTGAAAATTTAAAATTGAAAATCACGGATGCGAAGTTCATGGGGGTGTGCCAAAATAGCCTGAGTGTAGGGACATGCCTTTGGCATGTTGGACCAATCTGCTGTCTTTCAGGCTTAACATCGCAAAGCGATGTCCCTACATCATTAAAATCATACATTTTGACACCCAATCTACCGGCTACAAGCCGGTAAAATGTCAGACCAAAACCTGTTTGTTTTCAGGCGTGGAAATCGATGAGGCCTTCCATGGGGCTCTTAATGATGGTGCCGACTTTGCAACCGCAGGCCTCGGCGGCCTCGGTGAGGACGTCGCGGTAGTAGTAGGCTATCGAGCCGATGAAACCGGCGGGAAGCAGATCGTAGCCGTCGTACTGCTGGATATTGCGGACGAAGAAAGCCTTGAAGGCGTTGAGCACGAGGGCATGGACGGCGGGGTGCTCGATGTTCTGGATAAGGAACGGGGTGACGGAGGCCATGAAGCGGTTGGCCTGGGGCTCGCGGTACACACGCTTGATGATGGTCATGCGGTCGAGCTCGTACTGGTTGAGGAACTTCTCGCACAACTCCTTGGGAAGCTGATTCTTGAGCACGTCGCCGAGGAGGATTTTACCCAGGACGGCACCCGAGCCCTCGTCGCCGAGGATGTAGCCCAGGGGCGAGACATTGTCACAGATTTTCTCGCCGTCGTAGTAGCACGAGTTTGAGCCTGTGCCCATGATGCAGGCGATGCCGGGCTTGTGTCCGCACAGGGCGCGGGCGGCGGCCAGCAGGTCGGTGTGCACCTCGATTACCGGAGCGGGGATGTTCTCGCGGATGGCGTTGGCAACGTTGGCGCAAACGTCGGGGGCGATGCAGCCGGCGCCGTAGAAATATACGGCCTCGATTTTGTCCTTGAGGTCGCCGATTTCGGGCACGAGTTCGCCGGCGATGCGGGCGCGCATCTCCTCCTCGGTGAGCATTACGGCGTTCATGCCGCAGGTGAATACCTGTCTTACTACTTTTTTGTTTTCGGTCACGCACCAGTCAGTCTTGGTGCTGCCGCAGTCTGCTATAAGTATCATATCTTAATATAAATTTTGTTTTTATACAGAAAATATCCGGGAATCCAAATCATCACCACAAAGGAGATGGCGAAGAAGAGCGAGCCTAAGACAGGGTCGCCGCCGGCACAAGGAATGCACACGGCGCGGTAGTACCAGCCGGAGACGCTGATGACGCCCGACTCGGTGGCATGGTAAGGTACCTTGATGCAGCTCAGGATGATGCTCATGACGGCACCGAGGCAGTACATGAACAGCGGATTGACGCCGAAATCGCGGAAGAAGGGCGTCCAGCTCTTCCATCCGCGTATGTCGATTATCCATATCAGCAGGCCAAGCAGCGACGAGGCCATGCCGCAGGTGGTGAGGACGAATGTCGGGCTCCATATGCTCTTGTTGATGGGCATGCCATAGCTGAGCAACAGACCGGCGAAGGTGAGGATGGTGCCGACGATGAAGAGCTTGTTGATGCGCTTGTCATTATCCTTTGTGGAGACGATTATGCCGCCGCAGAGGAAGCCGATGAGCATGTGGGCAATGGAGGGCAGCGTGCTCAGCAGACCCTCGGGGTCGAAGGCCAGGCGCACATCGTCTATTGTCTTGTGGTACATGTGGTTCTCACCCAGGACAGCGAGGTCGACGCGTGCAATGATGTTGTCCTCGCTAAACACAAGGCCATTGCCGACAAGCAACAGGACGGAGTATATCGCCAGCAGTGCGAACACTACCCACGGCAGGGTCTTGCGGCCCACGGCGAGGGCGATGAGCGAGCCGAAACCGTAGCAGAGGGCCAGTCGCGGCATTACGCCGAGCATACGGATATGGTCAAAATTGCAGGCGGCCTCCCAGACCCCTTTCTCGGGGATGGCACGGAGGAATTTGCCGAACCAGGCGATGGCGAGACCGATGCCGAAGATGACGAGCGTGCGGACGATAATCTTGCGCAGACAGGAGCCGGTAAGGCGGAAGTCGTATTTGCGCAGCGAGAAATAGGTGGAGACACCCATTATGAACATGAAGAAGGGGAACACCAGGTCGGTGGGTGTCAGGCCGTGCCACTCGGCGTGCTCCAGCGGAGCATAGATATGGCTCCATGAGCCGGGGTTGTTCACCAGAATCATTCCGGCGATGGTGATGCCTCGCATGATGTCGAGGGCGAGCAGACGCTTGGGGCGCGACTTTTCGTGCGCCTTGGCCTGTTCTTTGGTGTGTTCCTTTGTGTTTGCCATTTTTTTCCTTTGCAATAATTGGTTATGCCTTGTCTTCGCGTCACTTCTTTGGTGTGGTGACTTCGTTTACCAGGTATGCGATTGATTTATACGGTATACCGGAATTGGTGGTGAGGCCGATTTCGCAGGTGCGCGAGTTGGAGTAGCCCTGCTTGGCTCCGGAGGCCTCGATTTGCGGGCGCAACTTGCGCAGGCCCCACTCGTTGAGCTTGGGCATCATGAAGCCCTTGTCGCCCGCGAAGCCGCAGCAGCCGACTTCGGTGGGAACGATGACGTTGGTCGAGCATTTTCGTGCCAGGCCGATTATCGTGGCGTCCAGGCCCATCAGGCGCGTTGAACAGGTGACGTGGACAGCCACAGGCCTGTCCGTCGGATGGAATTCGAGGTAGGGGACGAGGTATTCGGTGATGAACTCGGCGGGCTCGTAGAGCTTCATGCTCTTGATGTGGTCGCGCATGCGGTGGAGGCAGGGGCTCTGGTCACACAGCACGGGATAGCGGCCGTTTTCGCTGGCCTTGAGCAGGGCCTTCTCCAGCTCGGCGGTCTTGGCGTCGGCGACGTCAGGCATTCCCTTGCTCTCCCATATCATGCCGCAGCAGAGGTTCTTCATCCCTTCGGGGAAGATGACCTCGTATCCGGCCTTGTTGCAGAGTTCGGTAATTTCGTTAATGAGTGCCTTGGGCTTGCCGTTCCTGCCTTCGCGGGCCGGACCCATGGTCTGATTTATACACGAGGGGAAGTAGACTACCTTGCGGGGAAGAGTCCCCTGCCCCGCTCCTTTTTCGGACTTGGGACGCGGCGCCTTTCCGGGCAGCGACGGCGTCCACAGCGGCATGCCCAGCCTGTTGAGGCCGCGGCCTACGGCGGCGGTGGCCTTGTCGCCCATCATGGCACGAGCCAAGTCGGCGGCGGCAAGGACAGGACGGAGGGCTCCGGCGACGACGCTGAGGTTATCGGCGGCCCATTTGCCGGTCTTGTAGGCGAAACTGCCGGCGGGGACGGCGCGGAGGTCGTGCACGAGGTCTGCGGTGTTGATGTGCATGGGGCAAGAGGTGGAGCAGAGGCCGTCGCCGGCGCAGGTGTCGGCGACGAGTTTCTTGAACTCCTTCTCGAGCTCCTGTAAAAGTTTGAGGTTTTCGCCGGTCTGGCGCAGACGCTCTATCTCGCGGCAGACGACGATGCGCTGGCGTGCGCTCAGGGTAAAGCCGCAACTCATGCAGTTGACCTCGCAGAAACCGCACTCGATACAGCGGTCGACGTGGTCGTTTGTCTGCGGCATCTCCTTGATGTTGCGGACATAGCACTCGGGGTCGTCGTTGAAGATGACGCCGGGATTGAGGATGCCGTTGGGGTCGAGCAGCTCCTTGAGGCGCTTCATCATGCCGTAGGCCTTGTCGCCCCATTCGTGGCGGACAAAGGGCGCCATGTTGCGGCCCGTGCCGTGCTCGGCCTTGAGCGAGCCGTCGAAACGGTCGACGACAAGTTTGTCCACCTCGCTCATCATGCGCTTGTAGCGCGCCATGTCGGCCTCGCTGTCGAAACGCTGGGCGATGACAAAGTGGTAGTTGCCCTCGAAAGCGTGGCCGTAAATGCAGGCGTCATCGTATCCGCAGTCCTCGAGCAGTTGTGCCAGCAGTGTCGTGGCCTCGGGGAGGTCGTCGATATGGAAGGCGACGTCCTCGATGATGACGGTAGTGCCTAAGGGACGTGTGCCGCCGACGGCGGGGAAGATGCCCGAGCGGATGGCCCACCAGGGACCGTAGACTGCGGGGTCTTCGGTGAATTCCACATCGGGATTGAAGAGGTCGAAGCCGCGGGCCAGGTCGGTGATGGCCTTCATGTTGGCCTTGAGTTTATCGTGCGTCTCGGCCTTGGTGTCAAGGAGGAGTGCTGTCAGGCCCGTGCCGGTGGTGTCGTTGACGGATGCCAGGGACTTCTTGTCCAGCATCTCCGCCGAGTCGGCCAGCCCCTGTTTCTTGAGGGCCACGACGCAACGGCAGGCCTCGGCCATGTCTTTGAAATAGAACATCACGCTGGCCTTGTACGGCATGACCAGAGCGGTGGCGAAGGTGGCCTTGTACATGAAGCCGAGAGTGCCCTCAGAGCCCACCATGCAGTGCGTCAGGATGTCGAACGGGTCGTCGAAGGTGACGAAGGGGCGCAGGTTGAGGCCGGTGACGTTCTTGATGGAGTATTTGTAGCGGATGCGATCGGCCAGCTCCCTGTCGGCAAGTATGTCGTCGCGCAGGCGCTCTATCCCTTCGATGATGTGGGGATGGCTGCGGCGGAAGGCCTCGCGGCTGGCTTCGTCACCGGTGTCCACCATGGTGCCGTCGGCGAGGATTATGCCCATCGAGATGAGCTCGTGGTCGCTGTTGGCGTGTGTGCCGCAGTTCATGCCGGAGGCATTGTTGATGACGATGCCGCCGACCATCGCGGATTTCTTCGACGCCGGGTCGGGGGTGAAGAAACGCCCGTAGGGAGCGAGCAGCTCGCTCACCCTCGAGCCGATGATGCCGGGCTCGAGGGTGATTGTACGGCCGCCCTCACTTATCTCATATCCTTCCCAGTTCTTTCCCGCGACAAGGAGCACCGAGTCGGTGGTCGACTGACCCGAGAGACTGGTGCCGGCGGCGCGGAAGGTGACGGGCACCTTCTGCTCGTCGGCGAGGGCCAGGATTTGCGACACCTCTGCACTGTTGTCCGAGCGTATCACCATCCTGGGGGTGAAACGATAGAAGCTGGCGTCGGTGCCCCAGGCCAGGCAGCGCAGGGCATCGGTATACCGCCGGTTTTTCGGAACGATGGTTCCAATTTTGTCTTGGAAGGCTGAGAAAGACATTCAGATATTAAGATAAGGTGAGTTGGTTATTTTTATTTGTAGAGATAATATTTGGCGCTCTTGGCCTTGAAGGCGTCGGCGTCCTTGTTCCAATAGTCGATGATATCGGCTACCTTGTGGTTCTTGCTGAAGCGCTCACGAATCTGCTTGCTGCCCGAAACCTTGTCGAACATATTGAAGCGCTTGGGGTCGGCGTTGCCCTCTTTGAAGACAGCCTTTTCGGGATACATGTCGGCCAGCTCCTGCATGACATAGAACTGCACCAGCGAGAGGTTGGCGGCGTCCTTGTCGGTGATGTAGACCTCGATGCCCTGCATGTTCTTGTCCTTGCCTGTGCTGTAGAAGGGCTTTATGTGGATGGGACGGAACATCAGGCCGGGGAGTTTGAGGCCGTTCATGCGTGCGGCAAACTTCTCGGCGTCAATCCACTCGTCGCAGAAAAGCTTGAAGGGGAGGGTGTAGCCGATGCCGATGTTCATGTAGTACAGCTCGCCGAGGATGCCGCTGACGGGGTACATCAGCGCTGCCTCGGGGTTGGGGATGTGCGGCGAGGGGAGCACCCAGGGCATGCCGGTTTCGGCAAAGTCCATGTCGCGCTTCCAGCCCTCCATGGGCACAACGGTGAGTTTGACTTTCTTGCCGTCCTTGAGCAGACCTTCCTCGTTGAGGTAATTGGCGAGCTCGCCGGGGGTGAGACCGTAGAGGTAGGGGATGGGGAACTGGCTGACGAAGGATATGCAGTCGGGCTCGGTGAGGTTGCCCTCGACCTTGTTGCCGCCGACGGGGTTGGGGCGGTCGAGCACCATGAACTCCTTGCCGTTTTCGGCGCAGGCCTCCATGGCGTTGCCCATCGACGAGATGAAGGTGTACGAGCGGCAGCCGATGTCCTGGATGTCATAGACAAGGACGTCGATGTCCTTGAGCATCTCGGGCGAGGGCTTGCGGTGCTTGCCGTAGATGGAGTAAACGGTGATGCCGGTGGTAGGGTCGACGATGTTCTGCACAGTGTCGCCGGCATGAGCATCGCCGCGCACGCCGTGCTCGGGAGCGTAGAGAGCGGTAAGCCTCACGCCGGGAGCCTCGGCGAGGATGTCGACGGTGGGCTTGAGATTGTTGTCAATGCCGGTGGGGTTGGTGATGAGACCCACACGTTTGCCCTTGAGGCCCTCGAAGCCGCGGTCGCGGAGAACCTCGATGCCGGGCTTGACGGTCCGGGGTGATTTCTGGCTGTGGCAGCAGTCGGTGCACACGTGTGCAGTCTGTGCCGACGCACCCATCGCCATCATTGCGGCAACAGCCACTGCAAATATCTTATTCATAGATGTCTGTTTTCGTGGTTTTTACTTCTTCTCTTTGGCACCGTAGGCAGGGTCGATGTGGGGACGTACCAGGAAGGTGACGAGCCAGGTTGCCAGGTTGCAGGCGAGCACCCACATAAAGAAGTAGGCGTACGAGTTCTGCAGCAGGTGCTCTTTAATCCAGCCGGCTGCCATGCCGGGGAGCATCATGCCCAGGGCCATGAAGGCTGTGCAGATGGCGTAGTGCGAGGTCTTGTACTGACCCTCGGCAAAGTACATCATAAACAGCATGAAGGCGGTGAAGCCGAAGCCGTAGGCAAACTGCTCGAGGACGATGCAGCTCCAGGTGATGATTTTGCCGGCCATAGTGGCGTAGTCGGGCTGCACCTGCGAGAGGACGATGTAGGCCACGCAGTTGAGCGAGGTGGCAAGGGCCATGGGCCATATCCATTTGCGCAGACCGCCGTTTGCGGCGCAGATACCGCCGATGATACCGCCGATGGTGAGGCCGATGATGGCGAGGGTGCCGTAGGCAAAGCCTACCTCGACCTGGGTCAGCCCCAGACCGCCCTGGTCGCGTGCGGCGAGAAGGAAGGGCTGGCAGAGCTTGACAACCTGTGCCTCGGGCAGACGGTAGAGAAGCATGAA
>JBJFEE010000086.1:0-10376 GCA_051890455.1 Muribaculaceae bacterium
AAGAATTGGCGCGAAGAATTGGCTACACGAAGAATTGGCTCGACCAATTGGGCCAATTAGGCCAATTTGACCAATAAGGTAATTAGGCCAATTTGACTAATCAGGCTAATAAGACCAATAAGCCCGGTTAGGCTGATGCGCCCGCCGGGGCGCCGTTTGATGCTGTCGCGAAAAAGTTGTATCTTTGCATTATAATAATGTATATAACGATATGGGACGACTGATGGCTATTGATTTCGGACGCAGACGGTGCGGCATCGCCGTCACCGACAGCCTGCGCCTGGTGGCCAACCCGCTGGAGACGGTGGAGACGGCCCGACTGTCCGACTTTGTGCGCGCGTACATCGCCGCCGAGGGCGTCGACGCCGTCATCGTGGGTCGTCCGCGCCAGATGGACGGCAGCGACTCGGAGTGCATGCGTTATCTCACTCCGGCGATAAACCGCCTGCGCAAGCTCATCGCCCCCGTGCCGGTGATTTTCTTCGATGAGCGATTCACGTCGGTGCTGGCCCACAAGGCCATGCTCGACGGCGGCATGAAGAAGATGGCGAGGCGCGACAAGGCGGTGGTGGACCGTATCTCGGCCTCGATAATCCTCAACGACTACCTGTCGTCACGGCAGGCGTCGGAGGACGCCGTGCCGGGCAACTGACAAGACCGCTGTTTTGTCCGTCCTTGATTACCAAACAACTAACAAAAGACAATATAGATGAAACTTCCTGTTTATATGTATGGCCATCCCGTGCTGCGTGAGGTGGCCGAAGATGTGCCCGAGGACTTCGAGGGCCTGCAGAAGCTGGTCGACGACATGTTCGAGACGATGTACGACTCGGAGGGCGTCGGCCTGGCCGGCCCGCAGATCGGCAAGAGCATCCGCCTGGTGGTGATAGACGCCGATCCGGTGGCCGACACTTTCCCGGAGTGCGCGGGCCGCAAGCTGGTGCTCATCAATCCGGAGGTGGAGGTCCTCGACGGCGACCCCGTGAGCCGCTCGGAGGGCTGCCTGTCGCTGCCCGGCATAGCCGAGGACGTCAAGCGCGTCGAGCACATACGCCTGCTGTGGACCGACGAGAAGGGCGAGGAGCACGACGAGGTGATGTCGGGCTTCCTGGCGCGCATCGTCCAGCATGAGTGCGACCACCTGGAGGGCCACGTCTTCATCGACCACGTGCCCGCCATCCGCCGCGCCCTCATCCGCGGCAAGCTCAACAACATCGTTCAGGGCAAGGTTCGCTGCGACTACCGCGCTGTGTTTGCCCCACGACGGCACAAATGAGGCCCTGACGGGCCCCAGCCGCCGCAAGCGGCAGCATCAGTCCAAATTTGCGCCCGTGGCCGGGTGCGGCCGTCAGGCTTTTGGACCGCGCCCCTCGCTTGCGAGGGGTAATAAGACCGCCCGCCGCTCCTAATGTTAAACTTATCAACCACACTGACAATGGCTGACGATAAAAAGATCATTTTTTCGATGGTGGGGGTGTCAAAGACTTATCCCCCGCAGAAGCAAGTGCTTAAAAACATTTACCTGTCGTTTTTCTACGGTGCCAAAATCGGCATCATCGGCCTCAACGGCTCGGGAAAATCGACGCTGCTGAAAATTATCGCCGGTATCGACAAGTCGTACCAGGGCGAGGTGGTGTTCTCGCCGGGCTACTCGGTGGGCTACCTCGAGCAGGAGCCTAAGCTCGACCCTGGCAAGACCGTCATCGAGGTCGTGCGCGAGGGCGTGCAGCCCATCATGGACATGCTGGCCGAATACGACAAGGTCAACGAGGCCTTCGGCGACCCCGACGCAGACTTCGACGCCCTGCTGGCGCGCCAGGCCGAGTTGCAGGACAAGCTTGACGCCGCCGACGCCTGGAACATCGACTCGAAGCTCGAGCGTGCCATGGACGCCCTCCAGTGCCCGCCCGACGACCAGCAGATTGACACCCTCTCCGGCGGCGAGCGCCGTCGCGTGGCTCTCTGCCGCCTGCTCCTTCAGCAGCCCGACGTGCTGTTGCTCGACGAGCCCACCAACCACCTCGACGCCGAGTCGATTGACTGGCTGGAGCAGCATCTGCAGCAGTATCCCGGCACCGTCATCGCCATCACCCACGACCGCTACTTCCTCGACCACGTGGCCGGCTGGATTCTCGAGCTCGACCGCGGCGAGGGCATACCCTGGAAGGGCAATTACAGCTCGTGGCTCGACCAGAAGACCAAGCGTATGGCCCAGGAAGAGAAGCAGGCCTCGAAGCGCCGCAAGACCCTCGAGCGCGAGCTCGAATGGGTGCGCATGGCTCCCAAGGCACGCCAGGCAAAGGGCAAGGCCCGTCTCAACAGCTACGACAAACTCCTCAACGAGGACCAGAAGCAGAAGGAGGAACGCCTCGAAATCTTCATCCCCAACGGCCCGCGCCTCGGCAACAAGGTCATCGAGGCCCACGGCCTGGCAAAGTCGTTCGGCAACAAGAAACTGTTCGAAAACCTTGATTTCGTGCTTCCTCCCAACGGCATCGTCGGCGTCATCGGCCCCAACGGCGCAGGCAAGACCACCCTCTTCCGCCTCATCATGGGTCAGGAGAAGCCCGACGCCGGCAACTTTGAGGTCGGCGAGACCGTCAAGGTGGCATACGTCGATCAGCGTCACCACGACCTCGACCCCGAAAAGACCGTCTACCAGGTCATCAGCCAGGGTGTCGAGTCGTTCCGCATGGGCGGCCGCGACGTCAACGCCCGCGCCTACCTGTCCAAGTTCAACTTCACCGGTGCCGACCAGGAAAAGAAAATCGGCGTCCTCTCCGGCGGCGAGCGCAACCGCCTGCACCTCGCCATGGCGCTGAAGGAGGAAGGCAACGTCATCCTCCTTGACGAGCCCACCAACGACATCGACGTCAACACCCTTCGCGCCCTTGAGGAAGGCCTCGACGACTTCGCCGGCTGCGCCGTCGTCGTCAGCCACGACCGCTGGTTCCTCGACCGCATCGCCACGCACATCCTCTCGTTCGAGGGCGACGGCAAGGTTGTCTACTACGAGGGCTCGTACAGCGACTACGAGGCCTGGAAAGTCGCCAACAACGACGGCAAGCCCCTTCCCCGCCGCCGCTACCGCAAACTGATGGAATAAATCCCGGCTCTATAACAGCGGCGGCCCGCTCATTCGAGCGGGCCGCTGCTGTCTGGGGGTGCAGTGACCTTAAGGGGTTGTGTCAAAATGTGAAATTTTAATAATGTAGGGACATCGCTTTGCGATGTTAAGCCTGAAAACCAATTGGCTGGTTCAACATGCCAAAGGCATGTCCCTACATTCAGGCTATTTTGACACACCGCCCTAAACTCCTTAATCCCTGCCTTAATCGTCGACGCCGAGGAAGCGGCCGTTTTTGTCGAAGCGGAGGTCAAGGCCGCCGGCGAGGCCGACTTCGTAGTGGTCGCGGCTGATGTCCAGCGATGTTATTTTAGCGTTTTTGTAGTTGGTCTTTACGTAGTTGCGGATGGCGGCGGGGACGAGCTTGGCGGGCACGCCGTTGCGGCCGGCATCGACCTCGGTGAGGTTGCCCTGGCGGTCAAACTCCAGCTCGGTGCCGTTGTTGAGCACGACGTCGTAGCTGGTGCCGTACATGTCGGTGTCGATTTTGATGTGGTTGATTTTGTTCTGGCCGAAGGTCTCTGCTATCACCTGTCGGGCCGCTGCGGGCAGCTGGGTGTGGTCGGTGGTATACCTGTCGCGGGCCAAAGCGGGAACAATGGCCAGCATGGCCATTACTGCTGCAATAATCGTCTTTTTCATATTCAGTGTTTTTTAGTTATGTGTATTATATTAACGTGCGAGCCCTCCACAAAGTTCGATATTGTGGAGGGCTCGCGCTGTATTGGTTGAGCCGGGGGCCGGTGCTCAGGGGGTTATTTGCGGGCGGGGACGAAGCGGCGCAGGTAAATCTCGGTGGGGAAGTGGTCCGAGTAGCCGTTCAGGTATACGCCGGAGGCGAAGGTGCGCAGGGGGTAGCCCTGGCGTGAGCCCTGGTCGTCGCGTAGGAAGTCGTAGTTGTGCACCTCGGCGCGCCAGAAGTTCCAGCGTGTTTCGGGGTCGTTGACGAGGTTACCCGAGATGATGATCTGGTCGAAGAGGTTCCACGAGCTCTTGTAGGCCAGTGTGCCGATACCGCGCTCGAGCATCTTCCACCAGGGGTTGTAGAACTCGTGGGCGGTGACCTTTTCGGGGTTGGGCTTTGCGCCTAATACCTTTGCGCACGATTTGTCCTGGGGGTCGTCGTTGAGGTCACCCATGATTACCACGCCCATCTGCGGGTCGACGTTCCAAAGCGAGTCGGCGATGTGCTTGCACAGGCGTGCTGCGGCTTCGCGGTTAGGCGACGACTTCTCCTGACCGCCGAGGCGCGAGGGCCAGTGGTTGACGATGATGGCGATGCGCTCGCCCATCAGACGGCCGACGACGCACATCTGGTCGCGGGTGGCAAAATTGATTTCGGTGAGGGTGTGGTTGGTGACGTTCTCGAGCTTGAAGTAACGGGGGTTGTAGAGCAGTCCCACGTCCACGCCGCGTTTGTCGGGCGAGTCGTGGTGGCAGATCTGCAGGTTCCAGGGAGCAAGCTGCGGGTCGGCCACGAGGTCCTCGAGGACGGTACGGTTTTCAATTTCGGATACACCGATAATGGCGGGGCCGTAGGGCGTTGTCTTGGACTTGAAGCTGGAGATGGCACGTGCCAGGTGGTTGATTTTGTTCCAGTACTTGGTGGAGTTCCACTGGTTCTTGCCGCCGGGGGTGTATTCCAGGTCGCGACCCAGGGGATTGTTGGGGATGGTGTCGAAGAGGTTCTCGAGGTTGTAGAAGGCTATGCCGGCAACCTGGTAGCCGCCTTTCTCCTTCTGCTGTGCCTGGGCGGGCATGGCGTTTGTGAGGGCCATTGCCAGAACTGCCAGGGCGATGCTGAACAATTTTTTCATGGTTATATCGTGATGCTTTTGTTTTTTATTCGTGTTTGTGTTTGTGTTTGTGCTTATGCTTATGCTTATGCTTATGCTTATGCTGTTTAACAACGTAGTCAACCCCAAAGTTAATATAAAACCTGCAAATGTGCAAATTATTGTCGGCTGAGGATGGCGTCGATGATGTGGCGGTCGTTGCTGAGGCGGGGAATTTTGCGCTGTCCGCCGAGTTTGCCCGTCGATGCAAGCCACGCGTCGAAGACTCCCGGACGTGCGTCGATTACCTCGAGGGGGTCGAGGAATATGCCCCCCGAACGCTTGGCGGCGTAGTCACTGTTCTCGTCCTGCAGGGCGCGGTCGAGGTCGGCGGCGAAGGCGGCGGTGTCGGCGGGCGGTGTCGCCCATTCGATGAGCCACTGGTGTCGTCCGCGGCGTCCGCCGTCGGCAAAGACCGGAGCGACGGTATAGTTGAGCGCCTCGCAGCCGTGGGCGTGGCAGGTGCGCGTCAGGGCGGCGTCGGTGTTGTGCACCATCACCTCCTCGCCGAAGGCGTTGATGAAGGCCTTGGTGCGTCCGGCGATGGCGATGCGCAGTGGGTCGCGGCTGACGATGCGGACGGTGTCGCCGATGGGATAGCGCCACAGACCGTTGGGGGCGGTGATGACCAGGGCGTAGGTGCGTCCCTCTTCCACCTCCCATGCCGGAACGGCATGCGCGGGATGCGGGTCGTCGGCCTCGTCGAGAGGTACGAACTCGTAAAAGACTCCGGCATCGAGCAACAGTAGCATCGAGCCGGGCTCGCGCAGGTCCTGGCAGGCGAAGAAGCCCTCCGAGGCGTTGTAGGTCTCGACATAGCGCATCCGGTCCGGGTCGGTGATGGCGGCGTACTGGCTGCGGTAGGGGTCCATGGCTATGCCGCCGTGGAAAAAGACTTCCAGGTTTGGCCACACGTCGTGTACGGTATTGACGCCCGCTTCGGCTATCACGGCACGCAGGACGGTGAGGAACCACGAGGGCACGCCCGAGATATTGGTGACATTGGCCCTGAGCGACGCCTTCACCAGCGCGGGCACCTTCTGCGTCCAGTCCTCCATCAGGGCGATGTCGCGCGGCGGCACGCGGTAGATGTCGACCAGCGGTCCGCAGGCCTCGATGAGGTGCGCCGACAAGTCGCCGGCCTTGACGCCCTCGGGCACCTGCAGCTGCGTGGCGAAGCTGCCGCCGAGGATGAAGCCGCGGCCGCTGAACATGCGTGAGTCGGGGTAGTTGGCAAGGTAGTGCGCCACGGCGGCCGAAGCGCCGGGGTAGTGGTTGAGGCGCAGCGAGTCGGCGGTGACGGGGATGAACTTCGAGCGGCCGTCCGAGGTGCCCGACGACTGGGCGAAGCGGCGGCAGACGCCCGGCCACAGTATGTCGGGAACGCCGTCCACCATAGCCATGACAAGGTGGCGTATCTCGGGATAGCCTGCTACGGGCAGCGTGGCGGCGAAGGCGGCATAGTCGGCGGTGTGCTTCAGTTTGTTGGCCTTGCCGTATCCCGTGCGCTCGCCCTTGCGGGTGAGCATGTCGAGCTGGCGCAGCTGCACGTGCCGTATGTTGTCGCCGCGCCAGCTGCGGGCATTTTTGACCTGGTGGCTGAGAACGAGGCGGGCTAGGGGGGTGAGGTTGAGCATGGGTTCAGAATGCCTTGCGCACTATGCGCCGGATGGTCAGTACGTTGAGGGCCGTCACGGCCAGCACTATGGCGGTGCCGACGAGGAGTGCGGGGAGCACCGGACCGGCTTCGACGCCGATTTCTTCGAGGCGTTCCTCCCAGTATGCCGACGCCACGAACATAATCACCGTGGACAGCACGAGAATGCCGGCGTTGACGGCGACGACGAGGCGGTAGTACGGCGCCGCGGCCTGAGCGGGCGTGTAGCCCAACAGCATTAGGTTGTGCAGCTTGTCGCGCGACTTCTGCAGCAGCAGGAAGATGCTGAGAGTGAGGATAAAGAAGGCCAGCAGCGAGATGACGGCGCCGATGGTGATGACGATGGCGGTGATGACGCGCAGGAAGTAGGTGGCGCGCGAGTTGTCGGTGTTGTCGCCGGCTACCTCGTAGTTGTGGCGCTCCATATATTTCATGATGGCCGGGTCGCCGGGCTTGCTGACCTCGAGGATGAGGCGCGAGGGGTTGGGCTGTGTGCCCGGGACGGCGAACTGACCGTTTGCCCATGTCATGAACGTGCCGGGGACGGCGATGGTGTTGAGGCGCGACGAGAAACCGACGATGCGGCCCGTCACCACCTCCGAGCGGCCGTTGCCGGAGAGGCGGAAGGTGATGGGCACGCGGCCGATGATGCTCTCCGAGAGTTGGGGAAGACCGCGCGTGCCGGCGAAGCCGAAGTTGTACAGCGCCAGGTATTCGCGCGAGATGATGATGGGCACCTCCTCGCCCGGCTTCCACTCCCACTCTTCTGGCCTGATGTCGAGGAAGTCGTCGGGGATGGACTCAAGGAACATGTACGTCGACATCCTGGAGTCGCCGAGGCCCATCGAGGCCATAACGCTGAAGTTGGCGCTGGTGAAGGCGCCGACCTTGCGCATCCAGGGCTGTTTCTCGAGCTTGCTGATGTCCTTGGCCGAGAAGCCGCTGTCGGCTTTCCTGAGGCCGAGGGTGGTGAACGTCGACACGGGACGCGAGATTATCATGTAGTCTTTCGACACAAACGAGTCCTGGTCGCGGTAGGCCATGGATACGTCGCTGTAGAAGCGTATCGCGCACATCACGATTGCCAGGCCGGCCAGGTTTGCCAGGGCGTAGCCGACAATCTGACCGGCGGAGATGTTCTTTCGCAGAAGTTTCCAGATTAATGATTTCATGGATTTCATAATCTGATGTGTTTTGCCTCGTCGAGGACGAGCGGGTTGCCCACGGAGGTGGTGATGATGGCGCCGTCGTTGCGGCGCGCGGCCTCGGTGACAAGCTCGGCCACGCGGCCGTTGTTGGCGGCGTCGAGGTGGCTGACGGGCTCGTCGAGGATGATGAAATCGAAAGGCTGGCACAGCGCGCGTATCATAGCCACTCGCTGCTGCTGGCCCACCGACAGGCGGCCCGCAGGCTGTCCGGCCTTTTCGGCTATGCCGAGGCGCTCGAGCATGTCCATAATCTGCTCGTCCGTGCAAGTGCCGGTGAGGCGGTTTTTAATCTGAATGTTCTCCATCACCGTCAGCTCGGCAAAGAGTTTCATCTCCTGCGGAAGCATGGCCAGATGGCGCAGGCGCACCTGACACCACTGCTCGATGGAGAGCGTGCGCACGTCGGTGCCGTTGAAGAGGATGTGGCCGAGGTAGTCGCTGCGGTTGCCGTAGATGAACGAGCACAGGCTCGACTTACCGGCACCGCTCTCGGCCTCAATCATGTAACGTCCCGGGCGGCTGAAGGTGAGGCTGTGCATCCACACCTCCGACAAAGCCACATGACCCTCCTTTTCCTGCCCGGCGAAGACGCCGGGCAGGGCCATGTCGAGGGTGATGCTGTCTATCCGCCCGAAGGGCAGGGTCGTTTTACTCACTTATTTATTAACGTAATTTGGATTTGATTTCGTCAGATTTGGTGACGGCATTGCTGATCAGCGACAGGTAGCACTGCAGGACGGTCTTGTCGGTACCGGTGACGGTGGTGGTGCCGCTAAGGGTGTTGCCCTTGAGCGTGCCCACGCCGGCGATGCCGAATTTCACGCCGAAGACGTCGGAAAGCGCATCGCCCATGTAGTTGTCGGAAATGACGGCGAGGTTGGCGCCTTTGATTTCGGCGGCATTGGCGTCGAGTTTGTTGGCGCCGGGAGTGCTGTTGAAATATAACAGCAACAGGTCGCCGTCCCTGTGGAAGTCGATTTCGAAATGCGCTGTGCCGGTCATCGTGCGCTCGTAGGTTTCGTAGTCCCACTCGTAGATGGGATAGTCCACAGCGGCTTTGATGGCCTCGCCGGGAGTGTAGTTCAGCGTGTTGCCGCCCTCGGTCATCCCGCCCTCGGGTACTTCTAATTGCGAGGCTACCATGTCTATGAGCTCGCCGGCACGTCCTTTGGTGCAGGTCACTGCCACGGCGAAGCTTGTCTTTTCGGCAATCTTGAATTCGTTTACCGACTGGATGTCGGCCATGTTAATGTTTACGGAGCCGGAGAGCATTGCGGGCCCGTCAATCATGGCGGCGATGGCGTTTAGCTGGGCTTTGTCGCTGCCCTTCATGAAGGAAGCGAATAGGTCGAGATATTCCTTGGCGTCGCCGACGAGGATGGCTATCTGGTGGTCTTTGCCTGAGTATTTGAGCAAGCCGGGGTCAACGGTGCCTTTGAACAGGCCCTTGGTGGGCTTGCCGTCATAGTCGGTGAATTCGACAGAGGTCTTCCAGGTCTTTTCTTCCATGTTGAAGGTGAAGAAAGCGCCGATTTTGTCCTTGGGGGCAAGGGCGGCGAACTGCGAGGGGAGCTCTTCATTCTCGCCGAACTCGTAGTGGGCGAAGGCGGTGAAGGTCTGGTCGCCTTCGGTGAGACGCTTTACAACGTCCTCGGGCAGGGGCTTGTCCTGGGCGGCCTGCTCGATTTTCTCCAGCGTGCGGACCGAGAAGTCATCATTCTGGAGGAAGAGAATCATGGCGATGTTGTCCTTGGAGAGGAGGGTGCCGTGCTCGCAAAGCTCGATGGCAAGCCAGTCGTCTTTTTCCTTGGCTTTTTCGCCGAAGTCCTTGCCGGCCTGCTCCATGAATTTCTTTGAGTCCTTGACGTTGAAGGCGAAAATCATGTGGTGGGGGTCCTTGCCGTCCATGTTGAAGGTCAAGATGGCGTTCTCGTATACCAGGTACTCGTTTTCGAGCACATAGTCGATGTATTCGCGTGAGTCGGAGGGTATTTCCTTAAGCATGGCGTTGAGTTCGTCGGACAGCTCGAGTTTGCCGTCCTTAACCTCGCAGCCCGACTGGTCGACAATCTGTTTGATGTTGAAAGTGGCGACGAAAGCGTCCTTGGACGAGGCGTACTTTTTCAGCAGGTCGGCCGAGTCCTCTTTGCCGGAGCATGCGCCCAGCAGCATCACGAATGTCAGAGCCATAAATGGCAGTGCAATCTTGTTGATAAGTTCTCTCATAACGTGGATATTTAAAAGAGTTAGCAATTCAAAATTCAGAGGTGTGACCAATGTAGGGACATCGCTTTGCGATGTCAGTCCTGCCCGAATATTTACCGGGCTCAACGTGCCAAAGGCACGTCCCTACATCAGAGCGGATACGACATTGACATACCGCCGACCATGCAAAGATAATAAAAAAGCCCCAAGCCCGAAAGGCCGGAGGCGGGAAAATGAGGGTAAGGTGTTAAAAAACAGCAAACCCGCGGGCGATGTGCCTGCGGGTTTCTGCGCTTCAAGATGGACTCGAACCAACGACCCTCTGATTAACAGTCAGATGCTCT
>JBJFEE010000087.1:0-1602 GCA_051890455.1 Muribaculaceae bacterium
CCACGAATATGTTTGAAAGCGGCGTGCCGGCACTTGTGATAATGCAGATAACCGGACATAAGACCGAGAAGGCATTTCTCTCATACATCAAAACTGACCCTGAGAAATACGCCTCGATGTTAATCGAACAGTGGAATAAGTCGCAGCAGGAGAAAATTAAACAGTAATTGAAAACAATGACATTTATGTTAAGCGAATGGAAAGAACCATCTCGACCAGAAGACAGACTAGAAAACGTCAAACACGACCAGAAAAAAAGAATCTTGCTATTAAATTATGCAAGTTTGATAGAAATGCGATTTTATTTCTTGAATTGATTAGAATGCGGCTAAATCTACAAATAAAATCACACTTTAATCTGATTTTATTTTGCTATATTAACTATTTGTCGTAACTTTGTGGCATAAAATCAAGGTGGCGATATGATACAGGAGCTCAAAATAAAAAATTTCCTTTCATTCAAAGAAGAGACTGTGCTTAGCTTTGAGGCGACGAAAGATACGATGCTTGAGGATTATCAGGTGGTGGAAGTTGTCGAGGGTGTCCGTTTGCTGAGGATGGCTCTTATTTATGGGGCAAATGCTTCAGGTAAGTCCAATATACTTCAAGCGCTTACTTTCCTGCGGACGTTTTGGTTCGCCGACCCTCAATCGATGAAAGAACCGACTGGAGTAATACCGTTTCTTTTGGACCGACAAACGCCCGACGAGCCTTCGCATTTTGAGTTGAGATTCTTTGCTGAGGGCATCCGCTATTGGTATGTACTATCGTTGGATAGTAAAGCTGTGCATACCGAAAAACTTTATTACTACAAGCCTAAATCCGCGCAGCCGACAATGCTCTTTTCAAGAACACTTGAAAATGGTCAGTCTGTAATAAAAATAAACCCGGCGGCAAATAAGGTTGGTGCAGCGGGATTGGAAGAACTCACCCTGAAGTGTCTCCCGAATATGTCGTTCTTTGCAGCAAGAAACAAAGTTAATATGTCGTTGGCGTGGATAGATGTCGCAATGAATTGGATGGAAGCGAAAATACTTCCCTACATCGGACCGCATGCCGATATGTTTGAGTATGCAGGACGGCGCATTGCAAACAATACACTTTTGCGTGATTACTTGTTGGACTTCGTTCATCATGCGGATTTCAATATCTCAGATATCCGTTCAAATAAAACGGAGGAGGCTTTGCCCCCTCAAGCCGTTCGGATGTTTCTTGAAGATTCGTCCCTGCCCGAATTATTGCGTGAACACATAAAGGAGACCGGTTCATTGCCATCCCTTAGGACAGAGTTCCAGCACAGAGTCAAGAATATTCGCGGCGAAGAAAGCTACTATTTGCCTCAGTCGCTGCAATCAGAGGGGACAAAGCGTACACTCGGAATTGAGGCTGCCGTGTATGAAGCCGAGAAAGAGAATGCAGTGTTGAGCATTGATGAGTTGGAAGCCTCTCTGCATCCCGATTTGGTGGAATATGTGATTGAACAATTTCTCAAAAGCAAGAACGAGAGTCAGCTTTTGGTGACAACGCATTATGACCCGCTATTGAACACCATAAACGACCTAATCCGCAAGGATTGCGTGTGGTTTACCGAAAAAGACGAAA
>JBJFEE010000088.1:0-9974 GCA_051890455.1 Muribaculaceae bacterium
GATGTCGGCGGGCAGGTCCTCGTAGCGGTCGAGCTGGGCAAGGAGCACCTCGTAAGTGGCCATTGTATCGGCATTGGCGCTGTGGGCGCCCTCGAGGTCCTTGTCGCAGTAGAACTTATAGGCGGCGACGAGGTTTCGCGGCTCACGCTTGTGGAAGATGGTCTGCACGTCGACAAAACGAGCCTTGGAGAAATCGAAATCAACGTTGGCGCGCTGAAATTCCTGGTCGAGCATGGGGATGTCGAAGCGGTTCGAGTTGAAGCCGGCGAGGTCGCAGCCCTCGAGCATCTTTGCCAGCGACTTTGCCACCTGCTTGAAGGTGGGCTCGTTGCGCACATCCTCGTCTTTGATGTGGTGGACGGCGGTGGCCTCCTCGGGAATGTGCATTTCGGGATTGATGCGGCGCGTACGCTCCTCGATGGTGCCGTCGGGCATCAGCTTCACTGTGCTTATCTCGACGATGCGGTCAGCGGTAAGGTTTACTCCGGTAGTCTCCAGGTCGAAGAAGACCAGCGGGCGGTTCAGTTTAAGTTTCATCTCTGCTGCTTTTACTTACCGACTGTATCAGAATTCGCCGCAGGCCATGGGCATGAGCAGCATAATCAGCGAGGTGCCCTCCTCGTCCTTGCCGGGCTGGAAGAGGCCGGGACGGCCCGAGTCGGCCAGGGCGATGGTGATGTCGTCAGTGGGAAGGACACTCAGGATTTCGGTGAGCAGGGGTGCGCTGAAGCCGATGACGAGGCGCTGGCCCGAGAACGAGCACGGCAGCTCTTCATGAGCCTGAGTGAGCAGGTTGGGGTCCTGACTCTTTATCTCCACGCGGTCGGGTGTGATGAGGAATTTCTCGAGGCCGTAGTCCTGGCTTACGCACAGGCCTACGCGGCGTACCGAGCTGAGCATCTGCTGGCGGTCGACGGTGAGCAGCAGGTTGTTGTTGCGGGGAATGACGCGGTTGTAGTCGGGAAAATTGCCCTGGAGCAGACGGCAATTGAAGCTGAAATCCTGGTTCTCGAAAGTGGCGCTCTTAGAGGTAAAAGTCACTTTGACGTCGCCCTCGCCGCTGTATATGCTGCGGAGTACCGAGCAGGGCTTGGGAGGGATGACGCGGCCGACAGTGACGCCGGGGGCGCAGTTGGCGTCCTCGTATTTGACGAGCTTGCGGGTGTCGGTGGTGGCGAAGACAATGCGGTCGTCCTTGACATCGAAGAGCACACCCATCATGATGGGGCGGTAGTCCTCGGTGGCGGCAGCAAAGAGGGTGTAGTCGATACCCTTGCGCATGATTTCGCCGGGGAGATTGAAGGTGAAGGGCTCGCCCTCGTTCTCGTCCTTCTTGGGCTGGGGATACTCCACGCCGTCGATATAGGTGAACTCGCAGGCGCCGCTCGAATATTTGATGGTGGCCTTTCCGTTCTCAAGGCTGACCTCAATGCCCTGGTCGGGAATTTCCTTGAGCAGCTCGACGAGGCGCTTGGCATCGACACATACGCCGCCGTTGCCTTCGGTGTCCGTGACAGGGATATGTGCCGACACGGAATTCTCGATATCCGAACCGCTGATTGTAAGCTCATTCTCCTTAAGTGTAAGCAGGAAATTGGCCAGGATTGTCATCGGGCTTTTGGGGTTGATGACCTTGATGACTGCCGAAGCCGCATTGTAGAAAGTCTTGCTTGGAACGTTGAATTTCATCTGATATATGTTTTTGAGTTATTATTCTATTTTTTTATCCGCGTCATGCCCTTGGCCTGTCACAGCATTGAACAAACGCAGGGTCTGCCCTATTATCTTACAAATGTACGACTTTTTTACAAAAAAATAACAGCCGCTCCCGTCTTTTTATATGTTCGCGCGCGAGAAAAAATTTTATTGCCCCAAAGGCTTGCCAAATCAAACCCAAAGCTGTACTTTTGCGTTATAAAAGCAAACGAAGAGTCGTTGCACAGGCCGCCCGGCCTGCCACCACATAAACTTATTGCCACACTGAAGTAGATTGGGAAACTCGTCAATTTTACAACAAACTACCGAGACAAGCTTAGCTGTCCAATGGCGGGCCTCAACCGGATTTTCACGGTTCATTCCACGTTCACGAGGAGCGACAGGGGATTACAAAGGACAGCGGCACTCAAATCCTGTCATATCGGAGTTTCATCGCATCCTTCAGTGTGGCGCCTATACGGGACGTCCCCCACTCCACCGCGGACGTCCCGTTTTTCTTTGTCTGTTACGTCTTAAAATAATTGTAACGCACAGGCAACGGATTGCAGTCCGCTGCTTGTGCGTTTTAATTTTGCCGGTATGTGTCGGTGGGTCAGTACTCTATCTTGTCTTCCTTGTCCATCCACATCCGGAAGGCGCGGAAGGCTTCATGAGGGAGCAGGATTTCGCTGTGGAGACGGCGTTTGTCCTTGGGAAGCTCCAACTCGTCGTAGATGAACGAGTCATCGAAGCCGATGTTTTTGGCGTCGGTCTTGTTGTTGCCGTAGTAGAGTTTGTCGATATGGGCCCAGTAGATGGCGCTGAGGCACATTGGGCACGGCTCGCAAGAAGAGTAAATCTCGCAGCCGGAAAGGTCGAAGGTGTTGAGTTTGGAGCAGGCGGCGCGGATGGCGCTGACCTCGGCATGAGCCGTGGGGTCACAGTTGGCGGTGACGCGGTTGACGCCGGTGGCGATGATTTCGCCGTTGCGCGCGATAACGGCGCCGAAAGGTCCGCCGCCGTTCTGAACGTTTTCCTCTGAGATGCGGCAGGCTTCGCGCATCAGTTCATCTTTGGTCATGGTACTTGTAGCATTAAATGTTAATTATCGGCGCCCCTCTCCGTTGCCGGAGACCAAGGCACCCTGAATACCATGTCCAAAATTACTCATTTTCTTCCACAAAACCAAAAATTCAGCCACGGGATTGACTACAAAAGTCAAATTCCGTATAAGATGGCATATCAAACTTCCAATTATTAAATCTTCAAAAATTTTGTGGCATCAAATTTTGGCGGGAGTGTGGTGTTTTTACAAAATTGTTTGTAAATTTGCAGTCAGCACGCACAAAAAAAGGTGCGGGTGAAAATTGCATACATTATTCACATCCCGAAATAAATCAAATGGAATTAATCGGAAAAATCATCGAGCAATGCCCCATCCAGGAGGGCACTTCGCGCTCCGGAAATCCCTGGAAGAAACGCATGTACATTGTTGAGACTCAGGAGAACTACCCCAAGAAGGTTGCCCTGACCGTCTTCGGCTCGGACCGTGTGGCCGCCACCGACGCAGCCGTAAAAGTGGGCGACACCGTACGCGTTTCGTTCGACCTTGACAGCCGCGAGTTCAACGGCCGCTGGTACACTGACGTTCAGGCATGGCGCATCGAGCAGGCCGCAAACCAGGCCGGCGCTCCCGTCCAGCAGCCCACATACAGCCAGCCGCAGAACTACGGCGGCGCTCCCGTTCCTCCTCCCCCTGCCGCTCCCGCCGCAGCCAACAGCGAGGACGACCTGCCCTTCTGATTTCAGACCTCATCCAAAGCCGACGGGCTCCCGGATTTCAACTTCCGGGAGCCCGTCGGCTTATTTGGTAATGATACTGTCAGCGTTATTTGACGCCTTTTGCCCCTTTGGCGCCCTTGACGCCGCCCATGGCGAAGATGTTGGCCGAATAAGAGACTGTCTTGCGCGACTGCTCTTCCTTGCGCTTGAAGGCGAGGCGGACAAGCTCATCCATAAGTGCCTCGAAAGTGAGTCCGGTAGCTTCCCAGAGGTAGAACGACAGAGAACCGGGGATGGTGTTGATTTCGTTGACGTATACCGAGTTATCCTTACGGTCGACGATGAAATCGACGCGGCTGACTCCGTGGCAGCTGAGCACGCGGAAAGTCTCGCCGGCAAGGAATTTGATGCGCTCGGTCATGTCGGCGGGGAGGTCGGCGGGGATGCGCTTCTTCGACACCTGCATGCCGCGCTCGGTCTTGGTGCCGCCCATGTACTTGTCTTCGTACGACAAGATTTCGCCGCTCTTGATGGGTTCCTCAAGTACTGACATTCGGTAGTCGTCGCAGTTGCCGAGTACCGAACAGTTGATTTCACAGAGGTCCTCGACGAGGTGTTCGACGATGATGCGCGAGGTATATTTCTCGGCATCGGCGACGGCGGCCTCGAGAGCCTTGCGGTTGTCGGCGCGGTGGATGCCCACGCTCGAACCAAGGTTGGCGGGCTTGACAATGACGGGGTAGCCGAGTTTCTTCTCAACCTTCTCTACCAGTGCGTCGTGACGGCTGAACCACTCCTTGTCGGTAAACCAGACATAGTCGACGACAGGAACGTCCTCGGAGGCGAGAATCATCTTCATCGTAATCTTGTCCATGCCATTTGCCGAGGCAAGGACGTCACAGCCTGCGAAGGGGATGCCGATTGTCTCTATCACGCCCTGGAAGGTGCCGTCCTCGCCGTTCGAGCCGTGGAGTACGGGCAGAACGACATCAAGCGCGGCGATGACCTTGTGGTCGTGGCGGAAGACACCGGCGGTCTTCATGCTGTAAAGGTTGTAGTCGCCGTAGATGGGACGCATGTACACCTGCTCGCACTTCTGCAGCAACGCGTCGGTGTCGCGGTAATTTGCGACATCGGTCAGCGCCTCGCCGGTGTACCATTTGCCCTCTTTGGTAATATAAACGGGTATGATGTCATATTTCTCGCGGCTCATTGCTGCCATGGCCTGGTTGGCACTGATTACCGAAATCTCGTGCTCGGTAGAGCGGCCGCCAAAAAAAACTCCTACTTTTGTCTTCATTTTTATATTGATTTATTATGCCCTCACTTGAAGGTGTCGGGCAGATCGTTTTCTATAAGTACGGTGTCACCATTCTTGGAATGCTGCATGACGTAGGCGAATGCCGAGTTGAAGTCGGGCATCGTCAGTATGCGTTCCTCAGCCATACCGCCCTTTTTGAGGCCGGCGACGATGGCGTCGCGGTTGTATTCGTTGACGACTATGGCGGTGTCGCAGCACTGCGCGGCATGGCGTCCCAGTTCATGGTTGAGCTCTTCCTGACGCTCGCCAAGCTCTATCATGCCGGGAGTGATGACGAAACGGTGACCGTGTTTCATCATCGACAAAACGTCAAGGGCCATCTTCGACCCGGACGGATTGCTGTTGAAGGCGTCGTCGATAATCGTCAGCCCGTTGGGCAGGCGGCGTCGGCTGAGTCGGTGCTCGACCGGCTCTATTCGGCTGACTGCGTAAGCTATGCGCTCATCGCTGACACCTAACTCTGTGGCGACGGCAATCGCCGCTACGAGATTGGAGATGTTGCACTCTCCAAGCAGTTGTGTAGTCAGGGTAAGCATACGTTCCCCGCCCTCGACGGTGAATACGGTGGCGTTCTCGCCATAAACGATGTCGCGGGCCACGTACTGGCAGCCCTCGGTGTTTTCGATGCCGTAACGGATGCATTTTACGTTGTCGACCTTTCGTCCGGCAATCATCTCGAAGTCGTTGTTGACAACGGCGAGGCCGTCGGCGGGAAGAGCGTCGGCAAGTTCGAATTTGGTATCCCGGACACCTTCGATGGTGTGGAATGTCTCAAGATGCTGCGGACCTACGGCGGTAATGATGCCGGCGCTCGGACGAACGAGGTCGCAGATTTCCTTGATGTCGCCTTTCTGCTTGGCGCCCATCTCGACGATGAAAACCTCGTGGTAGGGTTTCAGCAGCTCATTGACGGTGCGCACGACACCAAGTGTGGTGTTGTAGCTGCCGGGGGTCATGAGGGTGCTGTACTGCTCGCTGAGGATGCGTTGCAGATAGTGTTTGGTGCTGGTCTTGCCGTAACTGCCGGTTATGCCGACAATCTTCAGTCCGGGCATCGAACGCAGCGTCTCCTGCGCCCGGTTGTAAAACTTACCGTTGATATGCTTTTCGACAGGCTTCAGCAGCCAGTTTGCCAGCTGGGTGAACTGTGCCGAAAGGCAGAAGACAAAAAGCACTGCTACCGAGACTTTCTCGTATCCGTAGCCCCTGCCGTGGCATGCCAATCCGACTACAAAGCACACGACGACCAGCAACAGCCACTGTGTCAGCGTTATGCGCCAGGCGCGACGCGTAAGGGCAAGCGGTTTCTTATACTTACGGCCGGCGAGGTTGAATATGTTTACTATAGATACGGCGGCTATCAGCCCCATCGATACAAGGGGAACGCTGAATGTCGACAGCGTGGCCATCGCCACTGCCGCCGTGACAAGGCGCACGACGGTCGTGCTGTCGCCGGACTCTGAGAGCCAGCGGCGGTAACGCTCGTTGCGGTACGAGTTCTGCTGAAGCATCATCAGCTGGCGCCTGAACTCGAAATACAGCGATGTCAGCGCCAGGACAAAACCGATTATGTAAAATGCTATCATTTTGCTGTTTGATTATATATTCGGACTCATTTCGCCGTCAGGAAACTGTTGAGGACGGCGGCGAACTGGCCGGGATTTTCGAGAAATGAATAATGTCCGACTCCGGGAAACGAAACCAGTCCGGCATCGGCGATGTGTTTCTCCATGTATTTGGCGTCGCGCAGTGGCGTGGCGGTGTCGTTCTCGCCCCAGATGAGCAGTGTCGGCGCCTTGATGGATGACAGGACGTGCTCGAGGCCTTCGTTGACACATTTGCTCAGGATGGCGCGCATGCGTGGGCTGGCGGCGTTGTAGTCGGCCGAGCCGCTCTTGCTGCGCTTCTTTTCTATCAGCGCCTCGGCCTTTTCGCGCGGGAGGAAAAAGTATGCCAGTTTCTTCGAAAACTTGAACGAGTACACCTTGACATAATATCGCAACGGTCGGCGGGGCTTCATGCCGGCGGCATCCACCAGAATAAGTTTGTCCACATTGTCGTGACGCGACGAATAGAGTATGCCGACGCGGCCTCCGAACGAGTGACCGAGGAGGCTCACACGCTTAAGGCCTAACTTTTCGATGAATTTCTCGATGAAGCGGGTATACTCCTCCACGCCCCACACCGACGGCGGCTCGGGCGTCTGTCCGAAACCGGGAAAGTCGATGGTGTAGACCTTGTTGGTCTGCGCGGCCACGTTAGTGATGCTGCGCACAGTGTCGGCGTTGCAACCCCAGCCGTGCATGATGACAAGAGCAGGCGCACCGTCCTGTCCGTCCTCACGGTAGTGAAATTTTATACCGTCAATGTCGATATATTTGTCCATCTGTATCTTCTGCAGTCAGCTCCGGGACACCATAAATCCGTCCCGCCGAGCACAACTGCAAAGTTACACATAAATTCTGAAAAACCGCATTGTCGGACGTGGTCAATATCCACACCGGCACAAGCGATAATCTTGGCGATAATCTTAAACCAGACTGCGCTCCTTTATAAGACCGTGACGGTAGCCGTAAAGCAGCTCCATCAGCTCGTCAATCTGAGCCTGAAGTTCACGGCCCTTGTCGGTGTCGCGCACGCGCATGCGGTGGGCGCTCATCTCGACAATCTGATTGGTACTGACAATGTCGGTTCCGTTTGCGATGGCATTCTCGGCCGAGGTAAAGGGCTCGTGCTGAACGAGTTCAAAGCCGCGGCTATGGAAGACAAGGGTATAGCCTGCAATGCCTGTCGTGCCGTGGTATGCCTTGGCAAAGCCTCCGTCTATCACCATCAGCTTGCCGTCGGCCTTGATGGGATTTTCGCCGCTGGCTGCCTTGACGGGCACATGGCCGTTGATGATATGGCGGTGAGGGCCTGCCACCTCGAACTTGTCGAGAATCATGTCGCAGACGTCGGCGTCGTTGCGCGAGATGTAGTACTGGCCTTTTTCCTCTGCATGCGGCTCTTTGTCGTCGATGAAGTAACGCTCGAAGGTCGCCATCTTCGACTTGTCGAACAGAGGCGAGTCGGGACCGCTCCATAAATACCAGAAATAATCGATTGCGCGCTGGCGCTCGTCATCGTCCGAGTCGTAGTTGTAGGCGTAGTGGACAATCTGGTTGATGCGGTCGAGCAATGCACGGCCTTTCAGCTTCTCGCCGAAGACGTCCACCTCTTTCAGACTGCCGTCTTTGTCGAGGGGTATTGAGGCGTGGTAGAGCAGATTGCCGTTGTATACGCCGTAGATGCCGCCGTGCGAGAGCATGAGGTACATATGCCGCTGCAGCTTGTCGCTGACGGTGAACGAGTGCACGAGGCGGTCGACGAGCGCCTGTTCCTCTTCGGTGAGACGGAAGGGGTGCTTGGGGTCGACAGTTGGGAAATGCGTGTCGTTGAGTTTGTACGTCTTGCCGTCGACTTTCACTGTGCCTTTTTCAAAATCTATGGCGCCGAGCAGTCCGCGGCCTTTCATGCCCCATTCGGGATATTTCTCGTACAGCTGGCCCTCAAGTTTGAACTGGAGGACTGAAATGGCCTTGTGCATCTGTGCCAGCAGGTGCAGGCTTTTTTCGGTGTGGCTGCCGTCATCGGGTGCGTCCTTGGGCTCGAAGCCGATGCACGGGTCGTCGGCGTATTTCTCCATCGCGTATGTAACCAGCGGAACGAGGTTGATGCCGTAGCCTTCCTCAAGAGTAGCCATATTGGCGTAGCGCAGCGACAACCGCAGCACGTTGGCGATGCAGGCCGCATTTCCAGCGGCGGCTCCCATCCATACTATATCATGGTTGCCCCAGGTGATGTCGAAATTGGGATAGGAGGTCAGCAGCTCCATAATCTGATGAGCGCCGGGGCCGCGGTCATAGACGTCGCCGAGGATGTGCAACTGGTCAATGGCAAGGCGCTGGATGACGTTGCACATGGCTTCGATGAAATCGTCGGCCTGGCCGGTGAGAACGATGGTCTCGACAATGCGGTTGAAGTATGCCTGCTTCTTGACATCATCGGGAGTCTCATGCAGAAGCTCCTCTATTATATATGCGTATTCTTTGGGAAGTGCCTTGCGCACCTTTGAGCGCGTGTATTTCGACGATACGCTGCGCACCACCTTGACAAGCTGGTTGAGCGTAATCTTGTAATAGTTGCTGAGATTTTTCTCAGTGGCCTTTATCTGCTCAAGCTTCGGGCCGGGATAATAAATGAGTGTGCAAAGCTCCTTTATCTCGCTGTCTCGCAACGTGCTGCCAAAGATGTCGGTGACTTTGCGCTTGATATTGCCCGAAGCATTTTTGAGGATATGACGGAAGGCCTCGTACTCGCCGTGAAGGTCGGCCACGAAGTGCTCCGTGCCTTTAGGCAGGTTGAGAATGGCCTCGAGATTGATAATCTCGGTGCTGGCCGAGTTGACATTAGGGAAATTCTGCGAGAGCAGTTCAAGCACTCGCTGGTCTCGCTTTATTTCCTTGCTGTTGTATTTTTTAAGTCCCATAAATCAGGTTAGTTATGCAAATTAATCAGGTCTTTTTGTCGTGCCGTTTTTCTCCGGCATCTTATACCTTATTATAAACGTTTTTGTGTATCGTTTTGATTGCTTTGTCGATATCGGCGATGTCGCCGCGCAACATCAGCCTCAGCTCCAGCTCGGGCAAACCCGGCGAATAAGGCGGCTGTACATAATGTACATCGAGGACTCTGAAACCGTTGCGCTCGTAAAACCGTATACGACGCTCAGCCTCCGGCGTGCTGCCGACAGGCTCAACCTCAAGAATAACCGGACCCTGCAGCTGTTCCAGTACCTTGGAGCCTAAACCCGCTCCCCGCAGATTGGGATTTACGGCAAAATGCTCGACATATGAAAAGCCTTCAAACTGCCAGACCGTAATCAAGCCTATTTCATCGCCTGAAGCCTCATCAACTATGGCCATCAGTTTAAAAGCAGGGGTATCCAAAGGCAGCCTGGACCAGTCGCGCCGTTCCTCAGGCGGGAAAGACAGCTCATATAACTCACGTAACACCTCAGAGGGCTTTGATATCCTAAGTTCCATATTAACGCAAAGATACAAATTAACCTCTAAACATCCAAACCGCCCAAACGGTTGGTATGTCTATAAAAAAGCCCGCCGGGTCAGCGGAGCGC
>JBJFEE010000089.1:0-9779 GCA_051890455.1 Muribaculaceae bacterium
AACCCTCGACCCACTGATTAAGAGTCAGTTGCTCTACCAACTGAGCTACGGAGTCAGGTGCAAAATCGCGGGGCGGGGTAGCCTTGCGGCGCTTCGTTCCGCTTTTGCTCTGCAAAGGTAGAATTTTTTTTTTAATTGGCAAAATATTTGGAGAAATTTATTTTCTGAGGTAATTTTTAAGCTAATATTTTAGCCTCGAACTTCAACGTCTTGGCCCGTTAAACCGCCCCCGGTTCCGTGAACCATACGCGTTGTTCCGCCCGGTTCCACGATAAAGCCAATATCGCCAGGTACGAGCAATAAAAAGCCTTTTCAGCGACAGGCACAACAAGGCGGTGTGTCAAATTGCGGGAATTTAATGATGTAGGGACATCGCTTTGCGATGTTAAGCCTGAAAACCAACGGTTTGGATAAACATGCCAAAGGCATGTCCCTACATTTAGGCTATTTTGACACAGCCTCTTGTGGAATATTTGCAGACTTATTTGTCTAATGGGGAGCCGTTATCACAGCGCCACATTGCTTACTTTACGAGGACTTTAGAAGCCTTCTTGCCCTGGACGCGGATGTAGAGACCGCTCTCGGGGTTGGCTACGCGCACGCCCTGCAGGTTGTAGTACTCGACAGGTGCGTTGGCGTCATCAGCAATGATGTCGTTGACGCCGTCAGTGTTGCTTTCGTAGTTTGGCGGTGTGTCAAAATGTGTGATTTTAATGATGTAGGGGAGGGCGTTTCAAATTGCGGGAATTTAATGATGTAGGGACATCGCTTTGCGATGTTAAACCTGAAAACCAACGGTTTGGATAAACATGCCAAAGGCATGTCCCTACATTTAGGCTATTTTGACACAGCCTCTTCAGTTGTTGCCGTTAAAACAATGTTGTCGGGGTTAGCCTTTGGGGGTGAGGGTGACGAGGGGAATCAGCATTTCGTCCATGGAGATGCCGCCGTGCTGGAAGGTGTCGGTGTAGTACTGGACGTAGTAGTTGTAGTTGTTGGGGTAGGCGAAGAAATCGCGGTTGCCGGCAAAGATGTAGACGCTGGAGACGTTGGGCGAGGGGAGCCCGAATCGCTCGGGCTTTTTTATCTCGTAGACCTGGCGCGAGTTGTAGGCCAGGTTTTTGCCTACTTTGTAGCGTAGGTTGGTGTTGGTGCCCTTGTCGCCGACGACCTTGACGGGGTTGGTGACGCGGATGGTGCCGTGGTCGGTGGTGAGGACGACGCGCCAGCCCGCGGCGGCGGCACGGCGCAGGAAGTCGAGGGCGCCGGAGTGGCGGAACCAAGACGTGGACAGCGAGCGATAGGCAGCGTTGGTGCCGGCGAGCTCGCGTATCATCTTCGACTCGGTGCGCGCATGGCTCATCATGTCTATGAAATTGAAGACCACGACGTTGAGGTCGTTCTCCTTGAGGGCGTTGAAATCGCGCAACAGCCGCTCCATGCCCTGGCCGTCGTTGACCTTGGTGTAGCTGAAGCGGCACTGGCGGCGGAAACGGCGGAACTGTGTCTCCAGCAGCGGGCTCTCGTTGACGTTTTTGCTCTCCTCCGAGTCCTCGTCGACCCATAGGTCGGGGAACATACGCTCGATGGCGACGGGCATGAGGCCCGAGAAGATGGCGTTGCGGGCGTACTGCGTGGCCGTGGGGAGGATGGAGGTGTAGAGGCGCTCGTCGATGTTGAACGACTCGGCGAGGAGTGGCTGCACGGCGCGCCACTGGTCGAGGCGGAAGTTGTCGATGACCACCAGGCAGACCTTGTTGCCGGCGTCGAGGAGCGGGAACACCGACTCCTGCACCACGCGCGGCGACATGAGCGGGGTGCCGTCGCCGGGGACGGGCGGGACGTCGCCGCCGCTGACCCAGTTTTCGTACTGGCGGCGCACAAACTTGTTGAACTCAGAGTTGGCTTCGTTTTTCTGCATCTCCAGCATGCCCTCCATGCCCGTGTCGGTGTCGGTGAGCTCCATGTCCCAAAAGACCAGGCGCGAGTGGATGGCGTACCAGTCGTCGATGGTGGACGCGGAGTTAATCTGCTGAGCCAGCTGGCCGAACTCGCGGCTGTAGTCGCTGGTGGCACGCGACGAGACGAGCTGCTCGGCGTGCAGGTGCTTCTTCAGCGCCAGCAGGATCTGGTTGGGATTGACGGGCTTGATGAGATAGTCGGCGATTTTGTTGCCGACGGCCTGGTCCATGATATTCTCCTCCTCGCTTTTGGTAATCATTATCACGGGGATGTGCGGGGCGGTCTGCTTGATGGCGCTGAGGGTCTCCAGGCCGGTGAGGCCGGGCATGTTCTCGTCGAGGATGACGAGGTCGTAGGTGCCGTTCTGCACCATGTCGAGGGCGTCGCGGCCGTTGTTGGCGGTGGCGACGTCGTAGCCTTTGCTGCGGAGGAAAAGAAGGTGGGGCTTCAGGAGGTCTATCTCGTCATCGGCCCAGAGAATGTTGAAAGCCAAAGTTACTTGATTTTGGAGTGAAAAAGATTATGGCTCGTCGGTCTCGTCATCGCCCTCGCTGCCCGGGTCGTACTGCGGACGTGAGACAGGCGGCGGGGTCGGCTTGGCGGGATGTGTGGCCGGTTTTTGAGCGGGCTTGGCAGGCTTGGCCGCAGGCTTTTCGGGCTTGGCGGGAGTCGCGGGAGTCTTGGTAGCCGGTTTGGCGGGAGCGGGCTGCTCAGGCTTGACAGGTTCGGCCTCAGGCTTAGTCGGAGCTGCCGGTTCGGGCGTTGCCTCGGATTGCTCGGCGGACTCTTCGGCGGGCTGTTGCGGTGCGGCCTCTTCGGCGGCGCGGGCGTCGGCCTCGGGGAGAGTCTCGATTTCGGTGTAGGGCAGGAGGTCCTTCTGGGCGTCGATGTAGTTCTGCTCGTCAAGGAAGCGGAAGTAGTCGTCGAGCGAGGCGCCGCTCTTGAGAAGGGCGTCGAAGTTGGCCTCGGAGATGACGATGGGACGCACTCCCGCGGGCAGCTTGAACCGGTCGCTGCGGGCCATGACCGTGCGGTAGTGGTTGAGCTCGTCCATGTTGTCGAAACTGCGTATCACAATCATGCCGAGGCGGCCGAAGTTGAGGTATTCGAGGTCGTAGTCTTTGACGACGAACGACGAGAAGTTGTGACGTGCCACGTTGTACAGCAGCTCGTTGGCCGAGACGGCGTCGGTGGGGAAGGACAGCACGAGGAGCTGGCGGGCGTCCGGCGAGATTTCTTCGAACTGCACGCCCTGGCCCTGGTTGGCCTGAGCCGTCGAGTCGGCGCCGAGGCTGATGTCCCACACCATTCCGCGCATGTTGGCGCCGGTGCCGCCCGACTGCAGCTTGCGGCCCCTGGCCATGCCGGCGAGCCATGCCGAGACGGTGGGCGTGAGGTCGGTGTCGGGGTAGCGCTCTAGCAGCGTGCGCAGTGTGGCGTTGAACTTCTCCGGCTCCTTGTCGGTGACGTAGGCCAGGGCCTCCAGGAACATGAACTTGGGCATCAGCCCGGACATCGAGTAGCGTTCGGACACGTCCGCGTAGATGCGGTGTACGCTCCTGTTGTCGTTGTTCATGTATGCCTCGTATGCCTGCTCGTACAGGCTGTTCTCCTCCCGGTCCATCTTGCGCAGGTTGTCGATGTAGTCGGGGTCGCGCAGGGCCATGGCCTCCTTCGACTCCGGGAACTGGCTGAGCACCATGCTGCGGTAGCGGTTGGCCAGGGCGGTGTCGCCCGTGCGCATGTACATCAGGTAGAGGTTGAAATATGTGTCGAGGCGGAAGACGTTGTCGGGGTAGTCGGTGAGCAGGCGGTCGAACTGCGTCTGTGCGGCGGGATAGTCGTCCATCTTGTCCTTTAGGATGACGCCCATGTTGTAGAGGCCCTCCTGGATGACGTCGTTGGCGGTGGCCTTCTGCTCGGCCGTGAAGGGAATCTGCTTGAGGTAGTATTCGGGATAGTGAGGGTCGTCCTCGCGCTTCTTGCGTTCCTGGTCTTCCTTCGACTCCTGGGTCTCTTCGGTGTTTTCGGTGCCCTCGGCGCTCTCGCCATCTTCGTTCTCGCCGGACGGGGCGTCGAAGTCGGCGGTGTTGAAACTCGACTTGTTGCGGCGGCGCCAGTTGTCCTCGAGCTTGCGCGAGCCCCATCGGCGCTGGAACTCGGTGCGGCCGGCGGTGCGGGCGCTCTGGTTGTAGAAGTACCACGAGTTGTCGTTGTTCATCTGGAACTGCTGGGGAGCGGACGAGGCGTTGCCCTGGCTCGAGCCGTTGGCCTTCTGCTCGGCCATGTATGCCTCGCGGGCGGCCTCCTCGGCCTCCTTGCGCTCGCGCACCTTGAGGTTGTCGATGGCGGCGTTGATGACGTCCATGCGTGCCGTCGAGTCCATGGCGGCGAGTTTGAGCAGCGAGTCCTGCTCGGTGACGTTCTGCGAGTATGTGGCCAGTTCGTCCAGGACGTCCGAGCGTTTTTTCAGCGTGTCCAGTCCGGGATAGTCCTTAGGCAGCATGGGCACGGCCTCGGCGTAGCAGGGCTGGGCTTTCTCGTAGCGGCCCTCGTCGTAGAAAAGACCGCCGAGGCGCACGTTGAGGATGGCCTTCTCGATGCCGTTGCGGGTCGACTTGGCGGCGCCTTCCTCGTAGTTCCTGATGGCCTTGACGGTGTCGCCGCGGCTGAGGTAGAGGTTGCCGATGGCGTAGTAAATCTGGTCGAGGAAATCCTTGTTGCGGTCGTAGCGCGTCATGCGGCGCAGGGCCTGGACCTCGCTCTCGATATCGGGGCCGGTGAAGACCTCGCTCTGGCGTATGCGGGCATTGAACTTCGTGCGGTAAGGAGCCGAAGAGGCGGAGGCGGCGCGTCCGAAGGCCTTGTAGGCCTTGGCCTTGTCGCCGGCGCGCTCGTAGACCTGTCCCAGCAGGAAGGTCAGACGCGTTTTCTGCGCCGCCGAGCCGTGGCGCGAGGCGGCCTCGAGGAAGGGTGCGGCCTCGGCGTACTGATGCTGGCGTATGTGCAGCATGGCCCAGTCGAGGTCGTAAAGGTATTGCAGTGTTTTGTTGGTGAGCTCCTCTTTTTTGACGCGGATGAGAATCTGCTCGGCCTCGTACAGCCAGTCCATGGCGAGGTAGGAACGTGCCTGCCAGAGCTTTGACTCGGTGACGGTGACGGGCAGCCAGCTGAAGTGACGGCCGGTGTAGAAGAAGGTGGCGCTGGCGCCGAGGAAGTCGCCGTTCATGTACTGGCTGCGGCCCATCATCAGCCAGTCGTTGTGCAGAAACGGATTGTACTCCTCGCGCTTCATCCACTCCTTGTACTTGGGGTCTTTGGACTTGCCGCGCTTGCGGGCGGGCTTTTTGGTTATCGAGCGCAGCTGGATGGCCTTCTGCGCCTTCTCTATCGAGCGTGTGAAGTCGCCGGTGGGCTGGGGCGCCTTCTCGTTGCCCTTGGCCTCGGCGGGATGGGTGAGGACAAGACCGGTGTAGTCGTCCTCGTATGTCTTCTCCATCTCGTCCAGCGTCTCGCGGTAGTGCTTGTCGCCGTTGTAGTGGATGTTGTATTTGGTGATGAAGGCCGTGTACTGGCGTGCGGCGGCAGTGTTGCGCTTGCGTGCGTTGCAGCCCGAGACCACCGCACACAGCAGCGCTCCCATCACCAGCATCACAAAGGAATATTTACGGAAAAACTTCATCAAGGGCCCTTTGGTTTGTAATTAACCTTATTTAAGGTGTCAAAATGCGAATTTTCAATAATGCAGGGACATCGCTTTGCGATGTCTGGATTGGAAATCAGTTGATTGGCCTGACATGCCAAAGGCATGTCCCTACATTGGGATGAAAGTACCGCACAACCTTAACTTATAACGTTTTTGCGGCGCTATTATTGTCCGTCGGCTTAGGGCGTTTCGGGGCCTCGGGGTAAGCTATGCGCGAGTGGTACATGGTGCGCAGGCGCTTGACAAAGGCGGCCTTGATGGCGGGGACGTCGCGGTAGGTCAGGTTGGACTCGCTGTGCAGGCCGTCGGCAATCTGGCCGTCGATAATCTTGTCCACCAGCGCCGAGATGGCGGCGGGAGTATGCTCGGTGAGCGAGCGCGAGGCGGCCTCTACCGAGTCGGCCATCATCAGAATCGAAGTCTCCACCGACTGCGGGTTGGGGCCGATGTAGGTGTAGGGCTCCGGGTCGACGGGCCGGTCGCCGGCCTGCTGGCAGGCGGTGATGTAGAAATACTTGGCCATGCCGCGGCCATGGTGCTCGCGGATGAAGTCCTTGATGACGGCAGGCAGACCGGCCTTGTCGGCGCGGCGTAGGCCTTCGGGGACGTGGCCGGTGATAATCTTTGCGCTACGCTCGGGGGTGAGTCCGTCGTGCGGGTTGACGCCGTGCTGGTTCTCGGTGAAGAAGATGGGGCTGCTCATCTTGCCGATGTCGTGGTACATGGCTCCGGCGCGTACCAGCAGGACGTCGGCGCCGACGGCGCGGGCGGCGTCGGTGGCCAAGGTGCCTACCGAAACGGAGTGCTGGAAGGTGCCCGGGCACTCCTCGCTGAGGCTGCGCAGCACGGGCGAGTTGACGTCGGTGAGCTCGATGAGGGTGAGGTCGGATACGAAACCGAAGACACGCTCGACGGGAAGCATGAGTACGTATGCCAGCGAGATGAGCAGGGCGTTGATGCCGAGGGCGGCCATTGCGTACCACGAGAAGTCGTCGAACGAGCCGTTGTGCATGAGTTCGAGCGCCATATAGGTCACCCAGTAGGAGACGGCCACGTACAGCGAGGCGCGGAAGAGCTGCGAGCGTCTTTCAAGGCGTCCCACCGAGTAGATTGCGGCGCAGATGCCCACAAACTGCAGGGCGATGTATTCGAGCGGGAAGCTGGCGAGGCCGGCGCAGAGCATGACGCAGGTGAACGAGGTCATCAGCGCCAGGCGGGCGTCGAAGAACATCAGCACCAGCACCGCCACAAGCGGCAGCGGCACCATGTATATGCCCGGACCGGTCATCCATTTGTCGCAGGCCACCACGAAGATGAAGAACAGCGTGATAAGCAGCAGCAGGAACACCACCGAGCGCATGCTCCCGTACACTGTCTTGCGGGCGAAGATGTAGACGTAGTACATGAACGCCAGCAGCAGCATGGCCACGTACAGGGCCTGCCCGAGGGTGATGAGCAGGTCGTTGCGGAGAGTCTTGTCGCGCTGTTCCTGCAGCATCTTTTCGTAGGTGCGCAGGTTGGTGTAGTCCTGGGCTGTGATAATGGTGCCCTTGTTGATGATGGTCTGGCCGCGCTGTATCATGCCCATGTCGAGCGACTGCAGTGCGCGCTCGTTTTCGAGCAGGCGCTCGCTCTCGGTGACGTCGCAGTAGAGGTTGGGACGCACGACGGCTTCCAGTCCGGCGCTTTTTGCGCGTCGCAGGCAGTTGTAGCGCTGGGCCAACGAGTCGATGCGGCTGAGCAGCCGGGCGTTGGTCAGCATTCCGGCGGTGGACTGCTTGACAAGGATGGCCTGCTGCTTGCCGTCGCTGCCCCTTTCGGCGCGGTAATAGCGGATTTCTCCGCGGTTCTGCGTGGCTGCCGACTCGGGCAGCGAGTCGGTGAGGACGCCGCGGTCGTAGGCGGCGTTGAGCATCCGGGCCAGGCTGACGTACATGCCCTCCGAGTCGTACGACAAGTCGTCGAGCTCAATCTGCACGTCGGCGTTGTCGATGCGCTGGCGTATGGCGCGGGCCATCGAGTCGGCGCTGACGTCTATGCGTGAGTATACGGGCACAAAGGCCCGGTCGATGGAGTCGACGCGGGCGGCGACGGTGGCCGAGTCGGGGCGGATGGGCACGTCGAAGGGCGCTATCAGCTGGGCGTAGTTCCATGGGCGTCCCTGTTCGTATTTGTAGTGGCTGACGGTGGGGTGGGGGTAGAAGAACACCACCACGACCAGCGTCGCCAGCGCCAGCGAGATGTATATCGGCAACCGGTGACGGCTGTATTGCTCGGACAGTTTTTCGGAAAATCTTGGTGACATTTAAGTGCTTGTGTGTTAACCGTTTTTCAGGCGTTATGCCGGGTTTTACTGGATGCGGGTGGCGCGCTCGACGCCTGAGACTTCGGTGAGGGCGTCGCAGAGCTGGCCAACGACGTCGGTGTCCTCAACGCGCAGCCAGATGTCGGAGTGGAAGACCTCGCCGGTGGCCTCGATGTCGAGGCGGCGCAGGTCGATGTCCTTCTGTACGGAGATGACGCCGGTGATTTCCTGGAGGATGCCGCGTCGGTCGATGCCCTCGACGCGGATGTGGGCCATGAACTTGTTGCCGCTGACGGCCCAGCGCGTGGACAGGATGCGGTTGCCGTATCCGGCTTTGAGGACGAGGGCGCGCGGGCAGTTGAGGGCGTGTACCACAACCTGGCCGTCGTCGTCGATGAAGCCCATTACCTCGTCGCCGGGGATGGGGTTGCAGCAGTCGGCCAGGCGGAAGTTGGCGCCGTGCTCGTCGTAGCGGAGGATGTATGTCTCCTTGGTGTTGATTTCGGGCCGTTTGACGGCGGGAGCCGTCCCGGCGCCGGCCTCGGCGGGCTGTCCGGCGGCTTCGGTCTCGGCTTTCTTGTCCTTGTTGTTGCGGGTGACGATGTTGAAGGTGGAGCGCAGGAGGCGGTTGAGCAGCTTGCGGTCGCCATCCTTTTTGCCTCCGCGCAGGTATGTTGCCACGCTGTCGTCGAGGATGGCGTCGCCGTTGCCTATCATGTACCACAGATCCTCGCTGTTGACGGCGCCGAAGCGTGCCAGCAGACGCGGTCGCGTCTGGTTGTTGTCGGCGAGGCCGTGCTGCGACAGGAAGTCGTCGAGCATCTCGTGGCCGCGCTGTGCCATGGGCTGGCGCTCGCGGCGCAGGGCCTGGCGCAGACGTGTCTTGGCCTTGGCGGTCTTGAGGAAGTTCATCCACTCGCGCTGGGGCTGCTGGGTCTGCGAGGTCAGCACCTCCACCTGGTCGCCCGAGCTGAGGCGGTAGTCGAGGGGGACGAGGCGGTGGTTGACCTTGCCCGCTATGCAGTGCAGGCCCAGGTCGGTGTGCAGGGCGAAGGCGACGTCGAGCACCGTCGAGTCGGTGGGCAGGGTGATGAGCTCGCCCTTGGGGGTGAAGACGACGATTTCGCTGGCGAAGAGGTTGAGCTTGAGGGTGTCCAGAAAATCAATGGCGCTGGGCTCGGGGTTGTCGAGGATGTCCTTGATGGTCTGCAGCCAGACGGACAGCTCGCTCTCCTCCTCGCCCTCGCCGATTTTGTATTTCCAGTGGGCGGCAAAGCCTTTCTCGGCAATCTCGTCCATACGCTCCGAGCGTATCTGCACCTCTATCCAGTTGCCGTCGGGCCCCATGACGGTGAGGTGGAGGGCCTGGTAGCCGTTGGCCTTGGGCACGCTTATCCAGTCGCGTGTGCGCTCGGGGTGCAGGCGGTAGAGGTCGGTGATGGCGCTGTAGATTTTCCAGCACATCTCTTTCTCGGTTTCCTTGTCGCTCTTGAAGACGATGCGGACGGCGTAGAGGTCGTAGACCTCCTCGAAGGGTATGTGCTTGGTCTGCATCTTTTTCCAGATGGAGTAGCACGATTTCACGCGGGCTTTTACCTCGTAGTCGAGACCCATGGCCTCGAGGCGCTCGCGGATGGGGGCGGCGAAGTCGGAGTAGACCGACTGGCGGCGCTCCTCGCTCTGCCGTATCTTTTCGGTGATTTCCTGCCAGGCCTTGGGATGTTCGTATTTGAAGCTGAGGTCCTCCAGCTCGGTCTTGATGGCGAAGAGGCCCAGGCGGTGAGCCAGCGGGGCGTAGATGTAGAG
>JBJFEE010000090.1:0-47852 GCA_051890455.1 Muribaculaceae bacterium
TGGATAAACATGCCAAAGGCATGTCCCTACATTTAGGCTATTTTGACACAGCTTCAAGAGCGGAAGGCAGCAAAGGTTTAACTGACAAAACAAAAAAGGAGACCGAAGTCTCCCTGAGATTAACTATCTTTGTTTTGTCATGAAATATAAACAATTAACCTCGCAGCAAAGGTCGCAAATATTCGCCTTACTGCAAAGAAAAACTCCGAGAAAAGAAATCGCCCTCATCGTAGGGTGCAGTCAGGCAACGCTCAGCTGCGAAATCCGCCGAAACTCCACGGCGAAAGGCGCCATTTATCTTTCGAATTGTAAATTTTTGCCCTCAAAAAGCTTGGAATTGCGAAAAAAATAGTAATTTTGGACTTTCAGATATAAAAAATGTCAGCATGCCGCCGAAGGCATTGCTGCATGGCAATAAAAAAAGTAACCAAAAAATACAAAGAAAAACAGCTTAAAAATCTATGTCCAAGAACTTTGACAAGCATGATCTGCGCATAATGAGCATGTTGGCCTCGAATGCGCGCAAGCCTTATCTGGAAATAGCAAGAGAGTGCGGAGTAAGCGGAGCCGCCGTGCATCAGCGTGTCCAGCGTCTTCAGGCAAACGGAGTGATAAAGGGCTCCGAATGTCTGCTCGACCCGATGGCGCTTGGCTACGAGACTTGTGCCTTTGTCGGCGTCAACATGCGCGACCCGTCGCAGTACAACGAGGTTGTGGAAAACCTGAGCAAAATCCCCGAGGTGGTGGAGCTCTATTACACGAGTGGCCAGTACGATATTTTCCTCAAGGTCTTCGCCCGCAACAACGACAACCTGCTGCATCTGCTGCAGCGCATCCAGGAGGAGGGCTGGGCCCGCACCGAGACTCTCATCTGCTTCCAGGAGATTTTCCGCCGCCAGCCCCCCGTTCCCGAAGACTGACGCCTGTTTTCCCGATGGTTTGGTACCGGCTCCTGCCTTTTTCAATGAGGCGTGAACAAAAACCGGTGGTATTTTGTTGGATATGAAATTTAACCTTTTCATATCATTTCAAAACTATGGCAACTTATTTCCCTTATTCATCGGTCATCGGCACAAACCATCTGTTTGTCGAAATATCCCGTCATCCTTATTTCGGCGAATGCTGTGTGTATCAGATTGATTCTCGGTCTGTCATGCCGGCGGCTGAAACAATCAGCGAAATTTACTATTGATGCAGACAGTGAATAAACAGGCCGCACCCTAAAAGCTTGAAACGAGACTTTTGGGGTGCGGTCGGTTTGTGTCCGGTCTTGTGGGTCAGTCAACCATGCGCGTGGCTGGTCAGAGTGTCTGGAAGCCGCAGACGGTGACCGAGGGGTCGATTTTGGAGACGAGACCCTGGAGGACCTTGCCCGGGCCGAGCTCGGTGAACGAGGTGGCGCCGTCGGCAATCATGTTGCGGACGGTCTGGGTCCAGCGCACGGGAGCGGTGAGCTGAGCCACGAGGTTTGCCTTGATTTCGGCGGGGTCGGTGTGGGGCTTGGCGTCGACGTTCTGGTAAACCGGGCAGCGGGGGGTGCTGAATGGAGTGTGCTCGATGGCTTCGGCCAGTTCGGCACGTGCGGGCTCCATGCAGGGCGAGTGGAAACCGCCGCCGACAGGGAGCTTGAGGGCGCGCTTGGCGCCGGCGGCCTTGAGAACCTCACAGGCGGCGTCGATGGCGTCGTTCTCGCCCGAGATGACAATCTGTCCGGGGCAGTTGTAGTTGGCGCAGACTACTACGCCGTCGATGGCGGCGCAGGCCTCTTCTACCTTCTCGTCGGGGAGGGCGAGGATGGCAGCCATTGTCGAGGGATTGATTTCGCAGGCCTTCTGCATGGCCTTGGCGCGGGCGCTGACGAGGCGCAGGCCGTCCTCGAAGCTGAGGGCGCCGGCGGCGACGAGGGCTGAGAACTCGCCCAGCGAGTGGCCTGCAACCATGTCGGGGTCGAAGGCGTCGCCCATGGCGGCGGCGAGGGCCACGCTGTGCAGGAACACTGCGGGCTGTGTCACATCGGTGCGCTTGAGGTCTTCGGCGCTGCCGTTGAACATGATGTCGGTGATGTTGAAGCCAAGGATTTCGTTGGCGCGGTCCATCAGGGCGCGGGCGGCGGCATTATTGTCGTAGAGCTCCTTGCCCATGCCTGTGAACTGCGATCCCTGTCCGGGAAAAACAAATGCTTTCATTGTTTATTGTGTTTTATACTTTTGTTTGTTATCTGTCAAATTGTACCTTGCGGCGGAGTTTGAGAACTTTTTGGCCGGCAATACAAATTCCGGTGACTGTGCCGACTGAAAAACCGGAATTTAATTGCGGAAAAATTTCCGTAATAAACTTTTTGGTGCGCAAAGATAGTGATTTTTCCCAAATAATAACTATTTTTGGCAAATAATATTTCGTCCCCTCCGTTATTATATAAGCGGATTAGCGTCCGTGACTCTGTTTTTATAATTATAAATCAACGACATACACACATTTTGATATGCAATACGCCATTATTCCTCTTTTTCTTCCCAATTTACGTGGAACCGAGTGGATTATTCTCATTATACTGGCCCTTCTGCTCTTTGGTGTCAAAAAAATACCTTCGATGATGCGTAACATGGGCAAGGGCGTCCACGCCTTCAAACAGGGCCTCGCCGATGCCAAGGAGGAAATTGCCAAGCCAATCGAGAAGTCCGTCGAAGAGTCCGACAAGCCCATCGAGACTACCGCAAAGCCCAAGGACGTAGACTGATAACTGTAAACTTTAAACGCCGATGGCACAGAACGTCAACGACAGTCAGGCGGCCGGGGAGATGTCCTTCTGGGGGCATCTTCAGGCTCTGCGCACCGTTTTGCTGCGCATACTGATAGTTGTGGTCTGCGTTGCCGTCGGATTTTTCTTTATCATGCCGTGGTTTTTCGACCACATCATCCTCTGGCCCTGCCGGCCCGACTTCCCTCTTTACCGGGCCCTCGGTTTTTTGCATGGCGACGGGCAGTGGCTGCCTGACATGAGCACGTCCGACTTCAATATACAGCTCATCAACATCAAGTTAGGCACTCAGCTGATGACACATTTCAGCGCCTCGCTGTGGCTCAGCCTCTCTGTGTCCTTCCCCCTGGTGGTGTACCTGCTGTGGCGGTTCATCTCGCCCGGACTGTACGAAAAGGAGAAGCGCGGAGCCCGCAAAGCTTTCCTGTTCGGCAACGTCATGTTCTATCTGGGCACATTTGTGGGCTATTTCATCGTCTACCCGCTGGCACTGCGGTTCCTGTCGGAGTACACGCTCAGCGAGGGCATCGAAAACCACCTCACCCTCGACTCGTACATGGACAGTTTCTACACCATCGTCGTGTCCATGGGTCTCGTCTTCGAGCTGCCTCTTCTGGCCTGGATGCTCGGCCGCATGGGCATCATCGACCGCAGTTTCTTCACCCGCAACCGCCGTTACGCCATCTTCGGCCTCGCCGTCCTTGCCGCTCTCATCACCCCCACCGGCGACATCTTCACCCTTACCGTCGTCTTCATCCCCCTCTACGCCCTCTGGGAGTTCAGCGCCCTCCTGGTCCCACGCGCCACTGACGACGACGAGGCTCCCGCCGCCTCCGATACAGCACATAATTAAGCATAATAGCTTTCGTGCTGTCGCGGTAACTGGAAAATCACAACAAATACTTACCATGATGAAAAGGAACTCGGTTATTCTATTACTATTGTGTTGCTTTATGCTGCCGGTCGGCAACTTATGCTCAGTGACGGCAACTGCTACCGGTACATCGGATGCTCCGGCGGTTAAGAAGGAACGGCGTCATCGGCGTGTTAAGGTATACAAACCGTTTTCAATTATGGGGTACAAGGGCAAGAACTACGAACGCACGGTGCCGTTGTATAGGTTCAGGAATGATGTCGTCGGCAATTTCTTTAAACAGTTCTGCGACACTTTTGCCGTGCTTACAGACTATCCTGTAATCGAGATTTTGCGTCCGGTGGCTTTCGCATGCCCTGGATATGATGGAAATCCGGCCGACTATACCGCCATACGCTCAAATCTTACAGACCGTAAATACGTTCAACGCGCCCTTGGAGCCATTTTGCTGGAAAACGGGCAGATAGCTGTGATTTATCCCAATTACGACACGCAGGACGGATGGTTTGACAATATTCATCTTGATGAAACTTCCGACAGCATTACACTGAAATACGGCAATTACAAAGGTTTGCCTATGGAGGCCTGTGACGAAAGAGATTATTCGGCTGTTCTCAGGGTTTTGGATGATAAAAAAGTTGATTTGGTATCGATGCGACAGATAACCACAAATATCTGCGATAAAGACAGAAAGCGGTATTTGGACTGGATAGAGGACTATTACAGAGAACACGGGCTTGCTCCCGGTTGCAGTTATTATACCCAATTTGACTTTGACCGGTATATAGACGCCAACCGGGAAAAAATAATGCCATGGTATCATCGGCAGGTCCACAGAACCGACACAATATGGTAGCCATCGGTCGGTGACAGCACATACCCTACAATATATTTGTGGTAAACTTAATGAGCAATAAGCTTGTTTTGCAACTAAAATATAGTTGCTTTTGTGACGTAAAGAATTACGAATGGGAACAAAAGAAAAACTTTTAGCCCGTTTCTCCACGCTTCCCAATGATTTTTCATGGGAAGAAATGGCCCGTATGCTTGTCGCGTTGGGATATACCCTCGGCAACAAGGGCAGGACATAGGGCTCCAGAATGATATTCAAAGGAGAGGGTCTGAAGCCGATAATGCTTCATAAACCACATCCCGGAAATAATAAAAGGATATGTAATGAAACAGGTTTATGAATATCTAAAAAACGAAGGACTGATATGAATACGTTGAAATATAAGGATTTTATCGGGTCGGTGGCTTTCAGCGAGGCCGGCGGAGTATTCTTTGGATAAATCGAAGGCATAGACGGACTTGTGAACTTCGAGGGTGAGAGTGTGACCGAACTCACCGAGACCTTCCACGAGGCTGTCGACGATTATCTCGCTTTCTGCAAAGAAGAAGATATCGAACCGCATAAAAACTATTCGGGCTCGCTTAACGTGCGGCTCACCCCCGACATACATTCCCGCGTGGCCTATCTCGCCAAACAGGCCGGTGTATCCATCAACGCCTTTATCCGTACAGCTGTGGAGAAACAGATTTCCGCCATGCTTTAGGCATATAAGCTCTAATCTAATCAAATAACAGGCATACACCCAAACACTGCAGTAATTATAGCACAATGAAAAAGCTAAATCCCGTATTGGCCAGTGTGCTGGTTTTACTGTGTTGCTGTTCCGCAATGGTTGTGGGGCGGCAGGCTCCGGCTTGCGTAAAGTCCGGATGCGAAATGGACAGCTTCATAAATGGATTTGAACTTATGATACCGAATCTGCCTGATTCCATTGCCATGCTTCAGGTTGGCGGTATCAGCAACCATGTTGTTGACGATTTTCAAAACGGAGAGGGTGTATATATTTCCAATAAGACCGGAACCGAATTTGCTTTCCTGAAGGTGAATAACGGAGGAATGGGGCGGCAGTTTGACGCATTCATACTCACGGACACCATGCCGTCAGGATTGTCAACATCCGTGCTGCGCAGTGGGGCCGAAAGATTTACAACGTCTCACGGCGCATATATAGGTATGAGCAAATCGGACTTTATAAAAACCTGTCTCAATGCCGATGAGCCCAAGACCGATATCGGCTCAAAATACGAAAGATTCGATTCCTACAGTCTTCTCTACAACAAATACCACTTCAGCAACGACACCCTCCGGAAAATTGAAATAGGCTACGAGTGGTGACTGGAATTGCGAAAAGTCGACGTGAAAGTTCAGGATGGTTGGGTTTTGACTGAGATTTTGTGTAATTTTGTGGAGGTGGTTGTGCCAAAATCTGATTTTTCAGTGATGTAGGGACATCGCTTTGCGATGTCTGACTTGAAAATCAGCCAGTTGGTCCAACATGTCAAAGGCATGTCCCTACATTCGGGTAATTTTGACATGCCCCTCACGAAATCTGCCTTGCCATGAAAACTGAAGAGAAGAAAAGACTGCGGCTCGGGCTGTTGCCGCGAATTATCATCGCTATGGGACTCGGTGTGCTGGCCGGACTGGTGTTCCCGGTCTGGGCGACGCGCATCTTCGAGACCTTCAACGGAATTTTTGCGGCCTTCCTCAGCTTTATCATCCCGCTGCTGATATTGGGTTATGTCGCTCCCGCCATCGCCGATATCGGGCACGGGGCGGGGCGCATGCTGGTGTTCACGGTGCTGCTGGCGTATGTGGCGACCTTCCTGGCCGGAGTGTTCGGCTTCGTGGTGGGCGACACCTTTTTCCCGTCGATGATTGAGCCTGTCGAGTACATCGCCGCCGAAGGCAACGCACCTCAGCTGACACCATATTTCACCATAGACATCCAACCGATGTTCAGCGTGATGACGGCTCTCGTCTTCGCCTTCACCCTGGGTCTCTGCACTGCCCGCATGGACGCCGGGAGCGCCATCCGCAAGGTCATGGGGCAGTTCCGCGAGGTCATCAACAAAGTCATCACCGGTGTCATCATCCCCCTGCTGCCGCTCTACATCTTCGGCATCCTCCTTGACATGACTGTCTCCGGCCAGGTGGCGACGATAATGGTTACCTTCGTCAAAGTCATCGCCGTCATCTTCGGCGCCCACATCGTGCTTCTGCTGCTTCAGTTCTGCATAGCCTCGCTGTTCGCCCGCAACAACCCGCTCAAGGCACTGTGGACGATGATGCCCGCCTATTTCACCGCCCTCGGCACCCAGTCGTCGGCAGCCACCATCCCCGTCACCCTGCGGCAGACCGTAAAACTCGGCGTCAACCCCGAGATTGCCGGCTTCACCGTACCCCTCTGCGCCACCATCCACATGTCCGGCAGCGTGCTCAAGATAACCGCCTGCGCCCTGGCGCTGATGCTGACGATGGGCCACCACTACGACTTCGGTATGTTCGCCGGCCTCGTGGCCATGCTCGGCATCAGCATTGTCGCCGCTCCCGGCGTCCCCGGCGGCGCCATCATGGCCTCGCTGGGCGTGCTGGCGCAGACCCTCGGCTTCACCGAGGCCGACAACGCCCTGATGATAGCCCTCTACATCGCCATGGACTCCTTCGGCACCGCCTGCAACGTCACCGGTGACGCCGCCCTGTCCGAAATCGTCAACTTCTTTTTCGGAAAGAGGGTGGGGAAGACCGCAGGTACGGACCAACCTGGCCTTTCCGTTGGTGACGATAAGACTGTCTGACCAATTTCGGCACCAATTTCGGCGCAATAGGCTCCAACAAAAAAATCCGCGAAAAATGTTTTTTTAGGATAAAAATTTTTACCTTTGCAGAGACCTTGGTAGGTGCGCCCTGCCCGGACGCATCATAACTACCGTTCAAGTTAGCTAATATCAGACAATTAAATATGTTACTATTGAACATTTTCGGAATAACGAACAACGCCCTGCTGGCCGTCACGGCCGTGCTGACAGGCGCTGCGCTCGTTTTTTTGGCTATGTGGATAGCAGGCCTCATCAGCCCGCGCTCGTACAATACGGCCAAGTGCGAACCATACGAATGCGGTATCCCTACCCGCGGCACATCAATGGCACAGTTCCGCGTAGGCTACTATCTTTTCGCCATCCTCTTCCTGATGTTCGATGTTGAAACGGTCTTTCTTTACCCCTGGGCAGTCAAAATGGCTGACTTCGGCGCTCAAGGCCTCATCAGCATCGCTTTCTTTTTCGGAGTACTTGTTTTAGGCCTGGTTTACGCCTGGCGGAAAGGAGCCCTCGAATGGAAATAAACGTAAAATCCATCGCGCACGCCGATTTCAAGGACAACGAGTCGCTGGACAAGCTCGTGGCCGAGCTTCAGGCCTCCGGCACCAACGTCGTCCTCGGCTCGCTCGACAAGCTTATGAACTGGGGCCGCTCCAACTCCATCTGGCCCCTCACATTCGCCACCAGCTGCTGCGGTATCGAGTTTGTGTCGCTGGGCGCCGCCCGCTTCGACATGGCCCGCTTCGGATGGGAAGTCGCCCGTTCGTCGCCACGTCAGGCCGACTTCATGATGGTGGCCGGAACAATCGTTCACCGCATGGTGCCCGTCTTCCGTCGCCTCTATGACCAGCTGGCCGAACCCAAGTATGTCATCGCCTGCGGCAGCTGCGCCATCTCAGGCGGACCCTTCCGCAACAGCTACCATGTGGCAAAGGGCATCGAGGACATCGTCCCCGTCGACGTCTTCGTCCCCGGCTGTCCCCCGCGCCCCGAGGCAATGATATACGGTATCATCCAGCTCTCGCGCAAAATGAAGGTGGAGCGCTTCTTCGGCGGCGTAAACCGCAAGGAGGACCGCGAGAAGTTCTTCTTCGAGCATCCCGAATGCGCCAAATGACGCAACCTTAATATCTGACTCAAGTCAAAAGCTAAACAAGCTAAAGCCAATCAAAGCATAAAGCATACTGAATCACCATCATGGCAGATTTACAGACAATAATAGCGCAGAAGTTCCCGCAGGCCAAGACCGAGACCCTCAACGGTCAGTTTACGGTGACGGTCGACGACAAAGACTGGCACAGCCTGGCCCGGACACTGCGCGACCTTGAGGACACCCCGCAGGATTACCTGGTGACCATCGTGGGCATGGACTGGCCCGACGGCTCGCTGGGCTGCGTCTACGAGATGATGTCGTCAAAAGACCCCGAAGGCAAAGTGCTGGCAGTGCGTGTGGCCGCCACCGGCGACCGCAAGAAACCTATGCTGCACTCCGTAGCCGACATCTGGGCGGTGGCAACGCTGCTCGAGCGCGAGGTCTACGACTTCTTCGGCATCATCTTCATCGGCAACCCCGACATGCGCCGTCTGTTCCTCAACATCGACTGGGTGGGCTACCCCCTGCGCAAGGACTATGACGCCAACCCTGACATCAACCCCGTAAGCACGAAGAACGAGCGCCAGAGCGACTTCACCGACACCTGGGTGGAAAACGCTGACGGCAAGGTCGAGCACAAGGAAGTGCGCATCTTCGAGCCTGACGACTTCGTGGTCAACATCGGCCCCCAGCATCCCGCGACACACGGCGTGCTGCGCTTCCGCACAGCCCTCGACGGCGAGGAAATCAAGAAAATCGACGTCTACATGGGTTACATCCACCGCGGCATCGAGAAACTTGACGAGAGCCTCACATACCCGCAGACACTGCCGTTCATGGACCGTATGGACTATTTCTCGGCCCACAACTATCACCACGGCCTGTGCATGCTGTACGAAAAGGCTGCCGGCATCGAAATCAGCCGCCGAGCACAGGTTATCCGCGTGATGATGGACGAGCTCAGCCGTATCGCCAGCCACTGCCTCTTCATGGGCACCTACTGCATGGACCTTGGCGCCACCACGATGCTCTTCTACACACTGCGCGTGCGTGAGCAGATTCTCGACATCATGGAGAAGACCTGCGGCGCCCGCATGACCTTTAACTACGACTGCATCGGCGGCGTCATGCAGGACCTCGCTCCCGATTTCGTCAGCGACGTCCACGCTCTGCTTGACGTCCTCCCCGCAAATATCAAGGAATACAACAAAATCTTCACCGGCAACGTCATCGCCCGCAACCGCATGGAAGGCGTGGGCGTGCTCAGCCGCGAGGACGCCATCTCGTACGGCGTCACCGGTCCCAGCGGACGCGCCAGCGGCTTTGCCTGCGACGTGCGCAAGTGGGTGCCCTACAGCATCTACAACGAACTGGAGTTCGACGAGGTCATCGCCACCGAAGGCGACGCCATGGCACGATTCAAATGCCGTCTGGCCGAAATCGAGCAGTCGGCGCGCATCCTCGCCCAGCTGGTCGACAACATCCCCGAGGGCGAATTCTGCGTCAAGGTGCCCAAGGTGCTCAAGATTCCCGCAGGAAGCTGGTTCACGATGGTCGAGGGCTGCCGCGGCATCCTCGGCATATACCTCGAGAGCGACGGTTCCACCAAGCCCTACCGCCTCAAACTGGCTCCTCCCTGCCTGACACAGGCCGGCGTGGTGGACCACATCACCCGCGGCCAGAAGATTGCCGACCTTATCACCATCGGCGGCTCGATGGACTACATCGTCCCCGACATGGACCGCTGACCCGGCCCGCCGCCTGAAAGACAAACCGTCATTACACAAACCGTAAAAAGCTGTAAGCTGTAATATAACACCGGACTAATGAACTTATTAGCTGCCATATCCGCCAACGATGCCTCGACGATATCGATGTGGGTGCATGATTTCCTCACCGATACCTGCGGCATGGCCTCCTGGCTCGCCGTCACCATCGAGTGCCTGCTTGTAGGCGTGGGCCTGCTGTTGCTCTACACCCTGCTGGCCCTCTTCTACATCCTGTACGAGCGCAAAATCTGCGCCTGGTTTCAGTGCCGCCTCGGTCCTAACCGCGTAGGCCCCTGGGGTCTGATACAGTCGGTGGCCGACGCCATCAAGATGCTCACCAAAGAGCTCATCCATCTTCAGAATATCGACCGCTTCCTCTTCGCCCTCGCCCCTTATCTGGTGGTAATCGCGTCGGTACTGGCCTTCGCCGTACTGCCCTGGGGCAACGGATGGCAGGTCATCGACTTCAACGTCGGCATCTTCTTCCTCGTCGCCGTCTCCTCGATAGGCGTTCTGGGTATCCTCCTTGCCGGCTGGTCGTCCAATAACAAATTTACCCTCGTCGGCGCTCTCCGCTCGGGCTCGCAGATGGTCAGCTACGAGCTCTCCATAGGTCTGTCCGTAGTGACCATGGTCGCCCTCGCCGGCACAATGAGCGTCAGCGGGATAGTGATGGCCCAGGACCGCCTGTGGTTCATCTTCTCGGGCCACGTCAGCGCCATCGTCGCCTTCGTCATCTACATGATAGCCGGCACCGCCGAGACCAACCGCGGCCCGTTCGACCTCCCCGAGGCCGAGAGCGAGCTCACCGCCGGTTACCACACCGAATACTCGGGCATTCACTTCGGTTTCTTCTATCTGGCCGAGTACCTCAACCTGTTCATCGTCTCGGGAGTGGCCTCGCTGCTCTTCTTCGGCGGCTGGATGCCCCTGCACATCCCCGGATGGGAGGCCTTCAACAACATCATGGACTACATCCCGGGCACAATCTGGTTCCTGGGTAAGGCCTTCGTCCTCAGCTTCGTGATAATCTGGTTCAAGTGGACCTTCCCCCGTCTGCGTATCGACCAGATGCTCAAGCTGGAATGGAAATACCTGCTGCCCTTCAGCCTGTTCAACCTCGTGCTGATGGCTCTCATCATCGTCTTTGACTGGAAACTCTGAACTCTCTCCCCGAAACTTTCCGCGGCCTGAAGGCGTTATCCCCCGGTCGCGCCAACAACTTTAATTCTGATTAACCATATCAACTCCACATACTGAAATGAGCGAAACAAAAGGTAAAGTATCGCAGGTAATCGGCCCGGTGGTCGACGTCGTTTTCGACGGCGAGCAGAACATTATACCGCCCATTTACACGGCCCTTGCCATTGAGCGAGAAGGCGAGAACCCCCTCATCCTCGAGGTTGAGCAGCACATCGGCGAAGAAACCGCCCGCTGTGTGGCCATGGAAAGCACCGACGGCCTGCAGCGCGGCATGACGGTTAAGTCACTGGGTCACGGCATTGCGGTGCCCACGGGCGATCAGGTAAAAGGACGCCTGATGAACGTGCTCGGCAACGCCATCGACAATCTGCCGGCTCTCGACCGCAGCAACCTCCGCGACATCCATCAGCCCGCGCCCGAGTTTGACGAACTCACCATCTCCACCGAAATACTTACCACGGGCATCAAGGTCATCGACCTGCTCGAGCCATACTCGAAAGGCGGTAAAATCGGCCTCTTCGGCGGTGCCGGCGTAGGCAAGACCGTGCTCATCATGGAGCTGATCAACAATATCGCAAAAGGCCACGACGGCTTCTCGGTGTTCACCGGTGTCGGTGAGCGTACCCGCGAAGGCAACGACCTTCTTCGCGAGATGATTGAGAGCGGCGTAATGCGCTACGGCAAGGAGTTCCAGGAAGGTATGGAAAAAGACCAGTGGAACCTCGCCGACGTCAACATGAAAGAACTCGGCGAGTCGCAGGCCACACTTGTCTTCGGCCAGATGAACGAGCCGCCGGGCGCACGTCTCCGCGTGGCCCTCACCGGCCTCACCGTCGCCGAGCAGTTCCGCGACGGCGGTTCGGGCGGCAAGGACGTGCTGCTCTTCATCGACAACATCTTCCGTTTCACCCAGGCAGGTTCCGAGGTGTCGGCACTGCTGGGCCGCATGCCCTCGGCCGTAGGTTACCAGCCCACGCTGGCCTCCGAGATGGGCGCCCTGCAGGAGCGCATCGCCTCTACCAAGAACGGCTCCATCACCTCCGTGCAGGCCGTATACGTCCCTGCCGACGACCTTACCGACCCCGCTCCCGCAACCACCTTCACCTTCCTCGACGCCACCACGGTGCTGTCGCGTAAGATTACCGAGCTGGGCATCTATCCCGCCGTCGACCCCCTCGAGTCGACCTCGCGTATCCTCGACCCCAACATCATCGGCGAGGAGCACTACAATGTCGCCCAGCAGGTCAAGCAGCTTCTCCAGCACTACAACGAGCTGCAGGATATCATCGCCATCCTCGGTGTGGACGAGCTCTCCGACGACGACAAACTCGTCGTGGCACGCGCCCGCCGCGCCCAGCGCTTCTTCTCGCAGCCCTTCCACGTGGCCGAGCAGTTTACCGGCCTCCCCGGCGTGATGGTGCCCCTGAGCGAGACAATCCGCGGCTTCAAGATGATTCTCGCCGGCGAAGTCGACGACCTGCCCGAACAGGCATTCATGAACGTCGGCACCATCGACGACGCCATTGCCAAGGGCAAGAAACTCATCGCAGAGGCCAAGCAGTGACGCCGTGCGGCACGCAGGCCGCTTCCACAAGCCAAAGATAAGGAAACAGAAAAACAGAACAAGTCGTGACACTAAAGATAATATCCACAACCGAAGTCGTTTACGAAGGACAGGTGACAATGGTGACCCTCCCCGGCACCATGGGCAGCTTTACCGTGCTGCGCAACCACGCCTCGCTGATTTCCACCCTCACCCCCGGCAACATCGCCTACCGCGACGAGGCCGGTCAGGAGGGCAGTTTCCCCATCAAAGGCGGCATTGCCGATGTCGACGACAACGTCATCTCGGTGTGTGTGTATTAACAGTCAGCCAATGTTTTACGAGATATAGCATGAACCGTTTAATCCGTCTGGTAACAATCGCAGCCATCATCCTGCTGACCCCCTGGTCGGCAAGGGCCGGTGTTGCCGCCGACAGCGTACAGGCCGCCACCGGCCTCGACAAGGACGCGGGCAAGACCCGGACCGAAGAGAAGAAGCTCGACCCCAAGGAGATAATCTTCGAGCACCTGGGCGACGCCTACGGCTGGGAGGTTCCCTTCAACCACCACAAGCGCATTCCTCTGCCCGTCATCGTCGTCGACCATGAGGGCAGCACACACGTGTTCATGTCGCACCACCTCGAACACGGCGCCTCGTACGAGCACAACGGCAAGACATTCAAAATCGCCGGCAAGGAGTCGCCCGACAAAGGCAAGGTTGTCGAGGTGGACGTTGACGGCAAGGAGATAAAGGTCAAATACGACATCTCCGTCACAAAGGACGTCGCCGCCATCCTCATCACCGTCATCGTCGTCAGCGGCCTCATGCTCTGGCACGCCGGATGGTACCGCCGCAAGCGTTACCTGGCACCCCGCAAGGGTCTCGGCTTTGTCGAGCTCATCACCTGCTTCATCTACGACGGCGTGGTATGCGACACTCTCGGCGAAAAAGCCCACAAGTTCGCTCCCTACCTGCTGACGGTGTTCTGGTTCATCCTCGTCGCCAACCTCATGGGCCTCATGGTCGTGTTTCCCGGCGGCGCCAACCTCACCGGCAACATCGCCTGCACGCTCGTGCTCTCGATAATCACATTCCTGGTCACCAACATCTTTGCCACAAAGCATTATTGGAAAGAGATTTTCTGGCCGGATGTACCCCTATGGCTCAAGTTCCCCCTGCCCATCATGCCGGCCATCGAAATCTTCGGCATGTTCACCAAGCCCGCCGCACTGACGGTACGTCTGTTCGCCAACATGATGGGCGGCCACATGATCGTGCTGGTACTGACATTGCTCATCTTCATCTTTGCGGCCGTAAGTCCTGCCGCCGGAGGCGGAGCGACCGTCATCAGCCTTGCCTTCTCGGTGTTCATGTTGCTCATCGATGTGCTGGTAAGTTTCATCCAGGCTTACGTGTTCACCATGCTCTCGACAATCTTCATCTCGCTGGCCCAGGAGAAAGGTCACGAGGACGAGAAACACCTTGAGCAGCAGGACGATCGCTCGACCCTTGACGACGCCATCCTCGCCGACACCACCGGCCCCGGCGTCCTCGGAGCCGTAGAGAAAGAGGCAGCAACGGCAAAATAAGCAATAACCGGAGTCGGGCAGACGGCCCGATGATGAAGAAACGAATAATATTCAAACAAAAAAATAACATCTAAAACTTAAAACTATGTTAGGAATTTTAGCAGCAGAAGCTCTCGTAGGTCTCGGCGCATCAATCGGCGCAGCTATCGCAGCCATCGGCGCAGGTATCGGTATCGGTAAAATCGGTGGCGCAGCCATGGAGGCCATCGCCCGTCAGCCTGAGTCTGCCGGCGACATCCGCTCCAACATGATTGTTATCGCTGCCCTCGTCGAGGGCGTTGCCCTGTTCGCAGTTATCGTCTGCGTACTTGCCCTCTTCGTCTGAGCATAACGTCCGCAGTGTTCCCGGCCGCGCCAGCGACCCGGGACACGCGCGGCGCTGCCGGCGGAGGCTCCCTCCTTGCTCATCGGGCTCCCCGAATCTTCGGGAACATCGGGCACTCCGAGTTTCTCGATTTTCCGGTTCTCCGGCCCGCCGGGCATCAGGCGGCATAACACCCCGCCTTCCTAAAAAGTCTGTATTTTATTTTCCAAGCAAAATATAATGGAACTATTCACCCCCGACTTTGGCCTTGTCTTTTGGATGTTCGTCGGTTTCGCCATCCTCTTCCTCATCCTGTGGAAGTTCGCCTGGCCCGTCATCATCAAATCAGTGGATAACCGCGCCACGCTCATTGACAAAGGTGTGGAATACGCGCAGAACGCCAAGCTGCAGCTGGACAACGCCCAGCAGGAGCGCGACAAAATCATTGGCGAGGCCCGCACAAAGCAGGCCGACATCCTGCGTGAGGCTGACCGCATGAAGACGCAGATTGTCGAGGAAGCACGCAACGAGGCCAAAACCGCCGCCCAGAAGGAGATGGAGGCCGCACGCCAGTCCATCGCCCAGCAGCAGAAACAGGCCGAGACCCAGCTGCGCCAGCAGCTCGGCCAGCTTGTCCTCGACGTTGCCGGCCGCGTTGTACGCAATAAGGTCGACAACAGCGAAGCGCAGTCAAAACTGGTGAACACTTACCTTGACGAGATAGAAAACGGCGGCAAAGCCTCCGAAAAGAAATAACCATCGCACTTAAGAAAAATCTTAAGAGAGAATAACGCAAACCCGGCAAAGCATGGACAACGGACTTATTCCCCACAGATATGCCAAGGCCCTCTACGAGTTCGCCCTCGAGCGGCACGACCAGACTGCCCTCTACGACGCGATGAAGGCCGTAATTGATAACTTCGAGGCTGTCCCCGGCCTCCAGAAGGCTATGGCTAATCCGTTTATGCCCAAGGAGGAGAAGGAAAAGCTCATCCTGCAGGCCGCCGGCAGTCCTGCCGCCGACAAGGGCGGCGCCACGCTGGCCGATTTTGTGAAACTTCTGGCAAAGAACAACCGTCTCGACCTGGTGATGTGGATGGCTCTGGCCTACCGCGACATCTACCGCGAGGCAAACTCGATTTACCTCGTCACCATCACCTCGGCAATGCCCCTCGGTGAGGCCGACCGCAAGCGCCTCGAGCAGCTTGTGGACTCGAAGCTCAATGGCGGAACAGCCGAGATAAAGTACCTCGTGGACCCCGAAATAATCGGCGGCTTCATTATCACTATCGACAACGAGCGCCTCGACGCTTCGGTGCGAAACGAATTCAACGAACTGAGACAAAACCTGATGAAATAAACCCCGTCAGTCAAAGGTTCATCCATAAAAACAGATACAGACAGCCGGAGCCTCCGGCCCTGACATATTTTAAATTTAGAGTATAAACTTAGCATACCGGTTGCAATGATCAATCCCAGCGAGATATCCGAAGTTTTAAAGCAGGAGCTTGAAAACGTCAACGAACACGTCACCTTCGACGAAGTAGGCAAAGTGCTTGAAGTAGGCGACGGCGTGGCACACGTCTATGGACTGGACAACGTCCGCGCCAACGAACTCGTAGAGTTCGAGAACGGTGTCACCGGCGTGGCCCTAAACCTTGAGGAAAGCAACGTCGGCGTCATCCTTATGGACAACGTCAACGAAGTCTCCGAAGGCATGTCGGTCAAACGCACCGGAGAGATTGCTTCGATTCCCGTCGGCGAAGGCCTCTTCGGCCGTGTCATCAACGTCCTCGGCGAGCCCATCGACGGCCGCGGACCCATCCAGGGCGACCTGATGCGTCTGCCCCTTGAGCGCAAGGCTCCCGGCGTAATCTACCGCCAGCCTGTGACACAGCCTCTGCAGACAGGCATCAAGGCCATCGACGCCATGATTCCTATCGGCCGCGGCCAGCGCGAGCTCATCATCGGTGACCGACAGATCGGCAAGACCGCCATCGCCGTCGACACCATCATCAACCAGCGTCAGTATTTCGAGGCCGGCAAGCCCGTCTACTGCATATATGTCGCCATAGGCCAGAAGGCCTCGTCGGTGGCCGCACTAGTCGAGACCCTCCGCCGCAACGGCGCACTCGACTACACCGTAGTGGTCGCCGCAACGGCAGCCGACTCGGCATCGATGCGCTACTACGCCCCCTTTGCCGGCGTAGCCATCGGCGAGTACATCCGTGACACCGGCCGCGACGCCCTCATCGTCTACGATGACCTGTCAAAGCAGGCCGTCGCATACCGCGAGATTTCGCTTATCCTCAAACGTCCCTCGGGACGTGAGGCTTACCCCGGCGATATCTTCTACCTGCACTCGCGTCTGCTTGAGCGCGCCGCAAAGATTATCGACAATCAGGAAATCGCCTCGACGATGAACGACCTGCCCGCTCCCCTCAAGCCCATCGTCAAGGGCGGTGGCTCGCTGACGGCCCTCCCCATCATCGAGACACAGGCCGGCGACGTTTCGGCATACATCCCCACCAACGTAATCTCCATCACCGACGGCCAGATTTTCCTTGAGACCGGCCTCTTCAACGAGGGCATCCGCCCCGCCATCAACGTGGGCATCTCCGTATCCCGTGTGGGCGGTTCGGCACAGATCAAGTCGATGAAGAAGGTGGCAGGCACACTCAAAATCGATCAGGCACAGTACCGCGAGCTCGAGGCCTTCACCAAATTCGGCGGCGACATGGACGCCGTCACGGCACGCGTCATCGACAAGGGCCGCAAGAACCAGCGCCTGCTCGTCCAGCCCCAGTACCATCCCTGGGCTGTCGCCGACGAGGTCGCCGTCATCTACTGCGGTGTAAACGGCCTGCTCCAGAACGTGCCCCTCGACAAGGTGGCCGACTTCGAGAAACAGCTCGTGCAGCTCCTCCACGCCAAATACAACGACAGCGTGCTCGCTCCCATCGCCGCCGGCAAGCTTGACGACGACATCAAGAGCAAGCTCACCGAAGCCGCCGGCGAGATTTCGGCACAGTACAGCAAATAATACCGCCCGACGGCGGAAACAACAAAGAGATATTCAACCCACCAACCGTAAAAGCCAATGGCAACACTAAGGGACTTAAAGGGACGTATCGCCTCGGTGGCATCCTCGGAGAAGATTACAGGAGCCATGAAGATGATTTCGTCGGCCAAAATGCACAAGGCCGAGGGCGCTCTGCGCCGTCTGGTGCCTTTCCGCAGCCAGATTGAGACCATCATCGCCAATCTGCTGTCGTCGGACGCCGAATTCGACTCGCCCCTGGTAAACGCACCCGCCGAGACCCGCAACGTCCTGCTGCTGGTATGGGGCAGCGACGAAGGCTTGTGCGGCGCTTACAACGTCAACATCTACAAACAGGTGGTGGCCCGCATAAGCGACCTCAGGGCACGCTTCCCCCAGGCTACGATAACAGTTTGTCCCATAGGTCACAAACTGGCCGGAGCCTGCTCGCGTATGAAAGTCGCCGGCGTAAAGGTGGTGGCTTCGACGCAGGACCTCGGATACGAATTCATCAACTCGAAGAGCGAGGGCGAGGACGTCAACAATTTCACCGACGCCATCGTCAAAAACTTCCTGGGACAGCAGATTGACAACTGCGAGGTGCTGTACATGAATTACCTGTCGGCCGGACGTCAGCGTCCCAAGTCGCAGCAGCTGCTGCCCGTGCTGGCCTCGACGTTCACCAAGGAAAAGGCCGAGGAGACCGAGCGCCCCTACATCTTCGAGCCCGCTCCCGGTCCCATCTTCAACACCGTGCTCCCGATGTTCCTGATGTCGACCATGCAGGATATCTTCACCGAAAACCGCGCCTCCGAACAGGCTGCGCGCGTGATGGCGATGCAGGCCGCAAACGACAACGCCAAGAAGCTGCTCGACAGCCTGCGCCTCGAATACAACAAACTGCGTCAGCAGTCAATCACCGCCGAACTCCTCGACATCGTCGGAGGCCAGGTAAGGGATTGAACCCACTGAGTAAGTTTCACAAAAGCTCAATATATAAAGATAGCTCACAACAACAAAGAATGAGTAGTATTAAAGAATATTTCTCGGACCTCGGCAACGGATTCGCAAGCCTTATCAAAGGCCTGGCTGTAACCGGCAAGGAATTCGTCACCCCCAAGATTACCGAGCGATACCCCGAAAACCGCAAGACCCACGAGTGGCCCGAGCGGTTCCGCGCCAAGCTTGAGCTCATCTATGACAAGGACGGCAACCACAAGTGCATAGCGTGCGGCACATGCGAGCGCGTATGCCCCAACGGCACAATCCGTCTCGAGACAAAGATGGTAGACACTCTGGCAGGCACCAAGAAGAAAAAACTGGTGAAGTACATCTACGACCTGGGTTCGTGCACCTTCTGCCAGCTCTGCGTGCAGAACTGCCCGACACACGCCCTCGATTTCAGCAACGATTTCGAGCAGGCCACCTTCACCCGTCAGGCCCTTGTCGAGCAGCTCAACTACCTGCCCGAAAAGGAGGAGCCCGCTCCCACTCCCGAGCAGCTTGAGGCCGCAGCCAAAGCCCGCGAGGCCAAGATTGCTGCCGCCAAGGCCGCCGCTGCCGCAAAAGCAGCAGGTGCCGCTCCAGCCGAGGCAGCCAAACCGGCCGTAGAACTCGACGACAAGGCCAAGGCCGCCCTCGCTGCCGCCGCAGGCGACCCCGAGAAGCAGGCCAAAATACGCGCCGCACTCGAAAAGGCCGCAGCACTGAAAGCCGCCCGCGAAGCCGCCAAGGCCGCCGAAGTTCCCAAGACCGAGGCACCCAAGCCCGCCGTAGAACTTGACGACAAGGCCAAAGCCGCTCTCGCTGCCGCCGCAGGCGACCCCGAGAAGGAGGCAAAAATCCGTGCCGCCCTCGAAAAGGCCGCCGCACTCAGGGCTGCCCGCGAAGCCGCCAAAAAGGAATAAGCCCCGGCACCCCGAAACGCAGAAAAATCATTCAATTACCACTGTTCATATAAAATGGATTCCGTAGGAAGTATTATTATTTACTTTATCCTCGCTCTGGCACTGGTAGTGTTCTCAGTGATGGCGGTGACCACGCGCAAAATCCTGCGCTCGGCCACTTACCTGCTGTTTACGCTCTTCGCCACCGCCGGAGTGTACTTTATGCTGGACTACGAATTTCTCGGTACCGTGCAGATCGCCGTTTACGCCGGCGGCATAGTGGTGCTGTTCGTGTTCTCCATACTGCTTACCCACCAGCCGGGCGAGGATGCCCCGCTGCTGGCCTCAAGGGGACGTGTTATGGGCTTGGTGGCCGCACTGGCCATGCTGGCCGCGGGCCTGTGGTGCCTTGTCACCCGCATCGGCCTGGTTTTCGCCAAACTCCCCGAAATGTCAAACCCTGACATGAAACTTATAGGCCAGACAATGATGTCGACAGGCGACGGCGGCTATCTGCTGCCCTTTGAAGCCATCTCGGTGCTTCTCCTGGCCTGCATAATCGGCGGCGTGGTCGTCGCCCGTAAACGTTAACCCGTAAAAGACAGGAAATATATGGAAATTACCGCGATATACTACCTGATCCCCAGCATGATAATGTTCTGCTGCGGTGTCTACGGGTTCCTCACCCGAAAAAACATGATTGCAATGCTGATTTCGCTTGAGCTAATGCTCAACTCGGTGGACATCAACTTTGCCGTCTTCAACCGCTACCTCTTCCCCGGTCAGCTCGAAGGCATGATGTTCTCGCTGTTCGCAATAGCCATTGCAGCCGCCGAGACAGCCGTGGCCATAGCAATCATCATCAACATCTACCGCAGCGTCCGCAATGTCGACGTCACCGGTCTTAACCAAATGAAATTCTGAGCGCCATGGGAGTTACAATACCTTTACTGATTTTAGTGATTCCCCTGTTCATGTTCGTGTTCCTGGGTCTTGCAGGCATGAAGATGAAACACCCCGTAGCCGGTATCCTCGGCTGCCTGGGCATGGGCACTGTAATGCTGCTGTCTTACTACACGGCATACGTATATTTCTTTAGCGTCGACCCCGCCTTCATCGCCGACGGCGTGCGCCAGCAGTACACCGTCTTTAACGTCACCTGGCTGCAGTTCACCGAGCATCTGGTCATCAAACTCGGTTTCTTGCTCGACCCCATCTCGGCCATGATGCTCGTAGTCATCAGCACCATCTCGTTTATGGTGCATCTATACAGCATGGGCTATATGCGCGACCATCACGGGGTGTGGGAGACAGGCTTCCAGCGCTTCTACGCCTTCCTGTCGCTGTTCAGCTTCTCGATGCTCGGTCTGGTTGTCGCCACCAACATCTTCCAGATGTACATCTTCTGGGAGCTCGTGGGCGCCTCATCCTACCTGCTCATCGGTTTCTACTACACCAAGCCCTCGGCTGTGGCAGCATCCAAAAAAGCATTCATCGTCACCCGTTTTGCCGACCTGGGCTTCCTCATCGGCATCCTTATCCTGTCGTACTACACCAAGACCTTCGACTTCGTGACGCTGACCTCCGACCCGACAGCCGTGCTGCTGTCGACCGAAGGCGCTACCTTCCTGGGTGGCTCGGCACTGACCTGGGCCCTCGTCCTCATCTTCGTCGGCGGCATGGGTAAGTCGGCAATGATGCCCCTGCATATCTGGCTCCCCGACGCCATGGAAGGCCCGACTCCCGTGTCGGCCCTCATCCACGCCGCTACGATGGTTGTGGCCGGCGTATTCCTGGTCGCCCGTCTCTTCCCGGTTTACCTGATGGAGGAGTTCGCACTCGAATGGATTACCGTGGTGGGCGCAATCACCGCCCTCTATGCCGCAATGGTGGCCTGCACGCAGCTTGACATCAAGCGCGTCCTCGCCTTCTCGACAATCTCGCAGATTGCGTTCATGATGGTTTCGCTGGGCGTTGCACGTCCCGAAATCCATGACGCCGCCGGTTACATGGCCTCGATGTTCCACCTGTTCACACACGCCATGTTCAAGGCCCTCCTCTTCCTCGGCGCCGGTGCCATCATCCACGCCGTAGGCTCGAACGACTACACCGCCATGCACGGCCTGCGCAAGCACATGCCCATTACAAACTGGACATTCCTCATCGGCTGTCTCGCCATCGCCGGCATCATTCCCTTCTCGGGCTTTTGGTCGAAGGACGAAATCCTGGCAGCCTGCTTCGGCTACGACATCGTGGCATACATCTGGATGTCGCTGGTAGCCGGTCTCACCGCCTTCTACATGTTCCGTCTCTATTTCCTCATCTTCTGGTGGAAAGACCACGAGACTCCCAAAGGCGAGCATGACCCCCACGACCAGGCCTGGACAATGACCCTCCCGCTGGTATTCCTCGCCGCCGTCAGTTGCGTGGCCGGCTTCATCCCCTTCGGCGACCTCGTCACCTGGGACGGCAAGCCCTACGACATCATGCACCACTTCGACTGGGGTATCGCCGCAATCTCGCTGGCAATCGCCGTCGTCGGCATCGGTGTGGCATGGGTGATGTACCGCAAGGAAAACAACCTGCCCGAGCGCATGCGTCAGGCTCTCCCGCGCCTGTGGACATGGTGCTTCCACCGTTTCTACTGGGACGAGCTCTACCAGTTTGTCACACATAAGATTATCTTTGCCCGCATCTGCCGCCCCATCGCATGGTTCGACCGCCATGTCATCGACGGCTCGATGGACGGCCTGGCCTGGGTGACCAACAAGGCATCCTGGTCAATCAAAGGCCTGCAGTCAGGACAGGTTCACCGCTACGCCTGGATTTACCTGGCAGGCGCTTTGCTCCTTGGCGCTATAACCGTGATTTGCCTGATGTAAACCGGCAACCAATCTCTTTCAACTTGAATTTTATCACATTACAAAATGTTTGAAAATATTCTGATATACTTTGTGGTGATACCCGTGCTGATGCTGGGACTGATTGCCCTCTGCCGCAACGTGCAGCAGATTCGCGCCGTTGCCGTAGTCGGCTCGACCGCCCTGCTGGCTCTGTCGGCATACGTATTGTGCGAATATCTGGGCATGCGCCAGGCCGGCAACGAGGCACCCATGCTCTTCACCGGCAGCTGGGAGTGGTTCGCGCCGCTGCACATCAACCTCGCCGTGGGCGTCGACGGCATCTCGATTGCCATGCTGCTCCTCAGCAGCATCATCGTCTTCGCCGGTTCGTTCGCCTCGTGGAAAATCGATAACCCCAAAGGCTTCTTCCTGTGGCTGATTCTCCTCAGCACCGGCGTCTTCGGCTTCTTCATCAGCGTGGACCTCTTCACCATGTTCATGTTCTATGAGGTCGCCCTCATCCCCATGTACCTCCTCATTGGCCTGTGGGGCACGGGACGCAAGGAATACTCGGCCATGAAGCTCACGCTGATGCTGATGGGCGGCTCGGCCTTCCTGATGCTCGGCCTTATAGGCATCTACTACCACTCGGCTCCCGAGGGCGGCCAGCTCACCTGGAACATCCTCGAGATTGCCAAGAACGACGCTATCCCCCACAGCTGGCAGAGCTACCTCTTCCCGCTCACCTTCGTCGGCTTCGGCGTCCTCGGCGCCATGTTCCCCTTCCACACATGGAGCCCTGACGGTCATGCCTGCGCACCCACGGCAGTGTCGATGCTCCACGCCGGCGTACTGATGAAACTCGGCGGCTACGGATGCTTCCGCGTGGCAATCTACCTGATGCCCTGGGCCGCAAACGAGCTCGCCTTCATCTTCCTTATCCTTACCGGTATCTCGGTGGTCTACGGCGCCTTCAGCGCATGTGTGCAGACCGACCTCAAATACATCAACGCATACTCGTCCGTCTCGCACTGCGGCATGGTGCTCTTCGCCATCCTAATGCTCAACACCACGGCAATGACCGGCGCTATCATGCAGATGCTCTCGCACGGTCTGATGACGGCCCTCTTCTTCGCCCTCATCGGTATGATTTACGGACGCACGCACACCCGTGACATCCGCCTCATGGGCGGCCTGATGAAGATTATGCCTTTCTTGGGCGTCTCCTACGTCATCGCCGGTTTCGCCTCATTGGGACTCCCCGGCCTGTCGGGCTTCGTGGCCGAGATGACAATCTTCGTCGGTTCGTTCCAGCACGCCGATATGTTCCACCGTGTCTTCACCATCGCCGCATGCTGCTCGATTGTGATTACTGCAGTCTACATCCTGCGCGTAGTGGGCAAGCTGCTCCTCGGTCCGGTCTACGACAAACACCACCTGTCGCTCACCGATGCAGTATGGTGGGAGCGCCTCAGCGCCGTAACGCTCATCGTCAGCGTTGCCGCCATCGGCTGCTTCCCCAACTTCTTTACCGAACTGATCAATTTCACTTTCGTCCCTGAAATCTTCAAAGTAATCGGCATGTGATGAGGTAACTCCCGCACTCTGCCGGTACAAACCAGTCTGAAATCATCCACAAAGCGATAAATTCCGCATCCAAGCGATAAAAATCCGTCTCCCGCGTCCTCCGGGACGCCGGAGCGGACAAAGACCAAGCATAAAAAATGGACTACTCTCAGTTTTTAGCCATGAAACAGGAAATCGGCCTCCTGACCGTCTTCCTGCTGGTATTTCTTTACGACATTTTCATGCCCAGGCGCACACTGTCGGGCCTGCCGGTCTTCTCGGTGGTGGCAATGGCGGTGGTGACCGTCCTCGGCTTCTTCCCCTGCTGTCTGGGCGCCGCTGACGAGGTCACGGCCTTCGGCGGCATGTACGTCACCTCGCCGGTGATAGCCGCAATCAAGGGCATCCTCAACATAGGCGTGGTGCTCGTGCTCCTGCAGAGCATCAAATGGGCCAACAGCGACATGATGGCCATACGCCGCGGCGAGTTCTACGAGCTGCTGCTGGTGACGCTCTTCGGCATGTACCTGATGATAAGCGGCCGCCACTTCCTGGTGTTCGTCATCGGTCTTGAAAGCGCCTCGCTGCCCCTGGCGGCAATGGTGGCCCTCAACAAGGGCAAGTACGAAAGCCACGAGGCCGCCGTCAAATACATCCTCACGGCTGTGTTCTCCAGCGCAATCTTCCTGATGGGCCTCTCCTTTGTCTACGGCCTGACAGGCTCGCTCTATTTCGACAGCATCTACATGCAGCTCTATCAGAACTACTCGTCGATGCTCGTCTTCGCCCTCGCCTTCGTCATCGCAGGTGTCGGCTTCAAGCTCTCCCTCGTTCCCTTCCATCTCTGGACCGCCGACGTTTACCAGGGTGCTCCCACATCGGTCACCAGCTATCTGTCGGTAATCTCGAAGGGCGCCACCGCCTTCGCCTTCCTCTGCATCATGGCGCAGGCCTTCGGCTGCGTCTATCACCAGATCTGGGAGTGGATGCTCTACGCTATCATCATTCTCACGATTACCGTCGGTAACCTCTTCGCCATCCGCCAGCGCAACGCCAAGCGCTTCCTGGCATTCTCGTCAGTGTCGCAGGCCGGATACATCATGCTCGGCGTCATCGCCAACAACGCCACGGGCATGGCCGCTATGATGTACTACATACTCGTCTACATCTTCAGCAACCTCGCTGCCTTCGGCGTGATACAGAGTGTTGAGAACGCCACCGGCCGGACCTCCATCGACGACTACCGCGGTATGTCCCGGGCCAACCCCAAGCTGGCCTTCTGCATGATGCTGGCAATGTTCTCGCTGGCCGGTATTCCTCCCTTCGCAGGCTTCTTCAGCAAGTTCTTCATCTTTACCGGCACGCTTGCCCAGGGTTCGACAGCGATATACATCCTGGTGCTGATAGCCCTTATCAACACCATCATCTCGCTGTACTACTACCTGCTTGTCGTCAAGTCGATGTACATCACTCCCGGCGAGCCTGAAATCGCCACCTTCCAGTCGACTGGCAGCGAACGCCTCGGCCTCATCGTCACCGTCGGCGGCATCATGCTCCTCGGCATCGCCAGCCCCGTCTACAACTGGCTGATGACCCTTGCCGAGAACAGCACCCTCGCCACCTGGTTTATCCAGTGAAGAGGGTAAGGTTCCTAAAGCCCTTAAGGGCCCTAAAGACCCTAAAGACCCGAACCTCTTAACTCAAGTCTTTGCATAAGAATAAGGCATAAAAGCAACTGACAGATTATACTGATCCATATTTATGCATTTATAATTTCATCACATCCCCAATAGCATCCCGAGCCGGCAGTCTGTGAAGATGTACCGGCTCTTTTTTTGCCCGGACGATGGATGCGGAGCTGAGGCGCCGGAAAACGCAAGCGATTTCCACAGTGGTAAAGGAGGGGAGGGATAAACGGACAACCGGACAGGCGAAAAAGCGGCGGTGTGTCAAAATGTGTGATTTTAATGATGTAGGGACATCGCTTTGCGATGTTAAGCCTGAAAGACAGCATATTGGTCCAACATGCAAAGGCATGTCCCTACATTCAGGCTATTTTGACACACCCTCGGGAGGGGCTTAGATGGTGTGGATGGTAGGCGGTATGGCTGTGTGTGGCTTTATAGGCGGGCGCCGGAGAGGATGCGCCAGGCGGTCTGGCGGTCGTCGCTGAAGGAGAGTTGGTCCATGATGGGCTGGCAGCGGATGGGGTCGATGATGTGGGGAGCGAGGTAGCGTACGACCTGGAGGCGGTTGCTGTCGAAATCGAAGCAGTTCATTATTGCCGCGCACTGGCTGCATGTGAACCATCCGCAGAGGCCTGCGGCCTGTACCATGGGCAGCTGGTTGGAAGCGAAGGTCTGGTTGTTGATGGCCGTCAGCAGGGCCTGGAAGTCGATAGGCGAGACGGCCCATGAGGGCTGTGGCACCAGCGGAGTGCCGTAACCGGGAAAGACGGGCGCACCCTGGGCGGGAGGTGCCGAATATCCGCCGTTATACTGGCTCATATCGCCTTCAGGGATGGGAGTGGTATAGTTTTGCTGCCGGGCGCTTAACTGCTGTGAGGTGGCGTCCGTGATGGGCGTAGTGTAGTTTTGCCGCTGCGCATAGAGGAGCGAGTCTGTGGATGGCAGGAGAGGCTGGTCGGCGTTGTCGCCGCCGACGCTGGCGCCGCGCTGGACGCCGATGCCGCTGTTGACGGGGAGGATGACGTTGCCGGGCTCAAGGTTGGGGTCGTCGGGCGCTTGTTGGGCGTTGGCGGCAAGGGCCGAGGCGGCGAGGACGGCGAGGCCTACGAGGAAGCGGTAGAATATAGTGCCCCAGGTAAGTCTGGAGCTTTCGTAAACCGGCAAGGAGGCCGTACGGGCCACCGGCTGCTGTATATTTCGTTTGTTGGGTATGGTGTTCATCGGATATTGTCTTTTATAATAAAGACAAGTGAGTGGCAATATAGTTTAGAAGACGGTGTGTTATTGATATAAAAAACTAAGGCGGTGGGCCTTGGGGGCTCACCGCCTGAGCGGATGTGTTTCAGTTGTCTGTGTGTCGGTTACTCGGCGTCGTTGTTGTGGCGGGGACCGCGGTCGCCTTCGCGACGGGGACGGTCACCGCCTTCGCGGCGGGGTCCGCGGGGACCGCGGTCACCCTCACGGCGGGGACGGTCGCCGCCTTCGCGACGGGGTCCGCGCTCGCGGCGCTGGGGCTCTGTCCAGCCTTCGGGCTTGGGCAGCAGGGCGCGCATGGACAGACGGAATTTGCCGGTCTTCTTGTCGACCTCGATGAGCTTGACGTCGACCTCGTCGCCTTCCTTGAGGCCGCTGGCCTCCATGTCGGGCAGACGGTCCCACGAGATTTCGCTGATGTGCAGCAGGCCGTCACGGTTGGGCATGAACTCGACGAAAGCGCCGAAATCCATGATGGAGCGGACGACGCCGTGGTAGGTCTTGCCCTCCTCGGGAAGCTCGACGATGGCGTTGATCATCTCCAAAGCCTTGTCGATGCTGGCCTTGTTGGCGGCAGCGACCTCGATGTAGCCGCCCTCGTCGATTTCGTCGATGGAGACAGTGGCGCCCGAGGCCTCCTGGATGCCCTGGATGACCTTTCCGCCCGGGCCGATGACGGCGCCGATGAGCTCCTTGGGAATGAGCATGGTGACGATGCGGGGTACGTGGGGCTTGTAGTCCTCGCGGGGTGCGGGGATGGTCTCGTTGATGATGTTGAGGATGTGCAGACGTCCCTCGCGGGCCTGGTTGAGAGCCTTCTCGAGAATTTCGTAGCTGAGGCCGTCGCACTTGATGTCCATCTGGGTGGCGGTGATGCCGTCGGCGGTGCCGGTGACCTTGAAGTCCATGTCGCCGAGGTGGTCCTCGTCACCGAGAATGTCGGAGAGGATGGCGTATTTCTCGCCGTCGCTGATGAGGCCCATGGCGATGCCGGCGACAGGCTTCTTCATCTTCACACCGGCGTCGAGGAGCGAGAGGGTGCCTGCGCAGACGGTAGCCATTGAGGACGAACCGTTGCTCTCGAGGATGTCGCTGACGATGCGGCAGGTGTAGGGGAAGTCATCGGGGAACATGCGCTTGAGGGCGCGGTGTGCCAGGTTGCCGTGGCCGATTTCGCGACGACCTACGCCACGCTGTGCCTTGGCCTCGCCGGTGCTGAAGGGGGGGAAGTTGTAGTGGAGCAGGAAGCGCTCGCGACCCTGGTTGAGCACGTCGTCGAGAATTTTCTCGTCGAGCTTGGTGCCGAGGGTGACGGTGGCGAGGGCCTGGGTTTCGCCGCGGGTGAAGACGGCCGAGCCGTGGGGGCCGGGGATGTAGTCCACCTCGGCCCAGATGGGACGGATTTCGGTGGTCTTGCGGCCGTCGAGACGTACGCCCTCGTCGAGGACGCAGCGGCGCATGGCCTCTTTTTCAACGTCGTGGTAGTAGCGCTTTACCAGCGGAGTCTTTTCCTCGCGCTCCTCTTCGGGGAGGTTGTCGATATACTCCTGGCAGATGGCGTCGAAGCTATCCTGACGCCAGTGCTTGTCGGCGCTGCCGGTCTTGGCGATGGCGTAGGCCTTGTCGTAGCATTTTGCGCGGACGTCGGCGCGGAGGTCTTCGTCGTTGACCTCGTGGCAGTATTCGCGCTTCGTCTCGGCGTTGGCGGCCTTAGCCAGCTCGAGCTGGGCCAGGCACTGCACCTTGATGGCCTCGTGGGCGGTCTTGAGAGCCTCGAGGAGGACGGTCTCGGAGACTTCGTCCATCTCGCCTTCAACCATCATGATGTTGTCGTAGGTGGCGCCTACCATGAGTTCGAGGTCGGCGTCCTTGAGCTGCTCGAAGGTGGGGTCGATGACGAACTCACCGTTGATGCGGGCTACGCGAACCTCGCTGATGGGGCCGTTGAAGGGGATGTCGCTGACGGCAATGGCGGCCGATGCGGCCAGGCCGGCCAGGCAGTCAGGCATCTCTTCGCCGTCGCTTGAATAGAGGGTTATGTTGACAAAAGTGTCAGCGTGATAATTGTCGGGGAACAGAGGACGAAGCACACGGTCGACAAGTCGCGAGGTAAGAATCTCATAGTCGTTGGCGCGGCCTTCGCGCTTCAGGAAACCGCCGGGGAAACGGCCGGCAGCCGAAAATTTCTCTTTGTATTCAACAGTGAGGGGCATGAAATCGACGCCCTCGCCGGCCTCTTTGGCCGAAACAACAGTTGCCAGGAGCATAGTGTTGCCCATGCGCAACTCAACCGCTCCATCGGCCTGCTTGGCCAGCTTGCCGGTTTCCAGAGTAATCTCACGGCCGTCAGGCAGGGCGATGGTTTTTTTGATAACGTTCATTAAATAATGATTGAAATGTGTATAAAATGTACTTTATGATTTTTCGAGTGTTATGTCATTGTAGCGCAGACCTCTGCGTCCGCGCATGCAAAATCACGCAAAGTTACGAAATTTCGCGCAAATACCCTCGCTCCCCACCCCAAAATATGTTAAACCCAACGGGAATACTTATGATAATCAGTCGAGGAGGTGGGAGAGGGCAATCTGGATGTCGCGGAGGGTGTCTTCGGCGGGGGTGATGAGGGGGCGGAATTCGGGACGTTTAGAGGGGGTGAAGAGGCGCAGGGCGCGGGGATGGCACCGGATTTCGAGGCGGGTGCCGAGCTGGACGGGCTCGCCGTCGAGGTGGGCGGGGCCGGGGGTGTCGCGCTCGATGACGCAGGTCTTCATGCGGCGCGGCTCGATGAGGCGGTTGCGGTCAAGCATTCCGGCCATAAGGTCGATGCCGGCCATGACGGTCTCGATGACGGAGGCCTTGCGGATAATCATAAGGTCGAGCATGCCGTCGGTGAGGGATGCCTGTGGCGCGATGTAGGCGTTGTTGCCGTATTGTGAGGCATTGCAGCAGGCCACGAGGAAGGCGTCGTCAGTGATGAGTTCGCCGTCGACGTTGAGGGTGTAGCGCTCGTGCTGGAAGTGCATGAACTCTTCGATGGCGCTGCGCAGATAGCTCACTTTGCCGCGGCGTCCCGAGTTGGCGAAGCGGTCGGAAACGGCGGCGTCGTAGCCCACGCCGAAGGTGCAGAAAAACGGCCGGCCGTTGACGGTGCCGTAGTCGCAGTCCTCGCGGTGGTTCTCAAGGATGACGTCAAGGCAGAGGATGGGGTCGACGGGGATGGCGAGGTGGCGCGCCAGGCCGTTGCCGGAGCCGGCGGGGATGATGCCCATTGTCATGCCGGTGTCGCGGACGGCGCGGGCGGTCTCGTTGACGGTGCCGTCGCCGCCGCAGGCCAGGACGGCGTCAAAATTCCGGTCGATGGCCTCGCGGGCGAGGGTGGTGGCGTCGCCGCGGCAGGCAGTCTCGCGCACTTCGAGGGTGATGCCGGCGGGGGCGACGCGGGCGGCTATTTTGTCTGCCAGACCTTCCTTGTGTCCGTTGCCCGAAATGGGGTTTATGATGAGCATCATTGTGCGCCGGGGCGTATCCATAGTTGTTGCAGTTTGCTTGGTGGTGAATGGGTTAGTGGAGTCAGAACGACTGCATGTCGACAAGGCGGCGGTAGAAGCCGTTCAGAGCCAGCAGCTCGTCGTGAGTGCCGCGCTCGACGATGCGTCCCTCGTGCATGACGCAGATCATGTCGGCGTTGGCGATGGTGCTGAGACGGTGGGCGATGACCAGCGTCGTGCGGTCGCGCATGAGCCGGTCGAGGGCCTCCTGGACCAGGTGCTCGCTCTCCGAGTCGAGGGCGCTGGTGGCCTCGTCAAGGATGAGGATGTCGGGGTTGCGCAGGACGGCGCGGGCGATGGAGATGCGCTGGCGCTGGCCGCCCGACAGGCGGCAGCCTCGGTCGCCGATGACGGTCCGGTAGCCCTCCTCGCTCTCTTCGATGAACTCGTGGGCGTTGGCCACGCGGGCGGCGGCGATGACGTCATCCATCGGGACCGGCCCTTCGACACCGAAGGTTATGTTGTTGTAGAAAGTGTCGTTGAAAAGTATGGCCTCCTGGCTGACGTTGCCCATCATTGCGCGCAGGTCGTGCACACGCATCTGGCGGATGTCCGTGCCGTCGATGGTGATGCTGCCTTTTTCGACGTCATAGAAACGCGGCAGCAGGTCGGCCAGGGTGGACTTGCCTGAGCCGGACTGTCCCACCAGCGCCACGGTGTGGCCGGCGGGAATGCGCATGCTCACGTCGTCGATGACGCGGTGCTCGCCGTAGCTGAACGAGACGTTCCGGTACTCGATGTCGCCCGTGCGGGCTGTCATGGCTGCTCCGGCGGGCGGGTCGGCGATGGGGTTTTCGGCGGAGAGTATCTTGTCGACGCGCTCCATCGACGCCAGGCCTTTCTGAATGGCGTAGGCGCCCTTGGTGAGGTCTTTGGCTGGATTTATGATGCTGTAGAAGATAATCATGTAGTAGATGAACTCGGCGGCGTTGAGGCTGCTGTGGCCGCCGAGGATGAGCCATCCGCCGAACCACAGCACGATGGCGACGGCGGCGGTGCCCAGAAACTCGCTCATCGGGTGCGCCAGCTGCTGTCGGCGCGCCACGCGCCTGGACAGGTTGTAGAAGCGCTGGTTCTCGCCGTGAAAGCGGTCGCGCATCTTGTCCTCGGCGTTGAAGGCCTTGACGATGCGCAGTCCGCCGAGGGTCTCCTCGATGGTGGACATTATCACGCCCCACTGGTTCTGCGTCTCCAGGCTGCTGCGCTTGAGGCGCTTGCCCACGCGGCCCATCACTATTCCCGCCAGCGGTAGCAGGACGAGCACGAACACCGTCAGCTGCCACGATACGGCAATCATCATCACCAGGCATACGACAATCATCACCGGGTTCTTGAAAATCATGTCCAGCGAGGCCATTATCGAGTTCTCCACCTCGGCCACGTCGCCGCTCATGCGGGCCATGACGTCGCCCTTGCGCTCGCCGGTGAAATAGCCGATGGGCAGGGTGGTGATTTTGTCGTAGACGAAGTTTCGGATGTCGCGTACCACGCCGGCGCGCAAGGGAATGAGAAAATACATGCCCAGGTAGGCCGCGCCGGTCTTCAGACCCGTCATTATCACCAGAGCGATGGCCAAGGTGCCGAGTGTGAAGACGGCACCGTCGCTGACGATAAGCTCCTGAATGTACCAGTAGAAGTTGTTGACCGCCACCTCTTTGAGGTCATTGATGCTCTCCATGGGCATGAAGCTGTAGTGCTCGGTATTGACCTGGAACAGCATCTGCAGGATGGGGATGACGAGGGCGAAGGAGAAAAGTGTGAGGAAGGCTGTGAGAATATTGAAGAATATGCTCAGAGCCAGATATTTTTTGTACGGCGGGACAAAGCGCCGCAATATTGCCATAAAATCGGACATGCTATCGTGACATGTTTGGGGTTTGGGACATGCCGGGCCCGGTTTAGCCGCGACACGACGTGCAAAATTACAACAATTTATATACTTTTGCAATGCACCGTGTCTGATGGTATGGCAGATGCAAAAATAAAAGCATGTGGGCGACGCCGGTCAGCCGGTTCTGCCCACATGCGGAAATTGGAGGGTTTAAACGATTAGCGAATCAGGATTTTCTGCGCTTTGGAGCCCTGACGGCGTATGTACAGGCCGGGACCCGGCTCAGCGATTTTCACGCCCTGGAGATTGTAATATTCGACGGGGGTGTCTGTGTCGGCTTTATCGATAGTCACGCTTCCCACACCGGCTGCTTTCTTCCATTCGGGAAGGGTGATGGTGCCCTCAGGAAGCCAGTAAAATCTCATTTCGGTATCTTCGGGGATGACCTCCGTATAAACCATTGATTCTTCGGGGGCGGTAATCGTACGGCCATTCAATACAGGTACGTTGTATTGACTCAAATTCAGAACACCCGTTGTTACATAATTATGTGCGGTATTGAAAAGTATATAATTATATTTTGAATGTCCAGCGAAATAGAGCCCGGTATGTATATCTTCGGTCTCGCCGTCTGATGATATATTGACAGACTGAGGGTCTGAGGTATCTATATAAATATACTCGCTTGCCCTTTTATTTGCAAATGGCTTGACGAGGCGGAATTTCATGGAGGTTAGATATTGCTGAACTGTGGCTGAAGGTTTCAGTCCCATAGATTCAAATCCGCCTGTAACCTCAGCGGAGCCTATGTTATACCATAGATTTATCTCGCTGTCAAGATAGGTGCCGACAATCTCTGATTGTGCGGTGTAGGGCACAGCAACGATGCGGCTGATATTGTCGGGAATATCGGAGGGAACGTTGATGGTGACGGTGCGCTCGGCCGAACGTGAGACTGCCTTGTCAACGGGAGAAGTGTATATGGTGAGCGAGGCATCCCCGGCTGCTATCTTGTCGGCGATATCCCTGCCTTTGCCATCCTTTACAAAAGCATACTTGATATACTCAACATTGTTGTCGGCCTGAAGGGTCAGAGACATGTCTTCCGAGATATTTTTGTCCGGCAGCTGAAGACTGCACTCCGAAAGTTCTATTTCAAGTGACCGCTGACCGAAATACAGCCGATTCCATTTATAGGTGGCATACTCGATTTTTGCCGGGTCTGTGCCGTTCAGCAACTGAGTGTGTGTCGAATAAGTCTCGGTTCCGACAGGACTCCATCCGTCTTCACCAAATTTAGTGTCAAATTCACTGAAAAGTTCCAGACCAACCGGACGGTTATAAACATAGGGCTTGTCTTTGTCCTCCAGGTTGATGTCGATGTAAAAGTCCTCGTCGTTGAGTTCATAGCGGCTGTTGCCGTTGGCCAGCACTACCGAGCCAACGGGCGACTGGGGAGAGTAAGGGTTGACAATGCGCAGGAATTTGCCCGGAGCGTCTTTGCGCGTCAGGGCCTCGCAGACGAAAGTTTCAGGCGCTCCTTCCACGTTGGCATTATTGTCTTTGCAAACACCCTCGTGAATAGTGGCGGAGCCGTATGGAATCCATTCGTAGCTGTCACCGCGGTTGCTTTGTATATCAAATGTTGGATGGTTTAAAATATATATGTCATATTCTATAAATCCCAGCCAGTTGCCATCGGCGTCACACGGCAGAATGTGGAGAGTTCGGCAACCTGTTTCAAGCGGCACTGTGATTGAGGTTGTCGCCGTTTGAAGCTTGTCGGAATGTTTCTTAAAAATATCGGTAGAACCGGTGTATCCAGAAGACAGTAAATATTTGAACTGTTTGGTTGCTCCGGTAGGATTTAGGCTTATGGTAGCTGTATTCTCGTCTTTACCATATATATGGCGTCCTTCAATGGTATAGCCGAACTGCGGAGCATTATCAAAATTGACAATGGCGACTTGCCAGGAGACGGATCTTGTATCTGTATAATAAAATCCTAAACTGAAAAGGATCTTACCTCCGGGCAAAGAAAATAAAGGCGAAATTTCGTTGGTTATGAAAGCTTCATACTTTGAAAGGGTTGCCCCATCCCTGCCGGAGCAGTCATAGTTTGTCGGCTGACGGGCGGCAGAGCATTCGTATGTGCCGGTATTGCCGTCAATTATAAAATCGGCGCCTCCGAATACTCCTTCCAGTTTTATTTGTATAAGTTCCGGGTTGTCGGTATTGGTGCGTTTCCATACCTGAAAGTGATTTTCGCCGATCTCACCCATGTAACCTTTCAGCAGAAATTCCCAGGTGTTGTTGTGCCAGGAGGCCATGCCGAGGCTTTCCCATTCGGTGTACGAGGCTACTTCGTTGGCCTTAAGAGGCTTTGCACCAGTGATGTCCGTGGCAATTTTGATGTCTTCGGGACTGTTGCTGAGTTTTATCAGACCCGGATGCAGCGGGGCGTCGGCAAAGACGGCGGGAACGGCGACAAGTAGTGCGAGCAGCAGAGCGGCAATCGGTTTCAAAAAACAAGGCGGGGCAAAGTTGCCGCATGCAAGCGGGTTGGACCGATGTAAATGTAATAATGATTTCATAATATTGTCTCGCCTCCGGGCTCTCTACATCGGCTTGATTAGGGTTTAAAAACAAAAGCGTGAGAACCTTACCGTTGCCCGTTCAACGTTCTGAGGCTCTGGAATTGCCCGGTATAGCTGAACGGGCAAACGTGCAGAAGCCTCACGCAGAATATGTACAATAGCACTGACAACTTACACTCCCGTGTCGGTTGCCGGTGGAATAAACATCTCCATAAGGCATCTACTCTTTGCCTCATCCCTGACTATACCTAAGAAATTTTCCGGATTTCAGAACGTCAGGAAAGAGCGTAAGTAAACGCTTTTTCAAAAAATGTCCATGCACCCACCCGCTTTACCCGTTGTCAGGCTTCTGCCGGTTTAGATACATGTAGCAAAAATATAAAGAAATTTTAAATTATTACATAACAAGAAGAAGTTTTAACATTTGAATAAAAGATGCATTAGTTGAAAATTCAGTAATTTTGGAGAAAATTGCATAAAGCGAATTCCAAATTCATCTCGATTATGGATAAAAGCCAGATTAAGAAGATTGTCGTTGCCTGTGACTCGTTCAAGGGGAGTCTGAGTTCCCGGCGGGCGGGGGAGGCGGCGGCTTGTGGCGTGCGGGAGGTGTGTCCCCGTGCTGATGTGCGGGTGGTCGCTGTCGCTGACGGCGGCGAGGGATTTGTGGAGGCTGTGCGGGAGGCTATAGGAGGCAAGGAGGTGGAGTGTTGTGTGCAGGGACCTTTGAGAGAGGCGGTGACGGCGCGGTATGCGCTTGTCGATGACGGAAGGTGTGTCGTTATGGAACTTGCCGAGGCCTCGGGACTGGGTCTGGTGCCTGAGGACGGGAGAAATCCAATGCTTACGAGCACTTTAGGGACGGGGGAGATGATTGCTGACGCGCTTGAACGTGGATGCCGCCGGATTGGGATGGGCATCGGCGGGAGCGCTACCGTCGACGGCGGCATGGGACTGCTCTCGGCGCTTGGTGTGCGGTTTTTGGATGCAGAGGGCCGGAAATTATGGCCTTGCGGAGGTGCTTTGAATGATATTGCCGAAATAGACATGAGCGGCCTCGACAAACGTATTTTTGAGATTGAGATTACAGTTGCCTGCGATGTCGACAATGTTCTGTGCGGCCCACAGGGCGCCGCGTTTGTGTTCGGACCTCAGAAAGGCGCTACGCCGGAGATGTGTAAGGAGCTCGACCGAGGTCTTAAGCATTTTGCCGAGGTGGCGAAACGTTGTACAGGCAGAAATCTCTTTGCCATCCGTGGCGGAGGTGCAGCCGGGGGCGTCGGAGCGGCGATGGCGGCCTTTCTGGGCGCACGGCTTGTGCCCGGTTCGAAGGCGCTGCTTGAAGCCATCGGGTTTGACGAAATTATTGCCGGCGCCGACATCATCATTACCGGCGAGGGACACATCGACAGGCAGACGTTAGGCGGCAAATTGCCCTTCGGGGTGTTGCAGCGAGGCCGGGCCAAAGGTATTCCCGTTATCGCCGTCGCAGGCCGCGTCAGCGATGCCGAAATGCTGCTGGAAAGCGGTTTCACGGCGGTGCTGCCTGCTGTAGGCGAAGACGCGGACCTTGTGGAGGCCATGAAACCCGAAAATGCCTCGGCCAACATCAGGCGTGCCATGGCAAAATTTTTTGCAAATAACTAAGCCCGAAAAACAGGCTGTTTGTCAGCTGTTTTGCGGGCTTTTTGGACTGCGGGCGTGATTTATCACGCCGTTATGTTTTTTACTTTCGCCGTCTGACGGAGCGCGAGACGGAGGGCTGCGATTTGGCCTTCTGCTGCTTTACCTTGGGGGAGGATTTTTTGGACGAACGGCGGGTGGAGCGGCGGGCCGACTTGGTCTCTTTCTCCTCGGCGGCCTGCTCGAGGGCGGCATCGGTGGCGGGGTCACCGGTGGCTATAGCCTCGTCAGCCTTGTCGGCCTTGGCTTTCTTGCCGTCCTTGGCTGCTATCACGTCCTCGCGGTCGGGCACCCACAACTTTTTGTCGAAGTTGGTGAGGCGGTTCTGGATGGAGTCCTGGGCGCGGGCGAGGTCATCCGGGTCGGGATAGAGCTGCATCATCGACTTGTTGCGCAGATTGCGTGTCTTATAGATGTCGCCCTCGTACATCGTCATGCGGAAGTAGTCGTCGTAGGTGCACGTGGGCAGGTTGTTGTCGTCGCTGGTGAAGATGGTCTGGTTGGCCAGCCAGGGGCGCAGGTCGTCGTATTTTACCCAGAACATGGGGTATTTGACGGCCTCGCCGCCGAAGTCGCCCGAGCGGTGCAGCACGGGGCAGATGGCCTCGACGATAGTTTTCATGCGGTTTGTGCGCGAGTCAAACTCCCAGCGCTCGATGACGTAGTACGACAGCACCTCATTTGTGGGCACGTCGGCTTCCTCGATGGTGAAGCGTGGATTGCGCTCGGTGCTGCCCTTGGCGGGGGTGTAGAGGATGTGGAAGCGGTCGAGCAGGTCGGCCACTTTGAGCTTGTACTGGTCGGTGAAGACCTCGCGGCCGTCAAGGTACTCGTAGGCCGAGAGCTGATTGTTGGCCAGCAGGCGCATGATTATGCGGAAGAGGTTCTCCTGACCGTCCACAATCTCCTCGGGGAAGTAAAGGGCGGCGTTCTTGTCCTTGTCGAGGTCGAGATGGCGGTAGATGACGCGCATCCACTGACGGTCGGCATCGGTGATGGACTTGCCGTCGGCTTCGTAATGGGCCTGCATGCGGTCGGTGACCTTGGGGCCGGCCTGGGCTTCCTTGCGGTTGCGCTCCGAGGCGCTCTTGCGCGAGAGGGTCGCGGTGCTCTGCTGCTGAGCCATCAGCGAGGCGGCGCCTATCGTCACTACTGCGGCGGCCGCGGCTATGCGTTTGAAATTCAGTGTCATATATGTTGACGTGTATATTGACGTATATAAATACCTGTTAATGCGTGTCTTATCCCACTATAACCTCCATGGGCGAAAGCTCGCGGGTTATTCCGTCGGGACCAATGGCCTTGATGCGCGAGATGTAGAAGCGCTGGCCGCGCTTGAGACGCTTGAAAGCCTCCTTCTGACGCGACGAGAAATTGGCGCCGGAGCTGACCTCGGGCAGGGCATTGCCCATCGAGTCGAAGATGACAGTCTCGAAGCCGGTCACCCTGAACTTGGTATCGAGCAGTCCGTCGTCGATTGCGGCCTCGAGGCCCGGAGCGGCTAACAGCAGCGTCTTGCTGAAGGGCTTGCCGCCCTTGTAGTGGTCGGTGTTACCCTTGCTGTCGCGGAAAGCGATGAATGCCGTGGGGTCAGGGAGTTTGCGTACGCGGAATGTGGTGGTGCCGACATTGGTCTGGCGGCCGTCGATGGTGGCGGTGACGGTGACCACGGCCTCCTTGCCCACGCCCTGCGGACGGGCCACCCAGTGGTCGCCGCTGCGGACGAGCGAGCCGTTGGTCATCGACGCGTTTACCGACGACATAGGCACGCCGGGGACGGAGATGCCGATGGGGTTGTCGATACCGGCGTAGAGGACGTTCATCATCGTTGCGCTGACGGTGGCCATGGGCTCGATGACGGTATAGTCGCTTTCGAAAGGCAGTTTGGTGATTGAGCCGTCGGGCTGTTTGAGTTCGAGCAGACCCTTGTAGGAGAAGCTGCCCGCGGCGCCTGCTCCGGCGGTGTACAGGCCGCGGTCGTTGCCGAGGCGCTGGCCGTTTACAAAGATGTCGGGACGGGCCGTGGTGTCGACGGCGGCCAGGACAATCTGAGCCTGGTACTGCCCGCCACGCATGACGAGGCGCGACTGGGGTATGACGAATGCGTTGAGTTCGTTGACGCGGACGTCGCCGGCGTCGACGTTGCTGAGGAGTGTGTTCAGCACCTCGCCTTCGGCATAGAGTATGTCGTTCTGGAGTTTGGACAGCAGGGTGACGGCGGCGATGGCCGGCTGCTGGTCAAATTTGGCGTCCTCCCATTTGGAGGGGGTGAGCTGACCGGCGCGCAGTATGGGCTCGGTGCTCAGCGCGGCCTCGATTGAGGCTTTTTTCTTGGGGTCGTCAGTGAACGAGGTTATGTACTTGCGGTACCGGTCGACGCGCTTGCGCAGGTCCTCGCCGCGGCGGTTGGCCGGGTTGAGCATAATCACTGCGGCAGCCTCGAGGTCGTCGCGTGCGATGAGGTTGTCGGGGTCGCCCTGCGGGCCGTCGGCCTTCTGCACGATGGCCAGCTTGAGCGAGTCGATGAGGCCGTAGAGCGCGGCGGTGTTCTTGCGCACCTCGGTGGCGCGGTCGAGCCACATCCGGCCCTTGTCCGGGTTGTCGCGGGTGAAGGCGACAAGGCGGTTGTATATGGCGTCGTTACGGCCCGACACGTTGCTGTTGGACCGGTTGAGGCCCTGGTGCACCTGGGTAAAGCCGTCGAGTACGTCGCTTGACACGTTTAGCGCCAGCATAGCAGTCAGAACGATGTACATCAGATTGATCATCTTCTGACGGGCCGACAATCGTGTTATATTTTCTGCCATTGGTTGCGGTTAATTCTGGAAAGGTTTTTGCGGGAGGGAGGAGGTTGGAGAATGCTGGATTATCAAGCCTCGGAGGAGGCGCCTGCGCCGGACTGTGCGGGGGGAACGGCAGCGCCGTTCATGCCGCCGGCCATGCCGCCCATCATGGGGTTGAGGGTCATGGCGTGAATCATGCGCTCGTAGACTGTGTTGAGCTGCTGCATGTAGCGGGCCATCTTCTCGGTCTCCTCGCAGTAGCGGGTCGACTGCTCGGCGCTCTTCTCGTACATGTCGCGGATGTCCTTGATGCCGCGGTTGACGCGGTCGATGGCATCGAGCTGCGACGAGATGCTCTTGAGTTGTATCTCGTATATAGTGTTGAGACCCTGGATGTTGCGGTTGAGGGCTTCCATCTGGTCGACATAACCGGTGGACGAGCGGCTGATGTTCTCCGAGTTCTCGGTGATGGCGCGGTAGCTTTCGAGCAGAGTGTCGCTGACCTTGTTGAGGGCGGCGGTGCTGTCGTGCAGGTGACGCATCTCCTCGGTCATGGCGTTGACCTGCTCGAGGTAGTTGTCCGTGGCCTCGGCGACATTGTCGGCGGGAGCGTGGGCGGCTGCCGCGGCGATGACTTCGGCGGGCTCGAGGGTGACGGGAGCGTGAGCGCCGCCGTGCTGTGCGGGAGCTGCGCCGCCGACGTATCCGCCGCCTGCGGAGACTGTGCCGCCCTGGATGATGGTGACGTTGCCGCCGTTACCGCCGGCATTGTTGAGGACGTCGGCGGGGGTGAGGCCTTCGGCTTCGAGGCGCTCGCCCTCTTCGCGGGCCTCCTTGGCTGTCAGCGCGGGGAAGACGCGCTCCCACTCGTACTCGCGGGGAGGACGGTCAAAGGCGGTGAGCACGAACATCAGCACCTCGGTGCCCATGCCGACCGACAGCAGCGTGTTGCCGCCGGGAAGGTGCAGGATTTTGAAGAGCGCGCCCCAGATGACGACTGCGGCGCCTATCGAGTAGGCGAAGTTGAAGAAGCGCTGCCCTTTTTCGCTGGATATGAAGGCGCCGATGCCGCGGCGCATTTTTTTCACTTTCTGGTTCATTGCTGAAAGCTTGGTTGTTCGGGTGGGGTATGGGAATGGATGAATGGAGGGGATGTGTCAGGCGTCAGCGGCGCTTGCCGGGAGCCTTTGTGCCTTTGGCGAAGCCAATCTGCGTGCGCACGCAGCGGAAGCCGATGTATGAACGCTGCTCGTTCTGGTACTCCCACATGCGGAGGTCCGAGCGGATGTTGTGGGCGACGTCTTTCCACGAGCCGCCGCGGATAATCTTGCGCTTCATCTTGTACGGGTCTTCGATGGCGGCGTCGTAGCGGTACTGCGGGTTGAGGTCGTTCTGCAGCTTGCCCACGCTCTCGGTGAAGGCCGTGGAGGTCCATTCGCTGACGTTGCCGGCCATGTCGTAGAGGCCGAAGTCGTTGGGGGCGTAAGTGCCCACCTGACTGGTTATGACCTGGCCGTCCTTGGAGTAGTTGCCCTCCTGTGGCTTGAAGTTGGCATAGAAACACCCCTTGTCGTCGCTCATGGTGAGGTCGCCGTCCCAGGGATACATGTTCTCGTTGACGCCGGCGCGTGCTGCAAACTCCCATTCGGCCTCGGTGGGGAGGCGGTAGGGCTCGACGTAGATGCCCTCGCGGCCGAGGCTGCGGCGCAGGAACTCGGTGCGCCAGTTGGCAAAGGCGTTGGCCTGCTCCCAGCTTACGCCCACGACGGGATACTCGCTGTAGCCGCCGTGGCTGAAGTACATGCGCACGTAGGGCTCGTTGTACGAGTTCTCGAAGTCGTTGACCCAGGCGGTGGTGTCGGGGTAGACGTTGACGATGTAGGTGTTGAGGAAGTCATAGTCGCCGGTGAGGCCGCGGGTGATGGTCTCGCGGCGAATCCGGCCCTCGTCGTCGATGTAGGCGGTGTCCTTGCTGATGACGGGTACGTCGGTGGGCACAGGCAGGTCGGTGTTGTACTGACGGCGGGTGGGGTCGAGACGGTGCTTGCGCTGTGCCGCTGCGGTGTGGTTGTAGATTTCGTAGCGGTAGTTGAGCTGCGTGCCGTCAAGTTCGCGGGCGCCGGTGATGGGGTTGGTGCGGTACACGCTCTCGATGGCGCGGGCCTCGTCCTCGTTGGGGTTGCGCCAGGGTATGGCCTTGTTCCAGTTGAGGTGGGGCTTGACGGGATTGCCGTCGCGGTCCTCCTCAATCTTGAACTCCTCGTTGCCGCCGTAGGACGGGTCGGCAAGGCGCTCGCGGATGATGGAGTCGCGCACCCAGAACACAAACTGCTTGTACTTCGAGTTCGTGACCTCGGTCTCGTCCATCCAGAAGCCGTCCACGCTGATGCCGCGGGGGTCGGCCTGCAGGTTCCAGGCCGAGTCGGCGTTCTGGGGACCTACCTGCATGGAGCCGCGGCTGACGAGCACCATGCCGTAGGGTGTGGGCTCGGCCCAGCTGGTGCCGCCCACTCCGGTAACTTCGCCGCCGGCGCTGCTGCGCGAGCCCGAGGCACACGAGGTAGTGGCCGCCAGAGCCACGAGTGCTGCCGCGCCGAGGCTGAGCAATATGTTGGTGTTGATTTTCATACTCTATATGATTGGTTGTGGAGTTTTCCGGTGATGTGTTTATGACTGGTGACGTGCCGCGGTGTGCGGTCACATTATGCGTATTGCCTTGTGGCGGTGGGTGTTCTTGTCGCTCAGGTCGAGCTTGAGGCGGTATCCGGCAAAGACCTCGTGGCTGCCCGACGAGGCCTTGGAGATGGCTCCGGTGGGATAGTCGTAGGCGTAACCGACGTAGAAGTTCTTGAACTCGGCGGCTATGGTGGCGGTGACGGCGTCATCCCACCTGTATCCCACGCCGAAACTGAGGAACTTGTTGTACCGCACGCGCCCCGTAATCTCGGCCTGTGTGAAGGTGAAGTCGGTCTTTACCAGCACGGAGGGCAATATTTCAAATAACGTATTTTTTATGGGAATATTGCCTCCGGCCATGAAATAGAGGGTGCGTCCGGCGTGAAACTCGAAGTTGTTGGTGTCGCTGCCTGCCGAGCCCCCGTCGCCGGTGTCCGAGTTGAGGGTGACGGTGGGGCTTGTGAGGTGCAGGCCCGAGATGCCGGCCCACCAGTGGCGGTGTACGTACCATACGCCGGCGCCGATGTCGAAGGCCGTGCCGTGGAGGTCCTGCGTGGGCACGGCGTCGTCGGTGCCCTCGTGGTAGTCGTCATCGTCGGGCAGGATGGTCTCCGAGCCTTTGAAGTTCTGGTCGTAGATGCCGGGCTGGATGGCGAAGGTGAACTCACCGCCCCACTTCTTGAGCTTGAAGCCGAGCTGTGCGCCTATGCTGAGGGTGCTGAAGAGGCCTATGCTCTCCTGGTACATGGCCAGGCCGGTGCCCCAGCGCTTGTTGAGGAACTTGAAGGGCATATCGCCGGTGAGGACGAAGTCGCGCGGGGCGTTGTGGATGCCCATCCACTGCAGACGGGCGCCGCCGCGGATGTTGATAAAGTCGGTGCGGCCTATGGCGGCGGGGTTGTAGAACGAGGGTACCTCGTAGTACTGCGAGAACTGCGGGTCGGTCTGCGCCGCCGCCCTGTTGGGCAGGCACAGCGTCAGCATGGCGGCCACGGCCGTCAGTACAAGACGTGATATGTTGGTCCGGATGTGCATCGGTGTCAGCGGAAACCGTATACGGTATGCTTATTCAGTGACGGATTGGTTTATTCGAAGTAGAAAGTGAGGACAATCATCTTTGAGGTGGCCTTTTTGAGGCTGTTGGTGAATTTCAGCCTGTCGGGGTCGTCCTCGAGGTCGGGACGGTTGCGCTGCAGCACGTCGGTGAGGCCCAGACAGAATTTCACTTCGGGAATGAACTTGAAGTAGGGGAGATATGTGTCCAGGCCGAAGCCTACGGTCCAAAAAAGGTCCATGTTCTTGAAGCGGATGAAGTCGTTGCGCTTCTTTGAGACATCGAAGGCGGGCATGATGCCGGTGGTCATGTACGGACGTATGTTGCGCAGGCGCAAGGCGCTGAATTTCAGGTCGACGGGGAGGACGACGTAGGCGGTCTTTATGCTCTGGCGCTCCTCGGTGCCCTTGTTGACGTCGACCATGTGGATGCCGCGGGTGCCGAAGTACATGCCGGGGTTGAAGCGCAGGTTGAAGTAGGTGTTGAGGCGCAGGTCCACAAGGCCGTTGACGCAGAAACCGGGGTCCCATCCCGGCTGCTCGGCAAACCACGACTCGCCCTCGTCGGTGATGAGGCCGTTGTTGGCCAGCGATACGTCCATCAGCTGCATGCCGACCGAAAAGCCCAGGTGCCAGCGCTTAAGGTCGGCGTACGGGCGGTTGAGCAGCTTGTCGTTGAAGCTGCGCGCCTGTATGTTGCCTGAAAAAGCGATGGCGAGCACAGCAGCAGTTAGAAAAAAAATGCAGAAGCCCGGTTTTTTGTGGTGCGTCGCCATCGCGCGGCGTATATTATATAATATGCTATGAAAAATCGCTTTCATGTCATACTACTAACGCAGGCACTGCCTTAATTATTGTATGGGGGCAGGGTAACAAAAAATGCCGCGCCGGGATGCGGCGCAGCATTTTGTTCGGTTATAAGTCAACCGGCGGGATTAGTCTTCGTCGATGGTGACGGCGCGGTCGAGGGCCACGTACTTCTCGCCGAGGTCAACGAGGTTGCCGTTGTTGATGGTGGCGGTGAGCTGGCTCTGGGGAACGCCCAGCTTGAGGAGCTGCTTCTCGACACCGTTTACACGGTTGTGACGCAGACGTACGTTGATGACGTCGTTACCGGTGTAGTTGTCGGCCCAGCCGGTGAGGGTGTAGTGCTTGTCGGGGCTGCTCTTCATCACGTCCGAAACAGCGGTGAGGAGCTGAACGTCCTTCTTGGTGAGACGGAAGATGTTGATGGGATAGTAGATTGTGCAGAGAGGAGCCTTCTTAGCCTTGGGAACGGGACGGTTGAGGGCGTCCTTGAGCTGGTTCTCGAGGTCGGCGATGCGACCCTCGGCAGCCTGCAGGCGTGCGCGCAGGGCGTCGCAGTTCTCGGGCTCGGGGCAGATGGGAACGATGGGGGCGTTCCATTCGCGCTTCTTGAACAGGTAGGTGCAGGTCAGGTAGGCTGCCAGGTCGTGCGAGGTGCGGTTCCAGCCGTCGCCGGCCTCGTCGCGGTGATTGTCAAGACCGGTGTAGCGAATGTCGAGACCGAGCTGAACCTGCTTGCTGACGTTGAAGGTGTTGATGACACCTACGCGGAAAGCGAGGACGCGGTCGTCGTCACGCTGCCAGCCGTTCTTTTCGTCACCGTTGGCAACGTCGCCTTTCTCATATGTCCAGTAGCCGCCGCCGCCGGCGTAGGCGATGAGGTTGTACTTACGGCCGGGGTGGTAGCCGCAGACCCAGTTGGTAAGGTTGAGCATAACGTCGAATACGGGGCCGAACTCGTTGAATTTCTGCTTGTAAACGCCGTTGTAAGGCTTGCAGAAGCCAACGGGGATGTCGCTGATACCTTTGTTCTGCATCCACGAAGCACCGACTCTCAGACCGATGATGGGCGAGAACCACTTGCCGACGTATAGACCGGCTGTGGGAGCGAAGCGGTTGCCGAGCTTGCGCTCGCTGTCGCCGTGGCTGAAGTAGATGTTGGCGCCGGCCTCACCGGTGATGAACCAGTTGTCCTTGAAACGGTTGAAGAGGTAGCCCTGGGCGGGGTCTTCAACATACTGCACTTCCTGGGTGGCTTCCTGTGCCTGAGCGGCGAAGCTGATGCCGAAAGCGCATGCTAAAGCGAGTAGTGTTGTTTTTTTCATAGAAAAATACTCTGTATTAATATTAATAATTTATTGAATGCAATTTTCAAGGTTGGCGTCCGTGTAGCTCGGAGTCGCTGTCATGCCTTGCCGTGAGAGGAGGTCGTCGCTTGTGGTACTTTTTAGGGTTAGTATTGCTTTGATACGTTGTGTAAATGCTGATTATAAATATGTTATAGCCCGCAACCCTTCTCCGGGCTATCGGGAAGGACGCGGCAGGGGCTCAAATTTTGCGCTAAGGTACAACAAAAATTTAAATTACGTTTAAATTTTCTTAAAAAATTCACGGTTAATTTACTTTTTATCAGTCAGGCAGCCCGAATTGGTAGACGAGGGCGTCGAAACGGGCGGCCGAGCCGTGGCCGAAACGGGCCAGGGAGGCCCGCACGCGGTCGATGGGCTTGCGCTTCATGTCGCCGCTTTTGCTGTAGAATTTGTCGGCGTAGCAGATGAGCTTTTCCAGCAACGTCTCGGGCAGATAGTCGCCCGGCTCCATCGGCAGGTTCTGTGAGGCGATGTCTTCGGCGGTGATGCCGGCGCCGGTATGGCGTTCGGCCACGCGGGCCAGCCACTCAGGCATGCCGTCGGCGCGGAGCATGCGGGCGCCCTCGACGCCGTGGCGCAGGTAGTGTGCGGCGCCGTGACAGCCGATGCCGGGGGCATCGGTGGCGATGATGCCGATGTCGTGAAGCATGGCCGCGGCCTCGATGTCGCCGTCGTCAAGGTGCAGCCGGTTGCGGTGGGCGAGCTCCAGCGCCAGGTCGGCCACGGAGCGCGAGTGGCGCAGGAGCAGGGCGCGCAGAGGGCTGCGCGGGTCGCCGGGACTTCCGTCGCCGTAGTGGCGGTCTATCTCGGCCTGCCAGTCGATGGCCGTGCTCATGTCTTGTCAGTCAATGATTTCGCACCATCCGTGCTCGTCGGCCACCTCGCCGTACTGGATGCCGCGGAGGGTGTCGTAAAGTTTCTGCGAGACGGGGCCTACCTTGCCGTCGGTGCTGATGACGAACTGCTCGCCGGTGTCGAGGTCGTCGATTTCGCTGACGGGAGAGATTACGGCGGCGGTACCGCAGGCGCCGGCCTCGCTCATCTTCTTGAGTTCCTCGATGAGGATGTGGCGCTCTTCGACCTCCAGACCCAGGTCGCGGGCAAGCTGGCGCAGGCTCAGGTTGGTGATGGAGGGGAGAATGGAGTCGGACTTGGGCGTCACGTACTTGCCGTCCAGGATGCCGAAAAAGTTGGCGGGACCGCACTCGTCGAGATAGAGTTTGTCCTTGGGGTCGATGTAGAGCATGGCACTGTAGCCCTTGGCGTGGGCCAGTTCGCCCGAAGCCAGAGAGGCTGCATAGTTGCCGCCGATTTTGAAACGTCCTGTGCCCTTGGGAGCTACGCGGTCGTAGTTGCGGCTGATGCAGATTTTGGACGGTTTGAAGCCGGTCTTGAAGTACGGGCCTACGGGCGAGACAAACATCACCACCATGTACTCGCTGGCGGGTTTGACGCCGACGGCGGCGGTGGTGCCTATCTCCAGGGGACGGATGTAGAGGCTGGCGCCGCTGCCGTAGGGAGGCACGAAGCGCTTGTTGAGACGGACGACGAGGCGCACCATCTCGCAGAACTTCTCCAAGGGCAGGGGCTCCATCTTGATGCCCTCGGCCGAGCTGCGGAAGCGCTCGGCGTTCTTTTCCATGCGGAAAACGCGGATTTTGCCGTCTTTGCCGCGGAAGGCCTTGAGACCCTCGAAAGCCTCCTGACCGTAGTGCAGGCAGGTAGCGGCCATGTGGATGGGAAGGGTAACCGAGTCTGAAACCTCGATGTCACCCCATTTGCCGTCTTTGTACTCGCAGCGTACATTGTAGTCGGTAGGATAGTAGCCGAAGGTCAGCGACCCCCAGTCCATATCGGCAGGCTCGGCGGCTGCGGCGGCTGCCAGAATGTCATCAATGCGTTTTTCCATAATGTAAAATTTTTATTGAGTATATCAGACCCGGCGGCCTGATATGCCGGATGTTAGTAAAGTAAACTGTCGGTGCGGCAAAAGGCCGCCCGTAAGCCGGCGCAGGCTTGGCACCTTTCACACCGGCCTTGTCGTGCAAAGTTACACAATAAAAGTATAAAAGCAAACGTCCGGACACGAAAACCGATGTCCGCCGCCCGGGAATGGCGCGTAAGGACAAAAAAAACGGCTCCCGAAAGGAGCCGTGCTTGCTATTTGATACTTTGTCGGGGTTACTAGACTCGAACTAGCGACCTCACGCCCCCCAGACGCGTACTCTAACCAACTGAGCTAAACCCCGAGTTTTTAGAATACCAAATAGCGCTTTTTTTCAAAAGCGTTGCAAAGGTAATAACATTTTTAGAACCGTGCAAGTGTTTGGCCGTATTTTTTTGAAAAAAAGTTTTGAAAAGAGGGGGGGCAGGTTCAACTGGCAACTGCAAAATTAGCGATTTGTTTGAAAAATTCGTCT
>JBJFEE010000091.1:0-9592 GCA_051890455.1 Muribaculaceae bacterium
ATAATCTGATGAGCGGTGAGCTGGCCGTGAAAGCCTTGCTGCCCCGTCATGCAGAATGTGCAGCCCATTTTGCAGCCGGCTTGCGATGAGACGCAGAGGGTGGCGCGGTCATGGTCGGGGATATACACTGCCTCGACATCGCGCTGCGGAGCTCCGCGAAACAGATATTTCACCGTGCCGTCGGCTGAGCGTGCCTCGGCGATGGGCGGCTCGAGCCCCACACGATAGCGCTCAGCCAATCGCTCGCGGCCGGCTTTAGAGATGTCGGTCATGCTCGCAATGTCGCTGACACGCTTGACGTATAGCCACGCTGCCAGCTGCTTGGCGGCGTAGGGTGGCAGCCCTACCTCTTGGGCTACCGCGCGCAAGCCCTCCAGCGTGAGGCCTATCAATGGGGTCTTTTCTGTCTCGCTCATAGCTGTTGTGAGAAAAATTTCTACAAAAATAGCGAAAATTCCCCTATCGGCAAAATCGCCGATGCCTATAGGCCCAATTTCTTGCGCTTTCTTGCGCTGAGGCGCAGCCTCCGGCGTCCGCGCGTGAGCGTCCACCTTGATGTTTGTGGCTGAAAAGTTGTGGCTGATGATTGTTAATTAGCGATTTTGACGTAACTTTGTGAGCGAAGAAATTGACCGCACACACCTCTACAGACGATATGTATTCCTCGCTCTATCTGCTGCAATTCGGGTGCTTCTTGGCGGCTGTGGTGTTAGCGCTGCTGCCGGCTCTCTCTCGCGTGTATGTCAAGTGGCTCAATCGCCGCTATGAGCAATCGCGCTGGATGATAGTGGCGGCTATGCTGATATTGGCGGTGCACTACCTGCTGCAGATGCGCTATGACCTGCGCGCCCGGGGCGAGGATATTGGCGCGGCGGTCAACGTGCTGTTTTATTCGCCGGCGGCAATCCTGGTGTGGTATTCATTTTTTAATATGGAGTATGGCGAGCGCCGCGGGCGACGGCGCTATCTGGTGTGGAGCATAGCCTGCTATGCGATGATATTGGGCACGTTTGCCATCGGCTGGCTCAGCCACCACAGCCTGCACATCGGCGAGGCCGTGGTGGTGATGTATTGGCTCTTTTTGGCGTGCATACTATTCTTCCTGTTTGCCCCGCTGCGACAGATACGCCGGCATAGGCGTAGCCTTGAGGCCGCCACCGGCGGCGATATGCAACCCTATCTGGCCTATACACGCATGGGTTATGTGCAGCTGTGTGTCGCGGCGCTGATGGCTGCCGCAGCCATTGTGTCCACGCGCATACTGTTCTATGTGGCGCCACTGTTTTTCGTGTCGTTGCTGCTGTTTGTGTTTAGCTTTGTAGCGTTGGGCTACAACATCGAGCCTATGGCCGACGTAGTGGCAGAGCCTGAGCTCGCCGGCAGCGATGCCGACGCCGACCATGCCGCCGGCATATCACCGGAGCGCCTCGATGCCATCGCCGCCGCCCTGGAGCGCTGGTGTGCCGACTGCGGCTACCGCGACAGCACCCTCACCCTCGGCGCCCTGGCGCAGGCCCTGGGCGTCAGCCGCCGCGACTTATCGTTGTATTTCGACATCAGGACTCAATCCACCTTCAGGGTGTGGCTGTCGAATGTGCGTCTGCACCAGGCTCAGCAACTCATCATCGAGCACCCTGACTACAGCAACGAGGCCGTGTCAATCGAGTGTGGCTTCTCCTCGCGCGGCCAGCTCTACAAAATCTTCCACGACAAGACCGGCATGTCGCCCGGCGAGTGGCGCAAGTCCGCCCCCCGCCCCTAACACCCCCGCCGCGCCGTCGCTGCTCGTGGGCGCCACAGTGCGATATTTCTTACTAATGTAAAACTATATGCACATAGCTGTAAATCAAAATAAAAGTGTTACTTTAGTAATATGAACGACTTGACTGCATCAGATATCGAACGGCAGAACGTGCTGAACAATCGCTATGCTGTGGATGCCCTTTATGAGGATCTTGGATTTACCGGTATGCTCTTTGGTGGTGAATACCGCTTTACCAAGAAAATGGTGGCAGACTTCTATGACGTTGATTTGTCAACCATAGACCGTTATCTCTCTCAATATACTGATGAATTAAAACACAACGGCTATGTTTTAAGTAAAGGTAAGAAGCTGAAAGAATTTAAGTTGCAATTTGCTCATGTCATAAATGAGGCGAGCAAAACCACTCAGCTCGGATTGTTTAATTTCCGGGCTGTCCTTAATATGGGCATGTTATTGACCGAAAGCGAGAAGGCCAAACAGGTCCGTGCTCGGATACTTGATATCGTAATCTCAACAATCAATAAGCGTGCCGGAGGTGGGACAAAGTCTCGTATCTAAAAAACTTCTCAAAAATTTTCCTGCAACATAGTGCAACATTGAAAAACATTTTGTAACTTTGGCGTGCATATCGCTCGCAGAGGCCCGATATGGGCTAAAGTGGGCGGGAGCAGACATAATTGAAAAGCGTTTATTTTACGCTCTTTCTTGACGTTCTGAAATCTGGAAAATTTCTATTGGAGTCAAGAATGTAGCAGCAAAGTAGATGGCTTGTGGATATGTAATATAATGCTGCGACGCATAATCCGTGAGGAAATATAGTGCGTCACCGCACATTTTACATATTTGCGTGAGGCCTCTGCAAGTTGCTCGTTCAACTCCAAGGGCAATTCCAGAGCCTCAGAACGTGGGACGAGTAACAAAGTACAGACTCTCACGCTTTTTTTATTGACACCAAAGCCAACGAGGTGAGTCCTGCGGCGTTTTTTACATTATGCGTAACTCATACGTACTTGCCATACTCACATGCCTGTTGATGCTGGCGTATGGCCCAGAGATGAGGGCACAGGCGCCTTTTATGTATGTCCGAAATTCAGATTTTATGGTCGGCTATCCTATGGTGACTAAGGTGTTGGAAGAATATATCGAGCCATATGAAATTTCAGGGAATGCTGAAGAAAACCAATTCATCGAGCTTGCCGATCTGATTCTTGAGGTGAACGGGAAGGATGCAAAAACAGAAACCGCGATGGATGCTTTCAAAACGGATTCGGTAATATCACTGAAATTATTACGCTGGCCAGAGAATGAGCTGTATGTTAAATTCCGTAATTGGCTCTATAATCCAAAAAATGAAACCGGCGATTTGTTCACATGTCGTGTGATGCAAACGTATAATACATCCTGGCCCGGACTTAGGGTCGTGAAGGCTAAGGATGTAGACTTCGCAAATTATAAGACTTACGATTACCTTATTGAGGGTGACGATCCTCTTTTGGATGAAGAAATATTGGACACATTCGTAGAGTGGGGGCTTTTATCAACCCGTATGAAGCGCGACAAAGAGAATCCGGATGTTGTTTTCCGTCTTGCCCGCAATGCCGAGGAATCTATCAGTGCTACTTATGTGCCTCCGACGACAGAGACCATCAACACGGGCAGCACAACCAGCCCGGTGTATAACTATATCACCCGCACCACTTCGTATGTCACCAAACAGCGATACCGTAAAGTGCAACACGAGGGACATACCGAGGTAACCAACTTGTCTAAGTTATATTTGGAAATTGTAGCATTGGATGCTTCCAAGCTAAACGACCCAAACCAAAAAACGGCTCCGGAGATTTGGAAATTTATTTGTTCGGATCAGAAAGTCAATGACAACCGACCATTGATTGACAGATATAAGGAAATAGCGGCTTTAGGTATGTATCCATTTCAAGACGACGACGTTAATAGGGTGCTTGACATATCTTGCGGTGCGCGTATGATTCCGTCTACTGACAACAAATCTCTTGTTGTGTTAGGAGTCGCGCCTTATTCTCCCGCAGACCGATTAGGACTTCAGCCCATGGATATCATACTTAAAATCAATGGTAAAAGCAAATTTAAAAGGAAAGATATGTCAAAAAAAGGGTATTCTCTCTATGAAGAAGAAGTACCATTAGGCAGACTTGCTGATAAAATTGGCCAAACAGTTTTATTTATGATTAAAGCAGGCTTTGATGGTATAGACTATTTACAAAATATAGAATTTCCTGCTTTGGCAAAAAAGGAGCAAGAATTCCTCATAGAAAGAAATGGAAAGAAAATCAAACTTAAAGGCAATCTATGGGATCCTTTCTTTTATTATATGGAGCCAGGAACCTTTTTTCAAACAGCGCGACGTAAGGCTCGCCCCGTATTCATCACATACCCCAAAATGGAATTCAAGTAAATCAAATCGTTTCCGGCTTGGCGATTAAATAAACAACCATTTTCATGCAATTCAAAATAATGAGAAAACTTTTTATATTTATCATTCTGGCTGCGGCGGCCATATCTATTTGGGCGCAATCAGCCGAACGCGACGATTCCCGCTTCTACTTCGACCGTCAGACAGAGAATCCCGTGATTCCAAGCTCGGGGTCTTTTAAACCAGTGACAGATTCAGAAACAAACCCCGGCGGCGGTATATCCTCGCAAAATCCTGCGGTTGATAATATACGTCGCGTAGCTCCCAGAGCGCAAGCAGCAAGTCAAGCCGGCGGATCGCTTCTTGGCTATGTGACTGAGGACAAATTGAAATATGCCGTTTTCCAATTCGATGGCGCACCAGCTCCTGTTGCTACTCTTGTTGGATGGGTTGATAGCTACGACTACTATCCCGACGTCGTTGTACCTGACGAGGTTAAATACAACGGACAGGCCGTGCCTGTTACCGCAATCAATGATTACTGCTTCTACAACGGATGGGGCTTAACGAGCCTTACTATTGGCAAGAATGTATCTTATATTGGTTCTTTTTCATTCTATAATTGCTCCTATACAGAATTGTCCATTCCGGAGGGTGTAAACGTAATCGGACAGGCCGCTTTCACATATTGTCCTTTAAACTCTCTCGTTTTTGAGAATCCTGCTTCTCTTGATACTTCACTCGTGATAGGAGACATGGCATTTGCTTATACCAAAATAACTTCCATTGAAATTCCTGCACGTCTCAAATTGGTCGATGATAATAGTTTCCGCGAATCACGTCGAAATCCATTTTTCGTTTGTAGTAAACTTGAGTCGATTACAATTAACCCAAAGTATCACGTAAAAGACTCAAATCGGAATTACACTCTTGAAATTATTCAAGGTGCTCTTTGTCAGCGCATAAATGCGGATGATTTATATCCCGAATATTTGGTAGTCATTGCGTATCCTGCAGCAAGGGCGTGTGAGGAGTTTTCTCTTACTGCTCCGGTTGTGGACGCTTTTGCAGGCGCATTCTCCATAAGCAATATTGGGAGAATATCGCTGACAGCCACCTCAGAGCCTCGCACAGTTGATGATAAGGTTTCGGTAAATATGTGGATTGGATATGGTGCGTTTGATATCTCAACTATAACTGAATTGAATCTATCAGCCAAAGGTCCGATTACCCTTCGGGCACCTTTTGCACTTAATTGCTATAATCTTTCCAACTATAATCTTTCGGAGAGCATTACCAACTACAAAATGATTAATGGCGCTCTTTGCGCCAAGAAAGACGGCGAACCTTATCTTGTAAGTTATCCAACCGGCCGAACCGACCAGAGTTATACAGTTGCGAACGACATTTTACACCTTGCTGATTGGTGTTTTGCTACAAACCCCTCTATTAAGGAAATTACATTACCTTCGAACGTAAAATCAATTGGTAGTAATGCTTTCGCTGATTGCGAAAAACTCGAACGTCTTATCTACACAGGATCTAATCTCGAAGCAATAGGAGAAGATGCTTTCTATCATACAAACATCGTATCGTCCGCTCCTCAAGGTGAAGTGTCGCTGGGTAACTGGCTGATTGGATACAGTGGCGATATTCCGTCCAATCTTGTAATTTCGGAGAATATCACCAATGCGGTTCCCGGAATCTTTAGAGAAAACACCATCATCACTTCCGTCACCTTCCCGCAGAATTTTGAGAACATCCCTAACTCTATGTTCCAAAATTGCACAAACCTTACGACCGTTCAATTTCCTAAGAACCTTAAAACGATAGGTGAATTCGCTTTTCAATATGCAGGTTATGACGCCAGTAACTCAAAATCACGTTCGGGTGAATTACGTACGTTGACAATTCCCGATGGAGTTACCGTGATAGGAATCCATGCTTTTGACTGCTCGCGGCTCGGCGAAAAATTAATACTACCTGCTTCGCTATCTCTTTTAGGCAATTATTCACTGTCTGGAGGCTTCTCCGAAGTTGAGATACATCGTTCGACACCCCCTGAAACAATAGAGGGCGCTAATGCCATATTTAACTCGGGTATGATTAATTATAGTACCCTGATTATTCCAAAAGATGCCGACCCACTCGCATTCACACAGAACCCATATTGGAATTTTGCAAAAATCGAACACGGCGACTTCGCATCTATTGAAGATGTGGCAATTGAACAAGGCAAGATAATTGTTTCGTCCGGTGCAATTTCTTCTATTGATGGCGAAATATTTACACTTTACGCCACCGATGGACGCACTCTTGGTTCAGACTGCTCGTTTAGCAACCTAACACCAGGAATTTATATTGTACGCCTTGGTTCTAAAGTTGCTAAATATGTAATCCATTAACTGACATGTGTTCTATCAAACATCAGTTGCATCTATACATATCATAACAAATAACGCATACATGAAAAAACTATTGTTATTCCTCGCACTCGCCATCCCTGTGGTTGCCGTAGCTCAAGAACCCATTGATAGCACGTTGTATTTCTATGATACCGGCGGCGTCGTGTTAACGGAGGGCGAGCATGTCGACATATTGGGCGAGCCGTGTATCGTCCTCCGAGGCAACCGCAATCAAGATGGCCTGGTGATGTCTATGCATTGGCGCCCTGCCACAAAGGAGAAGGGCAAGTTGTGCAGATCGTGGGCTCATCATCCAACGTTGGGTATGATGAAATCGAACATTCCCCCTATTGATCACAGCGTGGGATTGAACGATTCCATAGCCGGACTGAACAACTTTCTTAGACTTAAAAGGCTTTTGGACAGCCAGATGCTATACAAGATGGAACACTACCATGCCTTCAACACCTGCGCAACGATGGGCAACGGCTGGTACCTTCCATCCAAAGGGGAGTTGCTCCTTCTGTACGATGCGCTCGACATAAAGCCGTATTTTGACAAGAAGGCAATCTTGACAAAGGTCAACGAGTTCAGAAAAGATTGCGGATTAAAAAGGATAAAAAACATCTTCCTTTGGTCATCAACCGAGGGCGACGACTATCGTGAATGGGTTGGTTCAACTACGTTGAAAATATGGGCATTGACACACAAATCCACTGAATGTGTTCAAGAACTAATATATGCATCGCCTTACGATGAGAACAACGCCGTAGCTCCGGTGCACCTGATATTGTCTGTCACCCAGTAATGAGCCATGTCACTACGATAAAGGAGACGTTGTGGCGAGAGAGTTAATGAAGAGGTTGTATCAAAACTATGTTTTTGATGCAGCCTTTTTGAATGCTTGAGATTCTTCATTATGCTTCATTTTTCGCAATACCGCTTAACTTTTAGGTGAATTTGTTTGTTGTATTGACAAAGAATGATTAACTTTGCGGAGTTAATCTATAGGTTAAGATATGACACAACGATACTCAATAGAACTAATTGAAGAACATGACGCCGTAAACTTTTACAGCGTCCATCTCAATGAAGAGGAACTTTCTGAACTTGAACGCTTCTTTGAAAAGTTTCCAGAGGGCTGCGAATTTGATGAAGATATTGACACCATAATCGCATGGCTTGACCGAATCGGAGAATGCGGAGCATTGGAAAGATATTTCCGTTATGAGGGAAGATATGCCGATGGAGTAAGTGCCATCCCTATTGAGACAGGCAATCTACGACTATACTGCATAAGGCTCTCAGACAAAATCCTAATCTTTGGTAACGGCGGTGTCAAGGACTGCGCTACTTGGGAGGAAAGTGAAAACCTATCAGAATATGTTGAGACACTGATGGACACAAGCAGATTCATAGCCTCACGATTAAAGAACGGCACAATGTATCTTGTGGACAAAGAAATTATTGGCAATCTTAATTTTACGCGTGATGAAAAGAAGTAGTATTATAGAATCTCGCCGGGCGAAGGTGTCGCCCGAAGTAAGAAGAAGGGTTGACCTTTCCTTTCTTATAGTTGACCGCATTCATGCGGTGCTTGAAGAGCGCGGCTTGAAGCAAAAGGATCTCGCGGCACTTTTAAACAAAAAAGAGTCGGAAATAAGCAAATGGATGCGAGGCACCCACAACTTCACCATCGACACCATATCAAGCATCGAAAGTGCACTCGGCACCCCTATCCTCCAAGTCGTGGGTGTATAGCTCAGATGCACATATTACAAAAGGACCAAGTTTCCAAATAGGCCTTCTCGGTCTGTTGTAATACATATTGTTAACTCGGTAATCCTCGGACTCCGTCCGGGGATTTTTTGTGGCCGGTGGAGTTGAACCGGCGGGTCGCGGGGTAGGAGGCGACCATTCATCGTGGCCCTTTCGAGTGGACGATTTTTGCCGCGAGCGGCTTGATGCGGTGTGTGTCGGCATCACACGGCTGCGGCTCATTTCCTATTGGGGGCTTTGTCGGCATCGTTGGGTTCTTGACCTTGTCAAGCGCCTAAGGGCGATGACACGGCTTAGGCGTTCCGTTATTGCCGTCTCGGTGACTACTGCCGTGTGGGGAGTATTCGGAAAGGCCGTTGGGAGAGGGTGGCTGAAGTTGTCATAAGTAGGGATATTCAGTTAATGGTTTGAATTTTCTACCGGGGAAAGGCTCGTGAAGGTCGTATGTCGGTATAGTTTTGATTTTGCCGGCAAATTTTCAGTTCTCGGCGCATGAAACAGGGCGTCTTTGAGTTGGACGGGTATAGGGAACCGCCTCCGATGGAGTTCGGAGGTTGAGAAGCGGCATGATTTTTTATATTACTGTCCGCTAAACATTTTTGAAGGCAGATGAAAAATTAGGGCTGGCACCTATTGCAGGAGTCAGCCCATTATGGTTACTTTGTGTCGGCAAACAAATCAAGATAACCATGGGCAAAAGTAGTAATTTTTTCGGACAGTCGGTATATGGTCAGCTAATAAATTCGCTCGACCGTGAAAAATCAGCCTCGAACGCCTAATAATCAGTGCTCGAGGCATACTATCTTGCCGCCCTCAGCTTTTAGCGGACAGTAATATTTAGTTTTAGTTTGGATAGTGGTAGAATGTGGGGACCGGGGCTGCTGAGGAACGCCCCGCAGGTGATATGGCTGTGGGTAAAGTGGGAGCAATTGGATAATGGTAGCGCCGCTTTAGGAGTGGGGCACTATTGTCAGTAGTTCGGGAAATAGGTGTTGATGGGGGCAATCGGACACTTTTTGGGGGCAATCGGACACTTTTTAGTCAAAATGTAGTTAACTTTGTGAGTTATTAATCTACGATAATATCTACAATAATGAGAGTATTAGGTGATTGCTTGTCGGCGCCGGGCGGCCGGCTACTGCGATTGGGGCTTGTTATAGCCTTTTTATTTGTGACATTTATGGCCAGGGGCGCTGACGGCGATGGTGATGTGTATTCTTACAACATTATTATCAACACTGCGCAATTGTC
>JBJFEE010000092.1:0-9474 GCA_051890455.1 Muribaculaceae bacterium
CCAGCTGAGGGTGAGCATGTCGCCGTTGCCGTGGCTGAGCTCGTAGGGCGGTTTGGGGGTGGAGCTGAAGACGGGGAGGTAGACGCAGGTGTTGGCGTCGTCGGTGCCGAAGTAGAGGATGCCGCGCATGGCATCGTGGCGGTTCTTGTTCATGTCGGCGACAAACGAGAAGCCGGTCTGCTGGGTGGCGATGGCGCGCTCGTGCGTATACTCCACGCCGTCAACCTTGTAGCTCATGGGACGCCAGCGGTAGGGAACGTCGAAGGGACCGGCGCCGATGTCCTTGGTCATGTCGAGAGGCGTGCCCTCGAAGTGGTCGCGCATCATGTTCTTGAGGTCGGCGGCCGAGAGTTTTTCGGCGGGCTCTATCCACAGGGGGAAAGGCTCGCCTTCGCCGCGGAGAATCCAGGGCAGGTACTTGTCCATCGAGCCTTTGGGGGCGAAGCGGTTGAAGTAGCTCCACACGCGGGCGTCGCAGCCGCGGAGGGCGCCCATGTCGTAGACGGCGTAGGCGCGGCTGAAGTCAAAGTCCTCGTCCTTGCCGCTGAAATAGCCCATCTTGCGGGCGAAGCTGATGACGTCCTTGCTGTAAAGGGTCTCTTTGTCCTTGAGGGGGAATTTGTGTATGCGGCTGTGGTTGGCGTGGCCCGAGATGCAGTTGTCGGGGATGCGGCGTGCTACCCAGACGGCGCCGGGGTCGTCCTTGCCCTTGCCTATCAGCTCCATAATCCACACCTCGTCGGGGTCGGCGATGGAGAACGACTCGCCCTCCGAGCCGTAGCCGTATTTGTCGACAAGACCGGTCATGACCTTTATGGCCTCGCGGGCGGTGCGGGCACGCTGGAGGGTGATGTAGATGAGCGAGCCGTAGTCGATGAGACCCGAGCCGGCCAGCTCGTGGCGGCCGCCCCAGGTGCTCTCGGCGATGGTGAGGCCGTGCTCGTTCATATTGCCGATGGTGGCGTAAGTGTGTGCCACTTCGGGAATTTCGCCGCGGTATTTCTGGGCGTCCCAGTCGATGACCTTGCGCATCGCGCCTTTGGGGTGGTCAGCAGCGGGCTGGTTGTAGAGTTCGCCGTAGAGAACGTGGCTGTCGGCGGCGTAAGTTACCATGCTCGACCCTTCTTTGGTAGCGCCCGGCGCCGCAATCAGCGACGTGCAGGCAAACGCGCTGCCTCCGGCCGAAACCGCAGCCAGCGCCACAATAGCTATAATCTTCTTAATCATATTCAGGATTGGCTTATTCAAATTATAATATTAGCAATTCATGTTATAATATTAGCAATTCATGCAAAGTTACGGAAAAAGCGGGGATGGTGCAAGGGGAGGTTATTTCCCGCGGGAGGCGAGGTAGGCGGCGACGGTGACGGCGAGGCCGCGGGGGAGGGGCCAGGCGGGGGCGTAGCCGAAGTCGTGGCGGGCGTCGGTGATGTCGCAGTTCCAGTTGCGCTGGCGCATGATCTTGAACTTGTCGCGGTTGAGTGTCGAGGCTTTGCCGCGCATAGCCGAGGTTTTTTCGGCCACTACGCTGACGCCGTAGACGGCCCACATGGGCAGGCGCAGCGATAGGGCCCAGCCTTTCTGTAAGTATTTGAGAGTTAGTTCTCTAAACTGCTTCTGCGTCCAGCTGCCGCCGTCGGTGAGGATGTATTTGTGTCCCACGACCCTGTCGGCGGGAGCGGCCAGAGCCTGGAAGACAGCGGTGACGAGGTCGGCTACATAAAGGAAACTCAGCTGCTGCTCGGTAAAGCCTACCGAGACGTCGAGATGCCGGTCGATGCTCTCGATCATCATCAGATAGTCCTTCTCGTGAGGACCGTAGATGCCTGTGGGACGGAAAATTATCCACGGCAGATCGGAATATTTTTCGAGGAAGACCTCGCTCTTGAGCTTGGAGCGGCCGTAGGCGGTGTTGGGGTTGGGGACGGACTCCGAGGTGAAAGGCTTGAAAGTCTTTTCGTCGCCCAGGCCGAGCACGCTCAGCGACGACATGTACAGGAACCGCCCCGGGACGAGGCCGGTCTTGTGCAGCACGTCGACAAAGCGTTTCAGATAGCCGTAGTTGATGCGGTCGAAGTCGGAGATGTCGGCGCATTTGGTGGCGCCGAGGTTCCATACTATGCAGTCCCAGCCGGCGGGCGAGGGAGCGGCTCCGGTGAGCTGCGTGGCCTCGGCTTCGGCGTCGTCATAGTCGAGGACGACGAAGTGCAGGCGCGGGTCGTCGAGGTAGCGCCGCGAGGTGCTCTGCCGCACGCCCACATACGTCTCGTATCCGCAGTCGAGGGCCATGCGGGCCAGGAAACCGCCGACAAAGCCGCCGGCGCCCACGATGAGTACGCTTTTGCCGTCGCCGGTGCCTTTCAGGGCGGCGGGCATCTCCATATCTTTTTCAATGTTAGTCATGTTGCAAATTTACGCTTTTTTCAGGATATGCGGGCCGGTTTGACGGCGGCGACGGTCTTAATGACTATTAAATTATCATAATAATGTCAGAAAAAGGCACGATGTAAGTGTTATTTTCGTTAAATTTGTAGCATAACCCATGGGGCACAGCTTTTCGGACTTGAATGTGCTCCGCCTGCAACTAACTGAAACTCAGAATTTATGGGATATATCGTAGCAGTCAGCATGCTGATTACTCTTACCGCTGTTGCCGTTTTTGTGCCGCGTGTACCCGCCGTACTGACGGGTTACGCCGCCATGTGGCTGTGTCGGCTGGGAGGCATCGGCATCTTCGGTGACGATACGCTGATATTCTGGGGCGCGGCAACGCTCATAGCCCTGGGTATCACCTATATGATTCCGCAGAAAGTAGCCTACAGCCATGTCGGCGTTGGCTACATCAGCGGCGGAGCGCTTGTCGGCGCCGTCGTGGGAATGCTCACCAACACCATGGCCGGCGTCATCGTCGGTTCGGCGGCGGGCGTACTTTTGGGCGGCATCGCCTACACTCGTACGGTCAGGGGGCGCGAAATAATGCAGTTCCCCTCGCGCCGCTTCTACAACTATCTGGGCGCCAAAGGCCTCCCGGCAGTTGTCGCCCTGTCCATGGCTGCCGCTTGCGCAGCCAACCTCCTCGTTCAGACCCCCGCGGCCTGACAGTAACTTACTTACATAATTCTCTGCCGAAGCCGCCGGAGGGCGGCGCTCTCCCCACCGATGCAGGGACTAAACATTAACCAGTCATGAAAAATCCTCTTATCCTCACCTCAGGCCCGTCCGGCCTTAAAAAACTTTTAAAGAAAGCCATCCTGCCCGCCGTTATTCTGGCGGTAACCGCCGTTTCCGCCTGGTCGGCTCCGACAACAGGACGCCCCGACTTCGACAAAATCAAGGCCGAGACCACCAATCCCGACTCGCGCTACTACTATCCCAAGCTCCTGAAGGAGTTCATGTCCAACGACACCATCATGACCGATGACGACTACCACTATTTCTACTACGGCACGATGTTCCAGGAGGACTACAACCCCTATAGGGAGAACCCGTACAAAAAGGAGATAGAGGCTATCAGACCACTGTATTTCAAGCAGGAGAGCCTCACCAAGGGCGAATGCCGGCAGATTGAGGACCTGGCCCGGAAAAGCATCGACAACAATCCGCTCGACCTGACGCAGCTGACCTACCGCGTCTATGTCTACGAGAAGAACCGCAAGTTCAACCACGCCAAAATCTGGAAGAAAAAACTCGACTCCATTCTGATGGTGATTGCACGCAGCGGCACGGGCGAGAGTCCCGAAAAGGCCTGGTTCGTGGCTTATCCGCTCAACGAGTTCGAGTTCTTCAACCTCAGCGGCGGCTCGGTGAAGTCGCAGGAGTTCCAGGCGCCGTATTTTGACAAGATGGAGGTGGTCAACCGCAAGGGCGACAAAGTCACCACGCACTATTTCGACCTCCAGAAAGTACTTGAGCAGTACTACCTCAAGCATCCCGAAGAGCACGCTACCGACGACGGCACCTCATCCACCCCCGACTGACCAACCCCGCTCCCGCGCCAAGGGAGCAAAGATGGACCAACTCGACTTCGGCAACTGCCCCAACACCGGTATATGCGCCGCCGAATGTCCCCAAACGCCCCCCTGAGCAACATCGCCCGCCTCAACCGCGAGTACCACAAGCGAGTACCTCAACGCCAAGTTTGCCGAATAAGGCAATCCCACCCATAACCACTGCGGCCGCCTCCCCCCTCACCGGGGAAGCGGCCGCAGCCCTGTTTATGGGGGCTGTTTTAATCCCATCCAACCCACCGAAGATGCCGTCCAGCCGATTTTCGGCCGTAGCCCTTGCATTTTAATTAAAAAACCTTATATTTGTGGCGTTAATGTAAAATTTAATTAGCGATGGAACGGAAGTTGTGTGGTATGCTGATTCGGGCGGTTGCGTTCTGGGCCGCTTTCTCTGTCAGGGCCGGGGAACCGGAGCTTTCGGGCTACAGCGGGTTCTGCGACGGTGATATTGTAAAGGATGCCGTGGTGGATTTCTCCGGGCTTTCGCTCCGCGGTGACGCCGGTCTTTACTTTAATGCCGTTGATTCGCTGACACACGAGACTTTGCGCGGTGCGGCAGGCATCCGGCGCGACTTTGTGTCAGACCCGTCGGGACTGCGGCTGACGAAGATGGAAGCGCACGGGCGCTATCTGCGGTTCGACGAGCCGGTGCCGGTGACCTGCGCCAGGGACTTTCCCGTAAAAGGAGATGGGCGCCGCTTTGTGTCGGAAACTTTTGACTTCGATGGCACGGCCACGGTGAGCATGACTGTTCATCCCCGGCTGATTATGGCGCCGGGCGACACGATTTACAATGTAGCCGAGCGCAGGGTCATGATTGCTGGGGTGCGTTTTTCAGCCGACTCGCTGCCGACGCCGCTGTCGTTTTCAACCTCATATTTTTACAGCGACGGCAGCCGGATGCCCGTCGCCGTTGTCGACTGCACGGATGCGCCGCCGTCCTCCGGTACGGGTGGAAATGCCGTGGCTTACCTTTTTCCCGCACAGGAGGGCAGCGCCGCTGCACAAAAAGATAAGAATAAGATAAACAACTGTTCCGAGATGATGGGGCAACACCTATCGGGCCAGGTTGAAATACTGGTCTGCGACACCATGGGCCGCATCATATATCACGCCACCGGTGATGAATCGGGCAATTACACTATGCCTGACCTGAATCCGGGGCACTATGTGCTGACAACGATATATACCGACGGCACTACCGAATCAAAGACACTATACGTCGGCGGCTGAAGCGGCAAAGCCCTGTCACATTATGAAATCACTGAACCTTAACTAATCCGGACATAAAACGCCATGACAAACGTAAAGCGACCTGTCATACTGATTTTCAGCATGCTTTTGCTTGTGCTGACGGTGACCGTGTCATACGGCCAGACCACCGACAAAGCCGCGCCGATATGGCCTGTGATGACGGCGGACGAGAGGGCTGTGGCACCGTCTCCCGAGGCCGCCTCGCTCCCGGGCTATACTGATGCGGTGGTAAACCTGTCCTCGGGCCAGGGCACGCTGAGTTATGACCTGCTGGACTGGGATGTCGGCGCGTACACAGTCAGACTGGGCCTCAGCTACCGCATCGGAGCCGTAAGGACGGAGGATTTGCCCGGATGGATAGGCTTGGGATGGACTTTCGAGGGCGCCGGCAGTGTCAGCCGCAGCATAGACGGGCTTCCCGACGAACTCAAGCCGGAGGTCATATATACGACAGACGATCTCAACAAGATGGACGCCACTGCTGCCGTCGAGTATATGCGCTCGCTGCGCATGCTCGAAAAGGACGCCGGTCTTGACCGCTACAGCTACAGCGCCCCGGGCATATCGGGCTCGTTTGTCATCGAAAACGGAAAGATAACCGAGCTGCCCGTCAGCGGCAACAAAATAGAATTTATCGGTCAGACCTCGGAGGGGGTAAGGGATTTCCGCATCACCTCGCCCGACGGCACGGTATACGAGTTCTGCGAACGCGAGCACTCGCGGTTCGTCTACTCATCCATAGCGGTGGACATCAGCCAGCCTGTCCGCGACTATACCGCGGTAAGCACATGGCATCTCAGCCGGATAATCACCCCGGAGGGCGCCGACACCATAGAGTATGTCTACGCCACCATGCCGCAGTGGACGCGCGACCACTACCGCCCCAGCCGCACCATCACTATGAGCGAGAACGGCAGCGGCAGGGACCTGCAGTGGCTTCCCGACCCCGACGGCGGCGGCGAGTCATCGTCCCGGACCGTTTTCCCCGACGGGAAAATTCTGCAGCGCATCACCTCGCGCACCGGCCGCGTGGAGGTCAGCCACACAGAGAGCAACGGCCGTCAGTACATCTCTGGCATGACCCTTTACAACAGCGAGAACACCGCAGTGCGGTGCGTGGAGCTGGACGGCAGCGACGAAACCAGGCGCCAGCTCACATCCATAAGGATAAAAAGCGGACAGGAACTGCTTGACGGACAGACATTCGAATATTACCGTCAGTCGCCGCAGCTCTACGGCGACATGTTCGGCTATCCCAACGGCAACAGCCGCGAAAACACCGTCACCGTGCTGTCCGTCGTCGACCCCGCTACCGGAAAATTCAACGAAAAGCGGCGTCCCGTTTTTGCGCATGCCCGCAGCGGCGCGCTGAAACGCACCGAGTCGGCCTCGGGCGTGGTGGCCGAATACACATATCAGTCCAACTCAGTCCGGCTTCCGGTGTCGGACCGCAACCGGATAGGGACAGGACCGGTAAATCCCGACTCACTGATTATTATCGGTCCCGTCGACCCGATTTTGCCCGGCGACTCCACCTTAAATGGCGCGGACTCGCTGATAACCATAGGCATCCGCATCGGCAGCATCAAGGTCACCGACCGGGTGACGGGCATAGAGCGCCTGCGCGCCTTCGAGTACGGCGAAGGCCGCTGCGACATCAATTTCAACTACATCACAGCCGAGGATTTCATCGCCACCTCCGGAAGCGCCACATACACCGGCAACAACAAGAATCCGCTTCTTCAGACGCCGACCTACACCACCTCCGCCACCATGCTCCACGGCTCGCGTCTCCCCGGCAAAACGGTCGAGACGGCCGGCATAAACTACGGGCGGGTGACCGAACGTGTCTCTGGCACCGGCCTTGAGCATGAGGTGAAGACCGTCTACGAGTTCGACCTGACGGACTGCGCGGCACAGCGCGTCCCCGTCGGCAAAGGCTTTCCGGCAGTTTCCGCCGGGACTTTCAACAATCCGCAGCGTTCACTGGCCGTGAACAGCACGCCCACGCCGTCCACTTTCAAACGAAACCTCGCCTTCTTCCGGCAGAGTCCCGTGCGGCAGTATTTCCGCGAGCATATCGGGGCGCAGGCACGGCTGAAATCGCGCACCGACTACGAATACCGCGACGGCGGCTATCAGCCACTCTCAAAGGAGACATATTTCTACCGCCGTGTCGACTCGGTACAGGTGACCACCGGGCTGCACTACGAGTCGCTCGTACGCTCCGTGAAGCGGGTGTCGACGGGGCTGACCGTCGACGACTGGCAGACCCCTGACGACATCTCTTTCTTCAATATCACGGTCAAGGCCTCGCGCACCGTATGCGACTCGGTGAGCAGCGTGCGCTTCTTCGACGACGGCTCGTCGCGTACCAAAGGCACAAAGTATCTGTACACCGGCAAAGGCTTATCGGGCATAATCATCCGTCCCGGCAAACTTGACCGATTAGGTATCGGATCGGGATTTATCCCGGCTGACAGCATAATTGACCTCAGCGGCACCGACCCCATCTGGGGCTGCGACACACTCACATGCAGGACCGACTACCTTACGGCCATCGGTACGAGGACCCGCGAAGGGTCAGTCCGCTACGAAAGCCATACCGCCATCGCCGCCATGGCCACGCGGGGCTTCTTTAAGGAAGCCGCCTCGCGCGGACTCAAAGACCTGCCGGTGGCTCAGATGTGGATAATGGATGACGGAGAGAGGGCCGACACGCTGATGCGCCGTTTCGAATACGGACGTTTCGCCGGAAGCAGAGGCACTGTGCTCACCCGGCCTACCGCCGTCATCACCGGCCTGCGCGGCTGCGACCCCATCGATGTGCAGCGGGTACAGGGCTACAGCGCCTACGGCCGCCCCGTCACCGTCACGCAGACCGGCCGCCCCGTCCTCCATTACACCTGGGGCTACACCGGACAGCTGCTCACCGGAATAACGCAGGGCGAAACCGGCGGCACGGGTCCATCGCTGACCGCCACCTTCCAACACACGCCCCTCGTCGGATGCACGCGCACCGTCAGTCCGTCGGGCAGGAACACCACATACACCTACAGCGGCGGATGCCTGACCGGCGTCGCCGACAATTCCGGCACCGTGTTGCAGCAGTACGCCTACGAGCTGTATGGCGGCGACGGCCTGTCTCCCGCGGGCTGCAACCGCATCACCGCCACGCAGACCATCGCCGGCGGGGGAGAGAAGGCGGTGACACACCGCTATTTCAGCGGCTTCGGCACCGAGACGGCCACCCTCACCGAGGACTACGGCGGCGGAAACGACGTTGCCTCCGTCACCTCCTCCGACGCCCTGCTGCGCCCCGTGCGGCAGTGGATGCCTCTGCCCGTGGGCGCGGCACAGCTGCCCGGCGTCCTGTCTGACGACGATGCACTGGCCTCGGCCTCCGACGCATTCTACGGCGACGCCCTCGGCTACTCCGGCCTTGCCTATCCCCACAGCGCCGACGCGAGGGCCGGGAAGACGGCACTCGCCGGTGCTGCCTACAAAGACCATCCCGCCACCGTGCGGCATACCTGCTCAAGCACCACCGAGGCGCTGCGGCGCGTGACACGCTGGCGCCTCAGTCCGTCCGGGCTGCCCGTCAGAAACGGCACCTACGGAGCGGGCGAGCTGGACTGCGACGTCACCACCGACGGCGACGGCAGACAGACCCTGCTGTTCACCGACGCCGCGGGACGCACCGTCCTGCAGCGCTCGGTAGCCGGCGGCGGCGAGTACGCCGACACATACTACATCACCGACAGTTGGGGCAACCCGCTGATGGTGATTCCTCCCGAGGCGACGAAAGCGCTCGCCGGAGCGGGCAGTGCCGCTCAGGACGCCGACATCGTCGACAACTATTGCTACACCTACCGCTACGACAGCCAGCTGCGCGTGACCTCGAAGAAACTGCCCGGTGCCGAAGCGCATGTCTTCGCCTACGACAGCGAGGGGCGCCAGGCTTTCAGCCGCGACGGCAACCAGTATGGCCGGGACCGCCGCGCCTTCGCCCTCTACGACGCCCTGGGGCGTGTGGCCGTCACGGGCACATGTCAGGACGTCGCCGACGAAGCCTGGTGGTCGCAGCCGTCATCGTCGCGTCCGGCCATGACGGCCCGGCGCAGCGGGCAGGCCTCCGCCGTCAACCGGTGGGGCGTTGCCTGCGGCTACGACTGGGACGTGGAGCTGAATAGCATCGAGATACTTACCGTCA
>JBJFEE010000093.1:0-9365 GCA_051890455.1 Muribaculaceae bacterium
GTTTTCCTTGCCGTCGACTTTATATGCGTCGAGCTGTTCTCTGGTGAAGTGTGCGGTGGCCACGAAAGAGGTCGAGGCGGGGGCGTCGAGGCCGGGGCCGCCGGCGACGTCGGTGTATATGAACAGCGAGATGTCGTGGATGGTGTTTTCGTTGTTTATTCCGGGGAGGCGGCCATCGCCTTCCTCGCCGCCGGAGGGGTTGCTGCGGGCGGGTGCCTTGGCGGACGGTCCGGCGGGGAGCTGCAGCGACATGCTCACGTAGGTGGTGACGGTGCCGTCATCACCGGGGACGCCGGGGCCGTTGCCGGCCGGCTCGTCCTGCGAGCATGCTGTCAGCGCCAGCGCCGTGAGCGCCACGCCCAGTATACGGGATGCGATTTTCATGAGTCGCGAGTGGGATTTTGTGTGTTGTTGTCCGAGGTTTTCGATAAAATCAGAGCTCTATGTTTTCGATGCGCTTGGACCAGCTGAGGACGTTGATGCGGATGTCGCAATATGCCCATGCGTCGCCTTTGAGGAGGAAGTCGAGGTGGTAGTCGTACTCACGGTCGAGGTACTCCTGGTGGGGGTAGTTCTGCAGCTCGTAGGCGGTGCGTCCCTGGGCCAGCAGATGGGTGAGGTTCATCAGTGCCACCACGCGGCCGGTGCCGACGTGCCTGATGCGCAGGATGGCGCCCTTTTTGATGTTGTCGGGGTCGATGACGAGGCGGTTGAACATGATGTTGTAGTGGGCGGTGCGCTGTACGGCGGAGCCCATGTTGCCGTCCTCGATCTCGATGCCGCCGTTGTTGCCCAGGCGGGTTGTCCACTGGGCGTAGGGGGTGTACCGGAGCGAGTCGGACTTCATGACGGCGTTGTCGTGGGCCAGGTGGGCGTTGGGCTCGAGGATTTCGACGCTGTAGTGGTCGTCGAACATGTTGTCCGGGTCGTCGATCTGGCGCAGGGTGATGTTGAGGTGCTTGGTGTCGCGGATGAGGGAGACGGTGGCGTAGGTGGCCTTCTCCTTCTCTACGACGACGAACTGCTCCTCAAGGGGATAGACCGAGTACGGGGGCAGGGTGGGATGCACGTCAGGGACCTTGCGGCCGAAGTCGGGCCTGGTGCTTGTCACGCGCAGGGTGTGCCACAGGGTGTCCATGGGTGCGCCGTTGTGGCGTACCTCGTGGTAGTTGGTGCCGGCGATAGGGTCGGCGCTGTGGTCGAGGCTGACGACGAGGTCGGTGTGTCTGAATACGCTTTCGGTGCGGCGGTATTTGGCGCCGGGAGCTTTGAGGGCCTCGTCCCAGTCCTTCTGCATGGCCACGGCCTGCAGGCGGTATTTGCCGGGGGGAAGCTCGCCTTCGTTGAAGTGTATGGCGTAGCCGTACTCGCGCAGGGGCTTGAGGGCGCTGCCGTTGCTGACGCTGCGCTCGGCCACCTTGCGTCCCGTCTCGTCAAAGACGTAGAGGGTGACGTGGCCGACGTGGTCGCGGAACATGTCGGCGCGCTGTGTGTTGTAGTCGTAGGCAAAGCGCACGTACAGGCCTGTGGGGCAGTCCGAGTTGTCGTCCTCCATCATCGAGCATGAGGAGGCGCTGACGCAGAGGGCGGCGGCCACGGCGGCATTCATGAGTATTTTATGCAGAAAACGCGTCATATCAGTATTGAAGATTTTGCTGATGTTGGTTTATTGTTGCAATAGAAATATATGTTGTGGGCGGTTTGCGCGGGTCCATGTAGGGTCGCGGCATGCCGCGGCCTGTGGCGTTACCGCCTCGGGGATTTCAAAAGAAGGGGTTGCCGTGTGATGTGGTGGCAACGGATGTTTTCAATGCGGTTTGTTGTTTAAAAAACCCCGGTGCCGCATACCGCATAAATTCGTTGCGGCACCGGGGTCTGTGTTTGGTTGGTCTGACCGTCATGCGGTCAGGTCAGAGATTTTCGGGGAACGGTAATCAGAGCTCCTCGTTCTGGACGCGCTTGGCCCACGAGAGGATGTTGATCTTGAACGAGAGCCACTTCTCGACAATCTTGTCGTCGTCGGGGGTGTCGTCGCTGGTAACGTCGAGCTGGCCGATAACGGGCATACCGAGCTGCTTGATGCTGTTGAGGTTGATTTCGTACCAGTTGTTACGAACCATGCCCCAGCGGCCGAGGTAGTCGTTCTCGTTGTTGTCGTATGCCTCAGCGGTGCTCTGCATCGAGCTGGGGTTGTTGGCCTTGAGCCAGGGGGTGTATTCGTCACCGAAGTGCTTGAAGCGGATTTCGTAGTAAGCTACGCCTTTGTCGTATCTAACAACCTGGAACGAAGCGTTGACGTTCTTGACGAGGGCGGAGTTGAGGTCGAAGGCTGCGGGAGTAGCGTTGTAGGCATCGTTGTCCTTGAAGGATACGGAGTTGACGTAAACGAGGTTGCTCTTGGCGTTGACCTGGAAGTCGATGGTGAGGTAGGTGTCGACGTTACCCTCGTTGATGTTGATGGTCTGGCCGGGCTTGAGGGCAGCCTTGATGGCGTCACGTACATAGTGGCTCTCTATGATAGCCTTGACAACGTTGGAGGTGGCGTCGGACTGCTTGCAGAAGATGTTGCCGGCGCTCTGGAGGTTGTTGACGGTGTAGAGGTAGCCGTCGTTGCCCGCGGGGAGGTTGAAGGTGACTTTCAGAAGAGCACGGGTGGTGTTCTGGTGAGTCATGTTGGCGACGTTGAAGGTGTTCTCGTGGCAGTACTGGGGATTAGCCGAACCGGCAGCCTTGAAGAGGTCGTCAGCGATAGCGCTGTTCTCCATGCCGGCGGAAACGGCAGTGGCGAGGGTGGCCTTTCTGTCGTACTGGGGGTCGATGGCCCAGTAGTGACGGTAGAGGTCAGCGATGGGCTGGAGGGCGGTGGTGCCGATTTTTTGGGTGCCTACGAAACGTTTGGCTTTGTCGGCCTGCTTGTAAGCGATGTACGAGTTGTCGCCGACGTTGCGTACGATGTACGAGGTGCGCTCGGTGTTGTCGAGTACCCACTGGACGCTATTGATGGTGATATTGTTGGCGGCCAGGTCACCGGTGGTGCTTGCGGACTCGGCGACGAGGGTAGCCTTGGCGACAGCGCGCTCAACGTAGAACGAAGCGGCGGGATAAGCCTGAGCCTCGGCCTCGGTGGGCTTGGCGACACTGCTGGCGAGACCAATCTTCTGCAGAGTGTAGACGGTGCCTGCGGCAGCGGCGTTAGCGTCGGCGGTCGAGACAACAGCGTTGGTCATGAAGAAGTGGCCGTCGTTGATGAAAGAGTTGTCGGTGATGTAGCCCTGGATAGCCTCAAATTTGGTGGCGTCCTTGATGAGGGCGTTGTTGTTGAGCGAGAGTTCGCTGATGAGACCCTTGAACTGGTCGTCGGGCTTGAGACCATCCTGGCTGGGCTGGAAGAGGGTCTTTTTGGTTACGATGTTGTCGTAGTTGACAAGTACGAGACCCCAGAGGTAGTCGCTGTCCTCGATGTCGTTGAGGTGAACGGTATTGAGGTAGGTGGTGGTGATGTTGGCATCGGGGTTCGAGGGACCGTTGACACCGCCGGGAGTCATGGTCAGGTCGTAAGCGCTGTGGAAGACAGCATTGCTCTCACCTGCGGCTTCGGTGCCGGTGAAGACGAGGAGCATGGCGTTTTTGACGGCATACTCGTTGGCTGTACCGTGGTCGAACTGGTCGTTGGCGTTAGTGCGCTGACGGGCGTGCATGCCGCCGGCGGCCTGCTTGGGCAGGTTGATGCCTACGGTGATGTAACCGCCGTCGGAGAGCTCTCCGCCGGTCTCGGGGGTGTTGCCGCCGTTGGGCTCGTCGTTGGAGCAGGCGGTGAACATTGCTGCTGCGGCGATGCCGCAGAATAAGGTTTTAAAGTTCATGTTGTTGATTAAAAAATGTGAATAATATGATTGTTCTTGTTTGTTGACGGCTTTGTCGCAGTCGTATCTCGTGTCAGGGAGAGCCTCTCTCGGCTACGGTGGTCGGTGGCGGTATCGGTGATACCGTTGCATGGCTGACCCGGGGTGCTCGGCCTTTGTAGGGACATCGCTTTGCGATGTCGGTCCGGCAAATCGTTTGCCGCCCTGACGTGCCAAAGGCACGTCCCTACATCGTCCCTACCTTGCGGCGGTCCGGCGGCGCTGTCCGGGTCTTTTTTCGGCATTGCTGCCTTAGGCGTTCAGGTAAATAATGAGTTTGTTATATAATATATGTGTGAATTTTGGGATATGTAGTTATTCTTTGAGTAATGTCTTGTTCTTGACGGCTTCGGGGAGGTTGCCGGCGGCGTCGAAGTGGCGCTGGGCGGCGTCGAAGTCGTTGTTGTGTGCGGCGAGGACGCCGCGGGCGTTTTCGGCCTCGGGGCTGTCGCCGGCTTTGGCAAGGAGTGCGGCGGCGGCGGCGTACTTGCCCTCACGCATGGCCACGACGGCGCTGTTGAGGTTGGCGACGGGGTCGTCGGGATAGTACTTGAGCGCTGTGGCTATGACGTCGTCGAACTCGTCCGAGCCCTCGGGATAGAGGCGTGCCACGCGGAACATCTGGTTGAGCGACAGCAGCTGCGGCTTGGTCTTGATTATCTCGGCCAGTTTCTCGTCGGGCTGCGGCCTGAGGATGGTGTTGATGGCGAACTTGGTGGCGCGGAGCATGGGGAACCACTCGGGCAGAATCTTCGAGCGGTAGAGGGCGGCGAAGCGGGGGTCGGTCTTGAGGACCTGCTCCTTGGCGTCGTAGTCGGAGGGGCCGTAGGCGGGACGGTCGATGAGCTCGAGGAGGTCGGCGCGCTCACGCTCGGTGATTTCCTTTGAGCTGACTACCTGCTGGCGGAACTCCTCCCAGTTCTCGGGGACGGAGCTGTAGCGGGTGGCGCCGACGGGGAGCTTATAGAACTCGCGCAGGTACTCGGCCAGGGCGCGCGAGCGGTTGGTGGCCAGGAACTCGTTGTGGGTGTAGGGCGACTCGGGGGAGGCGTAGCCGGTAATCTCGATGGAGGCAATCTCGACGTTGGGGTCGGAGAGGGCGTAGCGGACTGAGTCGTCGATTATCTTGAGCTGCTCGCGGTTGTCGATGAGTTGGTTGCCGCGCCTGGTGCGGTAGGGGGTGGTGTGGAGCTCGGTGCGGTCTATCTCGAACTGCACGCGTGCGCGTCCCTCGTGCTTGGTGATGGGCGACTGGGTCACCGCGGGGGTGATCTGGACAAGGCGCATCAGGGGCGCGGGGTTGAGGTTGAGGTCTAAACGTACGGGGGTGGTGGAGGCAAGCTCGACGCCGCATCCGCAACTGTCCTGGTGGAGGACAACCTGTGCGTCTTTTTTGAGCATCCAGGGCTGGATGAGGGTCTCGGCGGAGTAGGTGAGGCTCTGGGCGGTGCCGTTCTTGCGCCATACCTCGTGCTGGATGACGGGGTAACGGGGGTTGGCGGGAGCGGTGTTGCGCTGGTAGCCGTAGTGCATGTTGCGTCCGTTGACGAGGACGGCGGGTAGGACGGCGGCGCTGTCACCTTCCTGGATGACGGGGGTGATGTAGAGCTGTTGGTCGCTGCCGAGCTTTAGGTCGTCGAGGACGATGTCGAAACGCACGCGTACCTCGTTGCCGAGGCGTGCCTTGGAGAGGTTGGCGGTCCGTACGCCCGCCATTGCCGTCAGCGCGGTGGCTGCCACAGCGGCTGTGAGTATGAAGCGGAATGATTTCATAGCGGCGGGTTTTTAGAAGATGTAGATTATCGAGGCACCGATTTTGGTGATGCCGAGGTAGTTGGTGTGGCCGCCGGCGATTTTGCTGCCGCAGTCGCCGCAGGCGTATTTGTCAAACCAGACGTAGTTGTATCCCACGCCTATTTCGGCCTCGAAGTTGAAGTGCTTGTTGAGTATCCACTGGTAGCCGTAGGTGGCGCCGACGCCGACGAAATTGCCTTCGAAGCGGTAGTCCTTGACTTCGGTGGCGAGGTTGGGGCCGCTGAACCAGACGCCGGGGATGGGGAGGTTGACGTTGCCGGCGTTGAACTGGCCGCCCATGGCGTGTACGCCGAAGAAGTGGCCGGAGAACTTCTGACAGGTATACCAGCGGTATTCGGGCATGAGCACCCAGTGCTTGGCTTTGCGCTCTCCCTTGGAGTCGGAGTGGAAGGTCCACGGGTTGAGGCCGTAGACAAGGTTGATGGTTGACTTGCCCGGGAGGCCGTACTCCAGGCCCAGGTTGGGGGTGGTGGTGGCGTCGTAGAGCAGGTTGGTCTTGATGCCGAGCTGCGCCTGAGCGGGTATCAGTACCGCGGCCAGAGCAACGAATGTGGCGGTGATCAGTTTGCGTAGACTCATGATTTTATGATTGGTTTCGCTGTCTGCCTTGCCCGGGGTCGCGCTTAGTGGCGCGGGGTGAGGGGCATGACGTTGCTGTCGTTAAGGCGATAATATGATGAATGTTACAGTGTATATCGTTACTTGTGATGTATGGCCGCGTGCGAGCGGCGCTATGTCGCTGTGCAGAGCTTTGTGTGTCTGCGGGACTGCACGGACGCAGTCGGGAGAGGGTAAATGGGGTCAGGTCTGAGAAAAACTCCGGCCACATTCATGGGGAAGCAAACAGGGCGATGTGTTGCCCGACATCGCTACGGGGTGATTAAGAGTAAATTGGCCTCGGTTTGCCGGTTGGCAAATCCTGTCGGTTTGCCTTGGCGGCAAGTTCCGTATGTTTTACCGTCGCGACAGCCTGCTTTACAGCCGGCGGCGTTGACAGTGCGGTCAGTTTTGCGGTCTTGGCTACAGGCTTTACAGCCGGTCGCATCGATGGCGCAACTCATAGGAGGGGCGGGGGAGAGTCCGTTGCCGGTTGCCCCGTTTTTTTTGAAAAGTACCCGCCGGACCGTGTGTGCCCATAGGCGTTTAGGTGTTGACAGAAGTAATTTGTGCTTGTCCTTAATTTAACAGAAACCTGCAATTTTAAAGTCAAAAAAACGATAAAATTGCAAAAATATCTGTAGCATTTGAAAGTCAACAGATAAAGGATGCTTTTCAACGTGCAAAGATATGAAATATTTCCCACATTAACGCCACTTCTACCCCTCCCCATTTGTTAAAATAGTTTAACAACAATCAAAACGTCTTCCCAAGTGCCGCCGCCGGCACGCTCCCGCCCCACTGCCTATCACGGTTCCCGGCACTTCCCGCACGTCACCGGCCTTCCCCCTCCCTATATGCTCTTACGGCGTTACTTCTGCCCGCCTTCCTCTCAATTCTTTTATAAGAAAGTCAAAAGGCGGGATGGTGGTGACGGGCGGGGCTATTCTGCCAGGTAGACGTCGCGGGTGCGGGGGGGCGATGATGAAGTCGACGAAATTTGCGGGGCTGGCGGCTTCGTAGTAGTGGTATTTGATGTCGACGCCTTCGTTGGATGTCAGTTTAAGCATGCCGGTCATCACGGCGTTGGTGAGAAAGTCACGAAGGGTGGCGATACGTATTTCGCTTCCCTCGCCGCGCAGGAGTTCGATATTGTCTTTGTCCGTGGAATAGGAGTATGTCAGGTTACTTTCTTGATTTTCTCAACGGTATGAAGTTTGTCTCCGGGGTTGATGCGTTCGGGAGAATAACCGGCGTAGAAATCCTTGTTGAATTTCAGACCGCTGACCTTCTCGACAACGGGTATACATTCGTCCTCGGTAACGCCCGGATATACAGTTGACTCGTAAACCACGATATCTCCGGGTTTGATTACTTTACCGACGGTTTCCGATGCTCCGTAAAGGGGTGTGAGGTCGGGGTTGTTGTTCTCATCTACAGGCGTCGGAACGGCTACAATGTAGAAGTTGCACCCGCGGATGTCCACGATATCTGCCGTACACTTGAAGTCGTGATTTTTGATGGCGTCCTGGAGCAACTCATCGCTGACCTCAAGAGTAGCATCATGCCCTTCCATAAGCGCTTCAACACGCTTACGGTTCATGTCGAAACCGATTGTAGGATATTTGGTCGAAAACAGACGGGCCAACGGCAGACCGACGTAGCCGAGGCCAATCACACAGATTTTAATTGCAATTCCCTTAATCCTGCTTAAGCTCAAATAATCTTGAGTTGCAAGTAGTTATCGTGGCACATTGAAAAGATAGAGGATTTGGTCATGATTGGCTCACCTCCTAAGTCGCCTGTGTTTTTGTTTGCCTGAGCTACGGAGGCACTCCGTAGTTGTAGCATCAGTTTCTTTGAGAGAGACTGATGCTTGGATGCATTTAGTTGAAATACAGCTTTGGACGGAGGGAGTCGAATGAGTTTTGATAAACTGCTGTCAGGCAAAGACGCCTGATAATAGGCTGATTTGGATAGCGTTTGCAAAATTTTACTTCCACAAATACAGTTATATCCGAGAAATTGAGTATCTTTGCATCGTCATATATCAGTCTCTCTCAAAGAAACTGATGCAGTAACTGCGGTGATCTCCGTGGCGCTGACAGACAAAAATACAGGCAAGTCAAGAGGTGAGCCAATCATGACCAAATCCTCAATCTTTTCAATGTGCCGCAGTAACTGCTTGGAGCTCAAAGCAATTGAGCCTTAAGCAGGATTAAGGGAATTGCGTCTAACATATTGGCGCTTTTTGAGAATTGGCATCCTTATGCTTTGGATTCCATGTCATTATCTCCAGAATTTGTCGGTTAGATTTCCAATGACCGCTATATTTCCAAATTAAAAACACGGAGGCTATAAGGTTTAGCACTGAATCGCTTTAGGCATCAGATGCATGCTGACATAAAAGCCCCGATTGTGTATGAAGAAGGCTTTGAGATTGTCAATTCGCAAAGTACTGTCGATTATCCTCGGGGAAAGATATTAGACGTGAGTTTATTGTTGCTTTGCTTGAGTTGAAATCGAATTAACAAATATACTTTACTATGAGTTACCAACACTTGAAATTCCCTGAAAATTCATTGTTTTTAGTAACAGGCGGAGCGGGTTTCATTGGCTCGAACCTTTGTGAGGCTATACTTTCAATGGGCTATCGGGTCCGTTGTCTCGATGACCTGTCTACAGGAAAACAGGCCAATGTCGATATGTTTCTTGACAATCCAAATTATGAATTTTTCAAGGGAGACATAAAGGACCTCGAAACATGTTTGGCCGCATGTGAAGATGTTGGCTATGTCCTTCATCAGGCAGCCTGGGGGAGCGTTCCCCGCTCCATTGAGATGCCCTTATTCTATAGTCTCAACAACATACAGGGAACATTGAACATGCTTGAAGCCGCCCGGCAGAAAGGCGTCAGGAAATTTGTCTACGCATCCAGCTCATCGGTATACGGCGATGAGGCTCATCTCCCTAAACAGGAAGGAGTGGAGGGCAATCTCCTTTCGCCTTACGCTGTGACAAAACGCTGCGATGAAGAATGGGCCAAGCAGT